>JAISET010000037.1 GCA_031264015.1 Deltaproteobacteria bacterium | reverse complement strand
GGCCCCGGCCCGCCATGATTAAACGCCTCCGGGGCGTCCTCGGCGCCGGGCCGCAGCCCCGGCCGGCGGCCCGTCCGGCCCCCGGCCCCCGGCCCCCGACCCCCGGGTCCCCGAACCACCGCCCGAACCGCCGACCGGCCCGACGCCGCCGGAAACCAAGGGAGGACCATGGCTGAGAACACCCCGAGACCACCGGCCACCATTCGCTGCCCCGGCTGCGGGGAGGCGGTCGCCCTGCCGGCCCCGACGACCTGCGAGAAATGCGGCTACAACTTCCGGGAGGGCCGCAGGCCGCCGCCCCCCGTCCAGGCCTCCTTCGACGCCGGGGAGGGCGGCTCCAAAGGCAGGCTGCTTCTCGTCGCCGGGGCGGCGGGCTTCCTGCTGGCCGCGCTCGCCTACTTTGTCTTCTTCAGCTCCGGCTCCCCGGAGCCCCGGGTCCCGACGGCCTCCCCCGGCGGCTCCGTCCTCCAGCCCGTCGGCGGCGCCCCGCCGAACCCCCTGCTGAACCCCGCCGTGCCCATCGGCCAGGCCAGGGGCGCCGCCGCCGCGGCCGACGAGAGGGCGGACCAGCTGCGGGAGCTCAACAGCCGGCTCGAGCAGGAACGCCAGGGCGACTACCGGCAGTAAGGCGGGCGTCCCTGAAAAGCGGCCCCCGCCGCCCCCCCGCCCCGTCCGCGCCGTCCCCGCCCCCGGGGGCCCCGCGGGCGGTCGGCGGCCTCGCGGCAATTTAGTGGCCCGGTTATTGCAACACCCCTGGCAGCGGGCCCCGGACAAGGAACGGGGCCCGGCAGACGAAACGGGCCGCGCCCCGCGGTCCCCGCCCGGAGCAGCCATGGCCGCCTTCAAGTTCAGACTCCAGTTCATGATCAGCCTCCGCAAAAGAGCCGAGGAGGAGGCCGCCGTCAAGCTCGCCAGGAGGCTGGCCAGCATCATGGAGATCGAGGGCCAGATCACGGCCCTGCACCTGAAGCTGGCCAAGATGGCCGACGAGATCGGCGAGCTGGGCAGGGCCGGAAAACTGAGCGGCCCGCTTCTCTCGATGTACAGCGGCTACCAGGAGAAGGTCAGAAAAGAGATCAAAAAGCTCCTGGAGCTCCTGGCCCTCTCGCGCAGGGAGGAGGCCAAAGAGAGGCTGGCCCTGCGCAAGGCCGTCGTCGACCGACGGGTGATGGAAAAGTTTAAGGACAAGCAACACGACGCCTGGCGGACGGAGCGGCTCCAGGAAGAGCAGAACAGCATGGAGGAGCTGGCCGCCCTCTCCAAAGCCAGACGCAGCCTGGAGGCGACAGATGCCGGCAACGCAGACCACCGTGAAGACCGCCGCGAGGCCTAGGCCCGTCCCCGGCCACGGAACGACCCCGGGAGCGACCCGCGGAACGCCGCCCATGCCGGGAGCCCGCGCCTCCGCGGCCAGGCCCGCCCCGGCCGGCAGGCCCGCCCGGACCGCGGCCGCCATGGAGCCCCCGGGCCTCGACAGCCTGCCCGGGCCCGCCCTGACCGAGGGTCTGCCCGTCGGGCCCGACAACGACGCCTCCCCCGGGAAAAAAACGTCTCTGGGCGGCCTCGCCCTCAGGGCCCTGCTGCTGGTGGCCCTCTTCGGCCTGGCCGCCCGCCTGGTCGTCTCCGGCTTCTTTCTCGCCTCCGACAACCCCCTGGCCATTTTGCAGACTTCGCCGCCGGCCGAGGCCTCCCCCGCGCCGGCCGCCGAGGCGGTGTCCTCCGGGGCCGCCGCCCTCTCGGCCGTGGCCGACGCCGCCGTCATGGCCGACGCCGCCGCCGCTGGCCCCGCCCTTCTGTCCGCCTCGGCCGTCTCCGCCTCCGCCGCCGCCGCCTCGGCCTCGGCCGCCATGACCGCCCCGGCCTCCCTGGCCGCCTCGGGCGCGGGGATGAGCTCCTTGCTCATGGGCGCGGCGTCTCTGACCGGGAGCGCCGCGCTGGCCGCCGCCGCCGACCCCGCCATCCCCCTGGCCCCGGGGGACGAGGACCTGACCCGCCCCCAGAGGCCGCCCTCAGCCAAGGCCGCCTCCGCCGCCAACGGATCCGCCGCCCCGGCCGCCGCCAGGCCCGCCAACCCGCCCCTGGCCCCCAACGCCGCCAGCCAGTCCAACGCCCGCGAGGAGGAGCTCTCCCGCCGGGAGTTCGAGCTCAACCGCAGGGCGGCCATGCTGGACACCAGGGAGGAGGCCCTCAAGAACCTGCAGGCCGGCCTCGACTCCAAGCTGACCCTGTCCGAGCGCGCCAAAACCGAGACGGAGGCCCTCGTCGCCCGCAACCAGGCCATCCTGGACGAGCAGAAGGCGGTCCGGGAGCAGCAGCGGCAGGAGGACGAGCAGTTGAAAGACGCCCGCATCGAGCACCTGGTCGCCGCCTTCAAGAGCATGAAGCCCGAGCAGGCCGGCGTCTTGATCAGCAGCATGGACGACCTGGTGGCCGTCTCCATCCTCTCGGCCATGCCCGGCAGCAACGCCGGCAAGATCCTGGCCATGGTCACCCCGGACAAGGCCGCGAGACTGGTCAAGTCCATCTCCGAGCAGCGCATCGACCCCAAGGCCATCCTGCAGGCCGCCCCCATGGCCCAGCAGCAGCCGGGCGCCTGAGGCCGGCGACTTTCCGCCGCTCAGGCGCGAACTGCCGGCCCCGCGACATTGAGCGGCGCCGGACATGGGGCGCGGCCAAAAGAAAAATTTTTCCCTGGAAAGCGTCCGATTAATATTAAAGGCGCCGCCCCCGGACGCTAACCGGGGCGCGGCGCCTTTTTCACCCGACAGTTTTTTTCATGCTTTGAGTCCTGCTGAAAAGACTCTTCTCAGGAGGCCGTCCGGCGCGGCGGGCCGGGGGGCCGGCTTGGCTAGAACGGCCTCCTGATGACCGAGGCGCCCTCGAGGCCCTCCTCGATGCGCAGGAGCTGGTTGTACTTGGCGACGCGCTCGCTGCGGGAGAGGCTGCCGGTCTTGATCTGGCCGGCGTTGGTGGCCACGGCCAGGTCGGCGATGAAGGTGTCCTCGGTCTCGCCGGAGCGGTGGGAGATGACGGCGGTGTAGCCGGCCTTGTGGGCCATCTCGATGGCGGCCAGGGTCTCGGTGACCGTGCCGATCTGGTTGACCTTGATGAGGATGGAGTTGCCGCACTTCTCCTCGATGCCCTTGGCCAGGCGCTCCGTGTTGGTGACGAAGATGTCGTCGCCGACCAGCTGGCAGACCCCGCCCAGCTCGGCGGTGAGCTTGGCCCAGCCGGCCCAGTCGTCCTCGGCCAGGCCGTCCTCGATGCTCCTGATGGGGTACTTCTTCAGCCAGCCGGCGTAGAGCTTGACCATCTCGGCGGCCGTGCGGGAGGACTTGTCGGACTTGGAGAAGACGTACTTCTTCTTGTCGGCCTTGTAGAACTCCGAGGCGGCGGCGTCGAGACAGATGACCACGTCGGTCCCGGGCTTGTAGCCGGCCCCCTTGATGGCCTTGACGATGGCGTCGAGGGCGGCCTCGTTGTCCTCAAAATTGGGGGCGAACCCGCCCTCGTCGCCCACGGCCGTGCTCTGGCCGGAGTCGTGGAGGATCTTCTTCAGGCTGTGGAAGACCTCGGCCCCGCAGCGCAAAGCCTCGGCGAAGGTGTCGCCGAAGAGGGGCATGATCATGAACTCCTGAAAGTCGACGTTGTTGCTGGCGTGGGCGCCCCCGTTGACGATGTTCATCATCGGGCGGGGCAGCTGCCTGGCCCCGGCCCCGCCCAGGTACTGGTAGAGGGGCAGGTTGGAGTCCTCGGCGGCGGCGGCGGCCACGGCCATGGAGACGCCCAGGATGGCGTTGGCCCCGAGCTTGGACTTGTTGGGGGTCCCGTCCAGCTCCAGCATGATCTTGTCGACGGCCACCTGGTTGTGGGAGTTCTGGCCCAGGAGCTCGGGCGCGATGATCTCGTTGACGTTCCGCACCGCCTTCAGGACCCCCTTGCCGCCGTAGCGCTTGGGGTCCTTGTCCCGGAGCTCCAGGGCCTCGTGCCTGCCCGTGGAGGCCCCGGAGGGCACGGCCGCCTTGCCCATCAGCCCGCTCTTTAAAACGACCTCCACCTCGACGGTCGGATTGCCGCGCGAGTCCAAAATCTCCCTGGCTAGAACATCGGATATGTACATATAATACCTCTTCTCGCAGCCGAAGGGCCGCCTTGTTGGTGGATGGGTCCAAACTCCTGGCCATAAGACGACTGTTTGGGCCCGGGGAATGTCGGCGGACATACGGGCCGCCCCGGGGCCTCGGCCCGACGGCGGCCAGCCGGCCCTTTTCTCCCGGGGCCGACGCAAATTATCTGACGGCGGGCGGCCGCCAGTCCCGGCCGCCGGGCGGGGCGCCGCCCCGGGCCGTCGTCGCCGGCCCGGCCCGGCGCGGGGGTCTTTAATTTGCCCCCGGCGGACAAACGGGGCCGCTTGTCGCCATTATTCTACGATAATCCGAAAAATTCAACCTTCATGCTTACTTTGCCGCAATTCTAATTTTGGCCGACGAGTTCCTTGGGTTCCGTTTATGCCCGGATTAATCCGTCGTCAGGAATCCGTTCCGGCTCGGTCAAGGGAGGTTCAAAATAAATCGACAAAGGGAATTTTTATTTCAATGAAGGACTGACTTCTTATCTCTGAAGCAGAATACGGCGGCGGGCTGATGGGCCGCAAAATGGTTTATTGGCTCTGTTTTCTGTCAAATTCTTCTACTATGGCCAAACATTTTCCCTTAAAGGACACGCCCAGACCGATTTTAAATATTTTTTGTTTGGCCCTGGCCATATAAGCGGATAAGTAACTTTTGGAATCAATGGCGGAAATGGCCTTTAAAGCCAGTTTTTTTAGATTGGATTTCCGGCTCGAAGCAGCCGCGTCGCCGCCGTATTTAAGCTCAATTACCACATATGTCCCATTATCCAAGAGGATGAACGTGTCAGGAGTTCCAATTGATCCCGGCGCCTCTGTCAAGACCAGAGAACTAAAATTACGGCAGTAACCATACAGAACACTGTGATAAAATGACTCTTCGTTTCGGTGGTGCCGGGCCGCCAGGCCGATAAAGACAGCCTCGATGATTTCGGTCATCCTCTGGCTGTCTTTGGCCAGAAGCGC
>JAISET010000236.1 GCA_031264015.1 Deltaproteobacteria bacterium | reverse complement strand
CACATTGTTCACATTGTTCACATTGTTCACATTGTTCACATTGTTCACATTGTTCACATTGTTCACATTGTTCACATTGTTCACATTGTTCACATTGTTCACATTGTTCACATTGTTCGCCTTGTTCGCATTTTTCGCATTGTTTGCCTTGCTCGCTTTGTTTGCCTTGTTTGTCCTGTCTCTTCTTATTCTTAAAGGCGGTGCGTCATGTCCATTTTTAGAGTTGAACTGTCAGCAGGGGGATTTCGGCTGTTTTTTTGCGGGTTGGCGGCTCTTCTGGCCTTTGTCGTCCTCCCGTTCGCCGCCTTCGCCGCCGGCTCCTCTCCTGGAGGCGACGCCGAACTGAACGCCTTGGAAGTAGCCGACGAGACTGTCCTGCCGGTCTACGAGATCGTCGTCGGCGAGCCCTTTTCCCTGGAGCTGCCCGGCAACCCCGCCACAGGGTTTTCCTGGGAGATTGAAAATATGCCGCCTTTTTTGAGCCAGGTCGGCGAGCCCAAATACGAGCCCTCGGCCGAGGGGGCCTCCAGGGTCGGGGCGGGCGGTTTTTATCTTTGGGAGTTCGCGGCGACGACCGCCGGGGAGGGGGAGGTGAGTCTGGTCTATCGGCGTCCCTGGGAAAAAGACGTCGCGCCTGCCAGTCGATTCGTCCGAAATGTCAGGGCCGTCCTGAACCCCCTTTAAAAAAATCCGACCCGGCCGGGCTCTGTCCGGCCCGGCCTTGCCGGATTTAGTTTCATTTGATCTCGTTTAATTTAATTTGATTTGATTTGACTTGATTTGATTTGATTTAATTTAGTTTGTCGCCCTTGCTTCTCTGGCCTTTCGAGGACCCGGGGCCGGCGTGTTTTGTTCCCCCGGCGCCCCGCGCGAGGCGACGCCGATGTTTCCGGGGGCGGCGTCCGGCCCGTCCGTCAGATTTCCTTTAGTTTTTTTTCCTCCGTCCCGTCCGCGGGGACAATTTCTCCGGTCGTCTCTCCCGCCTCCTCGCCGGCCGCTCTCGCCGTCTCTTGTGAAGTCTCCTCCGTCTCCCCGTCCGCTTTGACCGTCTCCCCCGCCTTTTCCTCCGCCTTTTCCTCCGCCTTCGCCTCCGCTTTCCCGCCGTGGTTCCCGGCTGTCTCCTGGAACTTTTCGGCCGAGGCGGCCAGGCCGCGCTCGAACAGGGTCTGGTCGTGGTCCTGGTAGACGACCTGGTTGGTCATGGCCCAGAGCTCCATGGTCTGCACGACCAGCTCGGCCTCGGAAAAGTTGTCGAACAGCGACTCGACGATCCGGCCTGAGATCTTGCGGTTGTCCACCATGCCCTTCATGATCCGTTGGATGGTCTCCTTGGGGAGCTTCTTGCGGTAGGGCCTGTTCTCGTCCAGGGCGACGAAGATGTCCGCCACGGCCATTATCCTCGCCCCCAGGGAGAGGGAGGGCTCGGCGAGGCCGAAGGGGTAGCCGTTGCCGTCCATGGTCTCGTGGTGCCAGGCGGCCCACTCGGCCACGGTCTGGAGCTGGTTGATCTGGCTCAGGGTGAGGTAGGTGAAGTAGGTGTGCTGCCGGACGATCAGCTGCTCCTCGACGGTCAGCGGGCCGGGCTTCTCCAAAATAAAGTTGGGGATGGCCAGCTTGCCCAGGTCGTGGAGCAGGCCCGCTATGCGCATCATGAATATCTCGTTCTGGGAGAAGCCGTTCCACTTGGCCAGAAAGACGGCCACCCCGGAGACGCTTCTGGAGTGGGTGGCCGTGAAGCGGCTCATTCTGTCGATGATGGTGGCGAAGATCTCGGCCACCCGCAGCATGTCGTCTATGGAGAAGGGGGTTATGCCCATGGATATTTTTGACGTGAGGATCTCCGCATGGTCGGGGGAGATGAGGTCCAGCCAGAAGCACTCCTTGGCGGAGGCCTTGAGGAAGACGTCGACCAGGCCGGGGTCGAAGTTCGCGCCGCTTCTTTCCCTCACGTAGTTCTGAACCCGCTGGCAGTTGTGCAGCATGGGGCCGGTCTTGCTGATGGACAGCTCCACCCTGTCGGCCAGGTGGATGACCCTGGCCAGCAGGGGGATGTTCGCCCCGCTGAGACCGGAGGGGTTGCCGCCGTCCCAGTTGTCGTGGTGGTGGCGGATGGCCACGGCGTCGTTTTGGAAGAAGTCGGCGTCCCGGAGCAGGTTGTAGCCCAGCTCGGCGTGCTCGAAGATCTCCTGCCTGCGCATGTCCAGCCTCGGGTCCGCTATCTTCCGTCTCTCCTCGGTGTTGGAGGCGGCCCCGATGTCGTGCATCAGGGCGGCGCTCAAAAGCGTGTGCACCTCGCCGATGTCCAGGCCCAGGTGCTCGCACAGATGGCTGCAGATGACCGCCGTGCGCTTTTGGTGCAGGCTCACCCCGTCGACCGCCAGATCCAAGGCCATGGTCATGGTTTGGATTAAGTTGACCGGATTAATGTAGAAGACTGTCATTTTTTCTTACCTTAGTCAGCACGCTTGAGGCAAAGATCCGTTAAGAAAAATATGATATCATAAATCGACGAAAAAAAACACTTTATAATTTTTAAAAGATAATAGTTTTATATAGTCAATTTTATAATTGACTATCGTTGTGTAATTTACTAATTATAGTATTGTAGTTCAAAATTATTATATTTGTCAATAATATTATCATTATATTTAGTTATTAGCTAATATGTTAATCAATAGTCTCATATTATTGTTTGCAGTTGACTTTAAATTTTTAAAATATATGAAAAATGAATTAAGTGGTAAAATATTGTTTGAATTAAATGGCATGACAGTGGCAAAGTTATATTCAAAAAAGTCTTAGTTGTAACCTTTTTAAATTGTAGATCTTTTGGAATTCCTTGTCAAACAGAAACGCAAAAAGAAACAATTGTCAGACCGCAAGTCGGGACTGGTCCGACTTTCAGCATGATCCGTCCGCGCCGGCGACGCCCGCCTCGCCGCCTCGAAATAGATAGTCCGTCCGCGGTCTTAGCAATTCCGTCCTTCCCCCGGGCCAATCGGCAGCCCCCGTTCCTGCCGGTTTAAAAAAAACAGTCCCGACTGAAATTTTTAAATTTCCCAGTCACTTCCATGATTTAAATGTCCGCCTCTTCCTGCCTTCGCCTTTTTGAATTAAAAATTCCCTCTTTGCCATCCCCGCCGCTTTTCCACGCCGCCCTCACCATCGCCTCCATGTCGCCTCCGGAATTAAAAGTTCCCCCGTCGCTTTTCCCCGGACTTAAAATCCCCCGCCCCCCCCGGATTCAAACGGCCCCGCGACCGCCGCTCGCAGCCCGCCGTGGGCCCTCCTGGTCAAAAAAGGCGGCCTTGCCGCGGGAAAAACCCGGTCGCGTCAGGGAGCCCGGCAGCCCCGTTCCCGGCGGTCGCGGCCTCATGTCGGTCAAAGGCGTCCGCCATGGGTCGAAATATTCGTTTATTCCGACTTTTACCGCCAACTTGACGGCGGGTGCAGGCTCCGTCGGCGACATTGCGCGGCCGGGCGTGTTTTTGGCTTGGAGCCGGCCCTCCCGCGGGCTCCCCGGGTCCGGGGGAGCGCTGGATGACTCCCGCAACTGCGAAATAAATCATTATAAATCTCTATATTTAGGTGAGCAATGAGCTAATTATCAAGGTTTTAGAAAAGACTGTCGGGCTTAATTCTTGTTTTAACTACATATTTTGACGGTGATATTTCAGATGTTAGCGAAAATTTTAATTTTTATTGACAGAGAAACTCCAAAAATGATATAAATTACCATGGTCGGCCATTTTGTGCGGGCCATGTTTCTCAATTCATTTTTGGCCCCGCCAAATTGATGAATTTCGGCCGCTTAGGGGAGCCGGCTTCCCTGGTCTCGGGATGCCGCGGAACAGACTAACCAGTAGTTTAACGGCGAGGGGCCGGAGCTCCTCTAAGGTCACTGCGAGGTGCTTGTGAACAAGTCCGATTTAATTATGGAACTGGCCAGTTCCAATCAAATAAATCTCAAGGAGGCCGAGGCGGTGGTGGACGCCTTTTTCAACACCATCGTCGACGGCCTTTGTCGAGGCGAGCGGGCCGAGATACGGGGTTTCGGCTCTTTCTCCGTGCGGAGCTACCACGGCTACACCGGGCGCAATCCGAAGAGCGGCCAGGCCATCGAGGTCAAATCCAAGAAGATGCCCGTCTTCAAACCGGGCAAACTTCTCAGGATACTAGTAAATCCCAACGGCTACGAGCCGGACTTCGAGGAGGATTGAGACGGGCCAAGGGAACCTTTACGGCCGGGGCATGTTTAAGCCGGCCGGCCGGGGGCGAAAAGTTGGGCAAAAACTTCACAAAAATATACATTTTTCCTTAAAGTCCTTCTTCCATGCTGCCGATAAGATAGTTGGATCAGAAGGCCTCAGGCACGAGGCCGATATTCCAACCAAGGAGGGCAGCCATGAACATCAACGCCACGGGCCATCAAAGCCTGGCCGGCAATTTGGTTCAGACTCTGATGGACAGCCAGAAGGCTCAGACCGAGCTGGTCATGAAAACCATCGAAGTCGCTGCGAGACAGCAGATGGCCGTGCAGCAGCAGCAGACCGCGCTATTAGCTGTGGCCCTGCTGACCGGCGTCGGCACCAAGCTCGACATCTTCGGGTAAGCCCGGCGGCGGCCCCGGCCCAAAAACCGGAGTCCGTCAAAAGGCTCAAAAAAAAGGCGGGTGAAAGTCTCCTTGGGGACTTTTTCCCGCCTTTTGCTACTTTATTAGAAAAATAAATTTTTAATTGAGAAATTTATATAAACATTTATAATTAGAATTCTATTGCTTCTAATAATTTAATGATAATATTCATAGTATAACTTATCCCAAACAATATATAAATAGATCAAATAAGAATGCAACTTATTTAATTAAAGGACCCGCGGCCGCCCCGTTTTTTAGTCCCCGCGGCCGCCCCGTCTTTCAGGCCTTGTTCCTGGCCAGCAGGGCCATGGCCACCGAGGCGGCCACGGCGGCGTTCAGGGACTCGACGCCGGTCCTCATGGGGATGGTCAGCCGCCTCTCCGGGGGGAAGTGCCCGTCCAGCCCGGGACCCTCCAGCCCCAGGACGAGGCCGACGGGGCCGTCGGGCTGGAAATCGTAGATGCTGCGTCCCGCGGGCGAGAGGGCCCATAAGTTCGGGATCTCGGCCAGCTCGGCCAGCGACGGCCCGCTCCGGAGCTTGGTCTGGTAGACGGCGGGCCCCGAGGCCCTGAGCGCCTTGGGGTGGAAGGGGTTGGCGGCCTCGCGCAGGAGCACTATCTCGGCGTCGAAGGCGGCGGCGCTGCGGATGACGGCACCCACGTTGGCGGGGTCCTGGAAGGGCACGAAGAGCCTGACGCCCTCGCTCGGCTCGTCCGGGCCCCACATGGGCGGGACGGGGGCGGCGACGACCAGAAGCGGCGGGCCCGTCCCGAAAAGGTCCAGGTGGGGGAAGATCTCGGGGCGCAGCAAAAATATCTCGGCCTCCTCGGGGACTTCGAGACCGGCGAAGTCGGACTTTTTGACGGCCAGCAGGGCCCTGACGTCGCCGGGGTTTCTAGCCAGGAGGTCCCTGACGATCTTCTCGCCCGAGGCCACGGCCTCCCCCGACCTTTTGATGTTGCGGCCCTCCAGGAGCTTCATCCAGGCCTTGAAGCGGGGGTTGACGGTGCTGGCGATCTCGATGATCCTGCGCCTGGGCTTCAGCGGCATCTCGCTGGCCGTCCCGCCCCTGACCATGGTCACCAGGCGGCGGGGAATCTTCTCGGCCCCCAGGACGTAGGAGCTCTCGGTGATGTCCCCGAACTCCCGCCAGGCGGGCGTGGCGGCGGCCTCGGCCAGCTCGGCGGCGACGGCCTGGCCCTTCATCAGGTATAGCCTGCCCCCCCGGGGGAGGACGGCGGCCCCCAGGGCGACGATCGCCGCGGCCGGCCCGAAGTCCCGGGCGATGATGTTCTCGGCCTGCCCGGAATAATTGGCCGTCACCTTGTGGGGGTAGATCTCGACGTTCTGGAGACCCAGCAGATCGACGACCTCCTCCAGAAACTCCAGCCTCTTGCGCCGGGGCTCGGCCAGCACTATCTGCCAGTCCGGCCTCATGATGGCCATGGGCAGCCCCGGAAAGCCGGCCCCCGAGCCCAGGTCCATCAGCGTTCCCTTGGGCTCGATCAGGTTGGCCGCCAGGGCCGAGTCGACGTAGTGCTTGACGACGATGGCCCGGGGGTCGTCAATCCTGGTCAGGTCCAGCTTCTCGTTAAGCCTTCTTAAAGTCTGGTCCAGCCAGAAGAAACGCTCCAGCTCCAGGGGCTCCAGGGCCAGGCCGGCCTTCAAAAACTCGGAGATGATCAGCGCGGCCGCCTCGGAGTCGACCCTGCGCGTCAGATAATCCATCGGGCTCCGCCTTTCCGCCGCGTGGTGAAAAAAATGGCGCGGGTGACGAGGGAAGAAAAGGGGAAAGAGGGGGCTTCCGTTGTTCCGGAGGCCGGGGCGTTTTCGGGCCCTCGTCCGCGAACGGGCCCGGACGGTCCGGGCCGGGTTTGGTCGGGCCGGGCCGGGCGGAATGAAATTACGCCGGACAAAGCCGGGACAAGCCAGGCTCGTTTAGCCCGCTTCGGCCCGCCGTGTTATAATCGGCCGGCCGGGGAGGCCCGGAGGCGCTTGCGGGATGTCCGGCGGGCGTCCGGCGACGGCCTCAGGCCTCAAACCAAACATGGTAATTTTATACTAATCAGGTTATATTTACCAGCTTTTAATAAAAATTAGTCTGTTTTTATTCGAAACGTTATCATTTAAACTAATTAATTGCGCCAAAACAAAAAGCGTCTGTCTAACCGGGGAGATTAACTTGGACGCGCCGCTCATTATATATGAGGACAGGCAGATAATGCTAGTTTTCAAGCC
Organism: Deltaproteobacteria bacterium; assembly: GCA_031264015.1. Classification (GTDB taxonomy): domain Bacteria; phylum Desulfobacterota; class Desulfarculia; order Adiutricales; family Adiutricaceae; genus JAIRNQ01. The sequence goes on along the minus strand of JAISET010000236.1, from coordinate 2,024 downwards.
GGCCGGCTGGCTGTCCCAGGCCGACGGCAGCGGCCGCGGGGACGTTCTGGAGTGGGCCAGGGCGCGGGTGGCCGCCGCCAGGCCCTCCCCCGGCAGGCCCTTCGTCGGCCTCTGCCACCGCCTGGACCTGCCCGTGGGCGGGGTGACCGCGCTGGCCAGGACCTCCAAGGCGGCGGGCCGGATAGCCGCCCAGTTTCGGGACAGGGAGTTGAAAAAGGTCTACCTGGCCCTGGTCGGGGGACGCCCCGCGAAAGACGAGGGGGTTCTCGCCCAGAAGCTCGCCCGGGTCTTCAACAAGACCGTCCCGGTCGGTCCCGGCCGGACGCCCGGGGCGGGGGGAGGGGAGGGCGGCGACCGCGGCGGGGACGCCCGTGACGCCAGGGAGGGCGTTCTTTCCTACAGGCTCCTGGAGACCGGCAGGGCGGGCGGCAGGCCCGCCTCCGTCCTGCTGGTCGATCTGCTGACCGGCTTCAAGCACCAGATCCGCGCGCAGCTGGCCGACGCCTCCATGCCCGTCTGGGGGGACGCCTTTTACGGCGCCGAGCCCGGCCCTCCGGGGGAGAGCGGCATAGGTCTGTTCGCGGGCTTTCTGACCCTCCGGCACCCAGTCTCCCGCAGGCTGATGGAGTTTTGGGCCGAGCCAAGGGGCTGGCCCTGGAGCGAGTTTCGGGCCGACGGGGAGGCCTCGGGCCGCCCGTCCAAACTGGCCGGGTTGTTCCCGACCCCCGAGGGGTTCAGGGAGACGGGCGGGCCCTCCGGCGCGGACGAGGAGGCTCCCGACGGCGCTGCCGACGCCAGCCCGAACGGGGCGCCTCCGACCGGCGATGACGGTTGACCCGGGCTGGGAAAGCGACTGTATTTTCCTTGACTTTGGCTCTATTTAAGATATAGTTGTCGTCGGAAGAGGATTAAAGTCCGTCGGCCGGACGTCGTCGCGGGCGGTTTCCCCGCGGGGGGCTAGTCGCGGGGGCGTCGTCGTCGGTCAAGTCGGCTGGAATAAAAGAATCGGGAGAAGTCGGGCGACAATGGGCGGCTTGAAAAAAAACATAAGACGCCCCGGCCCGGGGCCGGGTGAGTTCGCAGGCGTCGCTTTGGCCGGCCGAAGCCTGGTCCTCCGCCTGGTTCTGGCCGTTCTTTCGGGGTGGGTTTTTATCCTGGCCCCGTCCTCGCCGGCGTCGGCCCAGACCGCCCCCCCGCAGACGCCCAACCTGGTGGTCTCGGTGGAGCAGGGCTATCTGGCCCACCGCCGCGGCGACTACGACAAGGCCATCGAGATCTACACGAATATAGTTCGCCGCCGCGGGCTTTCGGTCAAGGAGAGGGCGGTCAGCTATCTTCTGCGGGGGGAGGCCAAGCGCGACAAGGGCGAGCTGGTGGAGGCCGTCTACGACTTCACCAGGGCCTTGAACCAGTGGCCCAACTATCCCCAGGCCATATTTTTCCGGGGGCAGGTCCTGGTCATGCTGGACAGGCTCAACGAGGCCTTCGCCGACCTCAACCGGGCGGCGGAGCTGGACCCCGACCGGGAGTCGTATCAGACCAACCTGGCCCTTTTGAGAAAAAGAATGGCCCTGGCGGGCCTGATGGCCGACGAGGACGCCGAGCCGATGAGCATCACGCCCCCCGAGGAGATGTGACCCGCCCGGCTTCCGGGGCGTCATGACGACGCGGGCCGCGGAGACAAGTTTTCGCCAAAGTAAATTCTTCCGTCCAAAAATCGCCGCAAACTTTCGCCGGGTCAAACTGCCGCCGGGGCGGATTCCCTGGCCGCGAGCTTTTATTGATCAAGTGGTAAAAACCCCCTGTTTTTTTTTGGGGATGCGAATGCATAAACCGCATCAGAATTGAGGGTGAGTACTCTGCCACCGATTCAAAGCTTTTGGTGATACACAATACAGACTGGTCCGCTAACAATAAGGACCACCCAATATGTTCCACCCCCCCTCTCACCACTGTTTTTGACGCCTGGCTAGCTTAAGCCAACGATTTGGCGCTTGACGACAATTAATTATAGTATTAAGTCT
>JAISET010000220.1 GCA_031264015.1 Deltaproteobacteria bacterium | reverse complement strand
GTTCTTGCTGCCAGGAGGACGGCCGGGGTTGCGATGGGCTTCGCCGCTATCTGACGGTGAATTGGGGTTCAAATCTTGATCTGGGGCAGGATTGTATTTTTCCTTTCCTTTACTACCTTTTGGGCGTCCACGTTTATGGTTTTCTTCTCTATCTTTTGCAAGCTGGGCTTTTCTTACATTACCAGTTTCGTAAGCGTTCACGGGGGCACCAGGGGACACCGTGAACGCTTACGGCGTCGAATTTATGATGTTTGCAGTCATAGACTCATTTTTATATGAAATATAAATATATATTCGCATTTTTATAAATTTTAATAGTAGTAATATTAGTTTATTGCTTGTTTATAAATAATATATAATTATATTATTATATAATATGATTTTTAATTATAGATATTGTTATAATTAGTCGAAAGCATAAATTCTAAAATATATCATAATCTAAATATCATTAATTAGTCTAAAAATTATAAAATTACTGTCTGAAAAATGCTCTGGTTGGCTAGTATGATGAATAACTTTCTTTTTAGACCAAGCCTTGCACCATTTTGACAAGTAATGTAATATAAGAAATGGACGCCCGGTTCTCTCGGGGCCTGATGTCCCGGCCCCGGGACTCTAAATCCTTATCCCGGCCGGCGTCCTCGCCGCCGCCGTCCCCCCGGTCCGGACGTCTGGTTCCGGACGGGCGAGGGACTGGTTCCGGGCGGCCCCGGGCGGGCGAAACTGAGGCCGCCAGCTTGTCTTTTCCCCTGGCCCGTGGCATACTACGTTCCAGTATTGTTCCCTGGAGCAAGTCTCTCCCGCCTTTGGCCGCGCCGTCCGACGCCCGCCAGCCCGCCGGCTCAGGCCCGTTTTTTTGCGGCCGGCCGACCTGGTTGTTTGTGGTTGTTTGTGGTTGGTTCTGTCTGTCAACAGCTGGTCCCGAGTTTGTCGGACGACTTTCTTTGGCTCTAATTTGGCCTGCCAGACTTTTTCCCGTCATCTGATCGACAAGCCCGGGACCGGCGGCGTCGGCGCCCCGGGGTGACAACTTGTCGTTTGCTCATGGCCGAGGGAGCCCGCGAGGGTTCCTTTTAGCTTTCTTTTAGTTTTTTTGCGGAGCTTTAGCATACAGTTATGGAAAACGACGAGCGCCCGAAGAGCTTTATTCGCAACCTCATCGACGAGGACCTGGCCGAGAAGCGCTATCCCGCCGTTCTGACCAGGTTTCCCCCGGAGCCCAACGGCTATCTGCACATCGGCCACGCCAAGAGCATCTGCCTGAACTTCACCCTGGCCAGGGACTACGGCGGGCGCTGCAACATGCGCTTCGACGACACCAACCCGGTCAGGGAGGACGTCGAGTACGTCGACTCCATCCTGGAGGACGTCCGCTGGCTGGGCTTCGACTGGGGGGAGCACCTCCACTACGCCTCCGACTACTTCGACCGCCTTTACGAGTGCGCCCTGGCCCTGATCAAATCCGGCCACGCCTACGTCTGCGACCTCTCGCCCGAGGAGGTCCGGGAGTATCGGGGGACGCTGACCGAGCCCGGCCGGGAGAGCCCCTGGCGGAACCGGGGCGTCGACGAGAACCTCGACTTGTTCGCCCGCATGAAAAACGGGGAGTTCGCCGAGGGGGCCAAGTTCCTGCGGGCCAGGATCGACATGGCCTCCCCCAACCTCAACATGCGCGACCCCGCCCTCTATCGGATCAAAAGGGCACCCCACCACCGCACGGGGGACAAGTGGGTGGTCTACCCCATGTACGACTACACCCACTGCATCTCCGACGCCATCGAGGGGGTCAGCCACTCCGTCTGCACCCTGGAGTTCGAGGACCACCGGCCCCTCTACGACTGGGTCCTGGAGAAGCTCGACTGGCCGCGTCCCCGGCCGCGGCAGATCGAGTTCGCCCGCCTCAACCTCGAGCACACCCTGATGAGCAAGAGGAAGCTCCTGCAGCTGGTCAGGGAACGTCGCGTCTCCGGCTGGGACGACCCCAGGCTGCCCACCCTGGCCGCCCTGCGCCGCCGGGGGGTGACCCCCGAGGCCGTGCGCCTCTTCTGCGAGCGCATCGGCGTGGCCAAGAAGGACAGCTGGATCGAGCTCGAGTGGCTGGAGAGGGCCGTCCGCGACGATTTGAACCCCCGGGTCAAAAGGGTCATGGCCGTGGTGGACCCGCTCAAGGTCGTTTTGGAGAACCTCAACACCGAGGAGGCGCTCGTCTTCCAGGCCCCCTATTTTCCGGACGAGCCCGGGAGGATGGGCCACAGGGACGTGCCCCTGACCAGGGAGATCTACATCGAGCGCGACGACTTCATGCTCAGCCCGTCCAAGGACTTCTTCCGCCTGGCCCCCGGCAGGCAGGCCAGGCTGCGCTGGGGAGGCTTCATCCGCTGCCGGGAGGCCGCGGTCGACTCGGAGGGCCGGGTCGTCGAGCTGCGGGCCGTCTTCCAGCCCGAGCCCTTCGAGCAGGAGCCCGGCGAGAGGAGGCCCGCCGTCATCCACTGGGTCTCCGCCAACAAGTCCGTCCCCGCCGAGGTGCGCCTCTACGACCGCCTCCTGAAGGCCCCCAGGCCCGCCGGCGACCTCGAGAGCGAGCTGAACCCCGACTCCCTGGTGGTCAGATCCGGGGCCCGCCTGGAAAAAAGCCTGGCCTCGGCCGAGCCCGGCGAGCGCTACCAGTTCGAGCGGCTGGGCTACTTCTACCTGGAGCCCGGCAGCCCCCCCGACGCCCCCGTCTACAACCGCATAGTCACTTTGAAAGACGGCTGGGCCAGGACCGCCAAGGCCGCCCGGACCCCCCCCGGAAACGCCGGGGGCCCCCGCGGCGAGAAGAGGGCGGGGACCGGGCGGAAGCCGCCCGGGCAGCCGGAGCCGGAAAAGCCGGAGAAGTAGGAAAAGCCGGAAACGCGGGGGAAAGAACAAGGCCCCGTCGGAGCCGGGCGGGGAGGGGACCGGGCCCGCCCCGGGCCCTTTGTCGGGCCCGCCCGGGGCCCGTCGAAGTCCGCGGTCTTTCCAGAATCCAGGGGCGCGTCCCGGCCCCGGGTCTTCGGGAGACCGGGGACCGGCGGTCGGAAACCGGGGGCCGGTCCCCGACGGCCGTCCCCAAACCCGCCCAGCGGCTGGGGTTGGGCAAAATAGTGTAATGTTTTCCCAAATAGGGTAGAATTGCCCCGGCTCAAGCGCCCCGGAAAGGGCGGCGGCGGACGGCAAGTCTGATGCCTCCGTCAGCCTGAAAAATGGAGATCAGACCAGTCGCCGACCCCGCGAAGACTCAAAGCGCGCGCTTTGGACACATAAAAACGCATAGTTTTGGGGCGCTGGCCGCGCTTTGACTTCAGCGGCCCGTTTTGGTTGGTTTTGGCCCGCGCCGGTTTGTTTTGGCCCGCCCGGGTTGGCCATGGCCGGCGGCGGTCGGCTTTGGCGGATAATATTTGAATTCGGACGGCTTTGTTTGCTTTGATTCCTTGTCCGGCCGCTTTCGGGAGCGCGGGCGGGTTTATATTTTTTGAGATCTTTTTTTGTTGATTTTGACTAGGCTAACCGGCGTTAGTCTCCATGTTTGGCGAACAAATTTATCAGATTGGGATTTTTTTAGTCAAGTTTAGTATTTTTTCAATGTTTGTTCATAATTAACGTCGACCGGAGTGTTTTCAGTCCCGGTCTTGCCTGGCTGAGCCCGCCGAAAACATTCGCGGGCGCCAAACAGAGGTGTTTTGCTTGGCCATAATTGACGCTTTTTTTAAATTCATGCATGAGATCGGGGCGTCGGACCTGCACCTTTCCTCGGGCAACCAGCCTCTGGTCAGGGTCAAGGGCCAGATCCAGAAGATCAAGTACCCCGTCCTGGAGAACTCCGAGCTCAAGAAGATACTCTACGAGATCGCCCCCGAGGAGAAGGTCAAGATCTTCGAGGAGTCGGGGGACGTGGACTTCGGCTATGAAATCCCCACCATCGCCCGCTACAGGGCCAACTTCTTCAACCAGAAGTGGGGCGTGGGGGCCGTCTTCCGCGAGATCCCGGCCGTCATTCCCACCGCCGAGCAGCTGGGCCTGTCGCCGGTCATCACCAAGCTGGCCTCCCTGCCCAAGGGCCTGGTGCTGGTCACCGGCCCCACGGGCTCCGGGAAGTCCACCACCCTGGCCACCATCGTCGACCACGCCAACAGGACCAGGTCGGACCACATCCTGACCATCGAGGACCCGGTGGAGTTCGTGCACAGGTCCATCCGCTGCCTGGTCAACCACCGCGAGGTGCACTCCCACACCCGCAGCTTCACCACGGCCCTGCGGGGGGCGCTGCGCGAGGACCCGGACATCATCATGGTCGGCGAGATGCGCGACCTCGAGACCATCTCCCTGGCCCTGGAGGCGGCCAACACCGGCCACCTGGTCATGGGCACCCTGCACACCACCTCGGCGGCGGGCACCATCGATCGCATCATCGACATCTTCCCGGCCAACGAGCAGTCCCAGATCCGCGCCTCCCTGGCCGACGCCCTGCGGGCCGTGGTCGCCCAGACCCTCTTCAGACGCGCCGACAAGCCGGGGCGCGTGGCCGCCCAGGAGATTCTCCTGGCCACCCCGGCCGTGCGCAACCTCATCAGGGAGCACAAGATCCACCAGATCGCCACGACCATCCAGACCGGCCGCAAGTTCGGCATGCAGTCGATGGACGACGCCCTGCTGGACCACCTCCTGGCCGGCCGCATCTACCCGGCCGACGCCTACACCTATTGCAACGAGAAGACCAAGTTCCGCCAGTATCTGACCTCGTCCCCGGATGACTTCACCGACGTCTAATTTGGAAAAAACCCATGCTTCATCTTTTTCACCTGGAATATATACTGACCAAGCTCCTGAACGCCGCCCCCGACGTCTCCGACATCAACCTGACCGTGGGCCACCCCCTCCAGGTGGAGAGCGGCGGCGAGCTCATCCCCGTCTATTTCCAGCCGGAGATCCGCTCCCTCACCGCCTACCAGACCGAGGCCCTGGCCCTGAGCCTTTTGCGCGGGGACCGCCACCTGATCGGCACCCTCCTGGACACCGGCAGCTGCGACCTTTCTTTTAACCTGGAGAACAAGGCCCGCTTCAGGGTCAACATCTTCACCCAGCAGGGCCGCTACTCCATCGTCATGAGGAAGCTGGAGAACTACATCCGCTCCATCGAGGACCTGGGCCTGCCAACGGCCTTCATGAACATGGCCAAGGAGAAAAACGGCATCATTATGGTCACCGGGGCCACCGGCACCGGCAAGACCACCACCCTGGCGGCCATCCTCGACGAGGTCAACAGCTCCCAGGCCGTCCACGTGGTCACCCTCGAGGACCCGGTGGAGTTCATCCACATCCCCAAGATGTCCACCTTCAACCAAAGGGAGCTGGGCACCGACTTCCGCAACTTCTCCGAGGGCCTGCGCTCGGCCCTGCGCCAGGCCCCCAAGGTCATCCTGGTGGGCGAGATGCGCGACCGGGAGACCGTGGAGATGGCCCTCTCCGCCGCCGAGACGGGCCACCTGGTCTTCTCCACCCTGCACACCGTGGACGCCGGCACCACCGTCAACCGCATCATCGGCCTCTTCGACCACGACGAGGAGAAGCTGGTCAGGGTCCGCCTGGCCGACACCCTGCGCTGGGTGGTCAGCCAGCGCCTGCTCCCCAAAGTCGGCGGCGGGCGCGTGGCCGCCCTGGAGGTCATGGGCACGTCTTTGTTGATCAAGGACATCATCACCAACGGCGAGCAGCCCGACAAGACCTTCTACGGGGCCATCGAGTCCATGCGGCCCCTGGGCTACCAGACGTTCGACCAGCACATCCTCGACCTCTTCGGCTCCAAGCTCATCAACGAGGAGACCGCCCGCACCTTCAGCTCCAAAAAGACCATCATGGCCAGGGGCATCGACAACATCAAGGCCCTGGCGGGCGAGTCCGTCTACGCCCTGGACTCCCTCAGCCTCGAGGAGGACCCCAGCGAGGAGGAGCAGGCCGCCGCCGCCGCCCAGGCCGCCGCCGAGGAGGCCGCCGCCCAGCAGCAGCCTTCGCAGCAGCACGCCCAGCAGCATTCGCAGCAGCCCGCCCAGCACCAGCAGCAGCATGCAGCGGCCGCCCGACGGTAGCCGGGGCCGCCCCCGCCGGCCGTCTTAGTTTTTCGCCCCGTCTCGCCTTCCGTCAGCAACCGCCTGGAGGACTTTGGGATCATGATCATAGAGTGCCTGCACTGCCAGAAAAAACTTAACGTCGCCGACGACAAGATACCCTTCGGGCGTCCCTTCACCTTCGTTTGTCCGCAGTGCAAGGAAAAAAACACCATGACCCTGCCGGAGAGACGGGTGACCGAGATCTCCCTGGACAACGACGAGCCGGCCCCCCCCCCTCCCGGGCCCAGGGCCGAGACCGGGCAGCAGGGCGGCGGCGACGCCAGGCCGTCCCCCTCGGCCACCCAGACCGGCATGGCGCCGGGCCCCATGCCGTCGTTCCCCGAGCTCCCGGCCCCCGACTTCGAGGAGGGCTCCGAGGGCATGAAGACGGCCATGATCGCCTTCGACACCGAGCTGACCCAGGAGAAGATGATCGAGAAGCTGTCCGCCATGGGCTACCGGGTGACCACGGCCGTCAACGTCCGCGACGCCGTCAAGCAGCTCAAGTTCGGCAGGTTCCAGCTCCTGGTCATCCAGGAGGACTACTACGGGGCCACCCTCTCCACCAACCAGATCATCAGGGCCGTCAACGCCATCGAGCTCAGCATTCGCCACGACATGTTCGTGGCCGTGGTCGGGGCCAGCTTCACCTCCCTGGACGACCTGGCCGCCTTCAGCCTCTCTCTGGACACCGTCGTCAACAGCTCCGACATCGACGACATCGACCTCATCCTGATCAGCGCCATGGGCCACGTCAAGAAATTCATGTCCACCTACCGCGAGCTGCTGCTCGAGAAAGGCATGACCTATCGGTAGACGCGGCCCCCCCGCCCGCGGCAGGCATGGTTTGGAAAACGGCGACAGTTCGGAAAACAGCAATAGTTCGGAAAACTTCAAAGGCGAGCAAGCACCCGTTCCCGATGGTGACGGTTGTTTGTTCGCCTTTTTATTTGATCGGCAATATGCGCGCCAGCAATTTTCTTGGCCGGCCGGCCGGCCGGCCGGCTCGGTCGGCTCGGTCGACTCGGTCGGTCGGTCGGTCAGTGTGTCGTCCAACCTAAAGTCCTATCGGCATAATTATACCACCAATAGTATATACAGTATTGGACAAAACTCCTTACCTGTTTGAGTCCATATTGACAGATATGACACAAACAAGTCATGTGCGTGTCGTGTCATGTGCGTGTCGTAGAGACGTAAATTTGGTCATTTGTGTTTGATAGAATATCCATTAGTTCAATAATTTTAGGGTCAATAGGATTGTTTATCACAAAAGACAGCGTTTCTTTGAAACCAGAAGATTGTGCGTCTGCAAGCTTCTTCGACTCCTGGATGAGTTCATCTATGGTTGAGAACATGGCTCAAATCCTCTTTTGTTACAGCTCTTCGACCTGCCATTCGAATGTCTGGCTTCTATATCACTAGAGACGGCGCCTCAATTCCCTCCCTCAGGCACTTTCGGCCTGTTGGTGCTTCCTTTCGGATGGCCGCGCCAGCGAGATGGCATGGCCTCTTCGCCGCTGAAGGAGGGGCCAGAATCACCCTTCTCCGACACTTTCAGCCTGTTGGTGCTTCCTTTCGGACGGCCGCGCCCGCGAGGAGATCCAGATACATGACTAAATTCGTCAGTATCGATATTTTTGACAAATCCTTTAGGAAGGAACTCAGTTTTTGGAGCTGTAGTTTCAATTTCTTTATATTTAACTACCTTTTTATTGCTTCCACGTGGACGTCCACGTCTTCTAGGAGCAGAAAGATCTTGTAGTTTTTGATTTTTTACAGCTCGTTTATTGATACTATATTCAGTTTTTAGTTCTAATGCTTCAATAATATCATTTTCTTTGCTAGTAGGAGTTTCGATTATACTTACTGTATCATAAATATTTATATATAGACTATACATTGTCTCAAAAATAGAATAAAAATTTAAAGTAGTATTTTTAACCTTGTTATTTATTAATAAATGAATAACAGTTGCTATGAAATTCAATAATATATGACCACGTAAAGTTTCATCTGAATGACATCTTAATGGTAATAAAGAGGCTTCGGTCTTAGCAATATCAAAAATTTGTCCAAGTCTTTGTCTAATATAATATTTGCTAATAATATCTTTTGGATCAATATTTGTATTAGATAATAAAATAAATCTTCCATATCTTTTCATTTTATCATTATATACTTTTATATCTATATTATTAGATTCATCATAAGGTAATTCCTGACAACCTTTTTTATAATCATTCGCATATTTATCATTATCAATACATAAATAAGCAAAATAATCATATCCATCAATAGAAATTTTAATTTGCTTGCAAAAAATATCTCTACTATTTTGTTTAATTATATTTGCAGGATTTTTAAATAAATCATCACTATATTC
>JAISET010000182.1 GCA_031264015.1 Deltaproteobacteria bacterium | reverse complement strand
TCTTTATCCATAGACGGGCGCCAAATAATTTTTTCCGCGGTTTTGACAAAAAATCTCGATGCCGCGGGTTTTCCGCCCGGAACCGTTCGCGGCGGGGACCGCTCTTTCGAGCGGCCCCCCGGGCGGATCCCGGCGGGCGCCGCATACGCGCCGGGATCCTCCGTTGGATAATACCGCTTTTAGGCATATTAGTATAATGTTTGCAATACTGATAAGTAATTCACAGTGTCCTCGACCAAAATATGATATTCTTTATAGATTGATGGCCTGGAGCATCAAAATTTCAACCAGACTTACTGAATTATCATCTCTCGCTAGGTTGAAACATTGGTTTTTAGCCTCAGGACTTTCCTTGGTGAGGTCGGCATTGTCACGTCTGACTTTATACTTCCACAACCCTTGACGCGCGCGATCTTTCCACTGTTGTCTCCGACCGCGGCCCAATGCCGGGTCTTTCAAACACCCGGCTCCGCGTCCGGTATAAAACGGACATGATCATGTTCTCCCTCGCCCCCCCCCTCCCTCCGCGGCCTCCGCGCCCAGCCTTTGTTTGTTCGGCCGCTTCCTAGGTACTATGAGGTTGTCGGACTTCTCCGGGCCGGGCGCGCGGGCCGCGCGCTTTCGGCTTCCCCCGTCGTCCGCCGGGGCCGTCCCCCTCGAAGGAAACCAGGGAGGTCTCTATGCCCCCGTCGTCAGAATTTCGCGCATGCACGGGGTCTCCGAACGACTCGCATGACGCCGTCCAAAGTGTCGCCTTCCGCTCTTTCCGACGGCGTCGGCGCTCCATTTGGTTCTTTCGGCGCCCGACGCCCGGCCCGCGCTTCCGCCGCCGACGCCTCCCCGCGACCCCCTCGGTCGGGACCGCGGCCGGCCGGGGCGGGACATGGCCCGCGCCCGATGCGGATCGCCGCCCCTTCCGTCGGAGGGGCTTGCCTATTTGCTAGTCGCCGGACGTTGGCGACAACAACGACCTGCCCGCGCGACCGGCCGCCTCGCGCGGCCCGAACACTATAATTGCCGCCAGGCGCCAGATCGTTGGCTTAAGCCGGCCGGGCGTCAAAAACAGCGGCGGGAGGGGGCGGGAACATATCGGGCGGTCCTTATTGTCGGCGGACCAGTCCGTGGCGTCGCCAAAAGCTTCGAATCGGCGGCGGGGCGCCCGCCCTCAATTCCGCCGCGGCTCATGCGTTCGCCTCAAAAAAAAAATCTCAAAACCCCGGGTTTTTCGCCCGGAACCGCGGAAAAAAAAGCGGCGGCCCGCCCCCCCCTCCGCCGCCCGAACCGAGACGGCCGCTCCCCGGCGGGAGTTAATTATTTGGAAACATTTGCAAAAATTTCAAAGTCCGCGCCCCGGCCGTCCGCCGCCCCCGTCGGAGGCTGAGTTTTATCTCTAACTTAACCTAATTTCAGGCGTTTTCAATTTTTTTCTTGTTTTTTTTCCGACTTTGCTTTATATTACTTCGCTGATGTTGAAGCCCCGAGGCCCGGGCCGGCGGCAGCCGAGTTTTCCTCCCGCCCGAAAAAGGCCCGCCTCCCCGACCGCCGTCCGCCCGCCTCCGCTCATCGGCGTCACCACTGACAATTCCGCTTGCCGGCGCGAGTCTCCGGGCCGCCGGACGACCCGCCGTATGTTTTGGCGGCGCGTCCGCGGGCTTTTGGTCCGCGGGCCGACCCCCCGGGGGGCCGGGCGTTTTTCGCCGCGCCTCCCGATCTTCGGGCCCCGGGACCGACGCCTTTCACCCTGGCCCGAAGCCGCGGCCATAGTCGGAGCGACAAGCCGGAGACCGCGGGCCGCGCGCGCCCCCGCCGTCATGACCGGGGGGACGTCGGGCCGCAAGGAGATTTTCGTCGATGACCCGCCAGAACACCTACAACATTCTTCTCGAGCGCGGGTTCGTCTACCAGACCACCGACGAGGCGGCCCTCAAAAATCTCTTCGAGCGCGAGGAGGTCACCGGCTACATAGGCTTCGACGCCACCGCCGACTCCCTCCACGTGGGGCACCTGCTGCCCCTGATGGCCCTCTCCTGGATGGACAGGACCGGCCACCGCCCCATCGCCCTGATCGGCGGCGGGACCTCCATGGTCGGGGACCCCAGCATGCGCTCCGAGGCCCGCAAGCTCATGACCCTGGAGACCATCGAGAAAAATTTGCGGGCCATCAGGCCCCAGGCGGCCAGGTTCCTGTCCCTGGACTCGGGGCGGGCCCTGCTGGCGGACAACGGCGAGTGGCTGAGACCCTTGAACTACCTGACCTTCCTGCGGGAGATCGGCCAGCATTTCTCGGTCAACCGCATGCTGACGGCCGACGCCTACAGGAGCCGGCTGGAGAGCGGGCTCTCGTTTCTGGAGTTCAACTACATGGTCATGCAGGCCTTCGACTTTCTGACCCTCTACGAGAGGCAGAACAACAGGCTGCAGCTGGGCGGCCAGGACCAGTGGGGCAACATCGTCGCCGGGGCCGACCTGATCCGCCGGGTCCACGGGGGCGAGGCCTACGGGCTGACCATGCCTTTGCTGCTGGACCCCAGGACCGGCGAGAAGTTCGGCAAGACCAACGCCGGGGCCGTCTGGCTCGACCCGGCCAAGACCTCGGTCTACGACTTCTACCAGTTCTGGCGCAACGTCGACGACCAGGAGACGGGCAGGCTGCTCCAGCTGTTCACCTACCTGCCCCTGGACGAGTGCCGCCGCCTCTCCACCCGGCCCGGCAACCTGATCAACCGGGCCAAGGAGATCCTGGCCTACGAGGTCACCTCCGTCTGCCACGGGCCGGGCCCGGCGGCCGAGGCCTTCGCCGCCTCGGTGAAAACCTTCGGGCAGGCGGACCCCCTGGGCGAGGTCGAGACCAGCTCGGCCGTCGCCGCCGTCGCCAAAAACCTGGTCGCCTCCGAGCTCCCCGCCGTGACGCTCAGAGCCTCCGAGCTGGCCGGGGCCGACTACGCCCAGCTGTTCGCGCTGGCGGGCCTGAGCGACTCCAAAAGCTCGGCCCGGCGGCTCATCCGCCAGGGGGGCGCCTACCTCGACGACGCCGTCCTCGGGGCCGACGCCGAGAACCGGCGGCTGGGCGGCGAGGACTGGTTCCGCTCCGGCTCGGCCACCCTCAGGGCCGGCAAGAAAAGACACGTCGTGGTCAAGGTGCTGCATGACTGACTCCGAAACCCCCGGGCTGAGACCCTGGACCCCCGCCGGCGAGACGGTCCGCCTGAGGACCCCCGTCTTCGAGGTCGTCGAGCGACGCTGCGTCTCCCCCAAGGACGGGCGGGAAAAAACTTTCTCCTGCCTGAACGCCCCCCAGTGGGTCATGGTCCTCCCCGTGACGGCCGACCGCCGGGTGGTCCTGGTGCGCCAGTACCGCCACGGCTCCTCGGAGTTTAGCCTCGAGCTCCCCGGCGGCGTCGCCGAGCCGGGCCAGACCCTCGAGGAGACGGCGGCCAGGGAGCTCATGGAGGAGACGGGCTACTCGGCGCCCAAATACGAGCTTCTCTGCTCGCTGCGCCCCAACCCGGCCCTCTTCGGCAACCGCATCCACACCTTTCTCGCCTGGCCGGCCGAGCCGACCGGGACCGTCAGTTTCGACGAGAACGAGGACCTGGCCAACCACCTGTGCCCCCTGGACGACCTCCCCGGCCTGGTGCTGGACGGGGCCGTCGACCACGCCCTGGTGGTGGCGGCCATCGGCTTCTTCGCGGCCAGAAACGCCCGCTCGCCCCTTCCGCTCCCGCCGGCCTGAGGGCGGGGCCCGGGGCCTCGGGACCCGGGCCGTAAAAACGTCCCGCCGGCCCCGGCGGGGGCGGCGAATTTTTTTCCGCCCCGCCCCGGCGCGCAGGAAAAAATAAACATGACTTATCTCGCGCAACACACCCACGTAGGGAGGCAGATCATGAAACGCCCTCTTCTTTCCGCCCGCGCGGTTCTCGCGGCCCTGCTTCTGGCCCTCATTCTGCCGGGCTGCGGCCTCGGCTCGGGCAGGCGCCTGAGCCTCGACTACCGCCCCCAGGGCGGCGTGCAGCTGGCCCCGGGCACCGTCCAGCTGCTGGTGGCCGACCGCAGGACCAGCAAAAACCTGGTGGGCCCCGAGGCCTCGAGCAAGGACCTTCTGAAAGAGAGCCAGGGGGGCCAGCTGGACATGACCACCACCATGCCCACCGGCTCGACCATCTCGCTGAGCCACCTCTCCGTCGAGGCCGCCGTCTTCGAGGCCGTCAAGAACAAGCTCCAGACCCTGGGCATCGCCGCCATCCCCGACACCTCCGGCGCCAAGGCCAGGGTGACCGTCTACATCACCGAGTTCGTCATCGACGTCGAGGGCTCGGACTTCGTGGGCCGGGTCGGCCTGCGCGGGGTCATCGACCGCCCCGGCCTCACCCAGACGTACAACACCACCGCCAGCTCCCAGGGCAGCAAGTTCAAGCTGGTGGGCGACATGGGCTCCAACGAGCCGATGAGCGACGCCCTGAACAAGGCCGTCAACGCCCTGGACTTCTCGGGGCTCAACTCCTACTGAGAGGGGGCGGGCCCGGCCTCCGGGTCCCGCGGTTTTCCCGGTCCGACGTTTTGGCGCCGGACGGGGGCGGGCCTCCCTCCCCCGTCCGGCCCGGACGTTTTTTTTCTCCGACCTCGCGCCGGGGGGCGACCCCCGGACTTTCCGCGGGGCCCGGCCGGCCAAGTCCGGCGGGCCCCCGCCTTTGGCCCCGCCGCGGGCCGGATGGGCCCGATCTTTGCCACAGACACCCAACGTTTTTGAAGAGCGCTCGTTTCCCGCCTCCGAGAGCCCCTGCCCCCCCGGCGCCCTGGCCGTCATCCCCCTGGGCGGCCTGGAGGAGATAGGCCTCAACTGCACGGCCCTCTGCTACGGCGAGGACATCATCGTGGTCGACGCCGGCCTGATGTTCCCCGAGGCCAACCTGCCCGGGGTGGACCTGGTCGTCCCGGACTTCACCTTTTTAAGGGACAACGCCGCCAGGGTCCGGGGCCTGGTGCTGACCCACGGCCACGAGGACCACATCGGCGCCCTGGCCTTCCTCCTGCAGAGCATCTGGCCCCCGGTCTACGGGACGGGCCTGACCCTGGCCCTGACCAGGTCGCGGCTCGAGGAGTACCAGATCTCGGTCCCCAAGCTCAACCAGGTCAAGCCCGGCGACGTGGCCAGGCTCGGGGCCTTCTCCGTCGAGTTCATCAGGGTCAACCACAGCATCCTCGACGGGGTGGCCCTGGCCGTGACCACGCCGGCCGGGGTGGTCGTCCACACCGGGGACTTCAAGATCGACTACGGCGCGCCGCCCGACGAGCGGACCGACCTGCACGCCTTCGCCCGCTACGGGGAGAGGGGGGTGCTGGCCCTTCTGTCCGACTCCACCAACTCCGACGTGCCCGGGCACAGCAGCTCCGAGATCGAGGTGGGCCGGACCCTCACGGACATTTTCCAAAAGGCCGAGGGCCGGGTCATCCTGGCCTGCTTCGCCTCGAGCCTGGCCCGCATCCGGCAGGTGGCCCTGGCCGCCAGGGGCTCGGGCCGCAAGCTCCTCTTCGACGGCCGCAGCATGCTGGCCACGGTGGAGCTGGGCCGCGGCCTGGGCTTTTTGAACGTCGACGAGGACGACATCGTCGACATCGACCAGGCCGAGGCCCTGGACGACCGCCGCATCGCCGCCGTGGTCACCGGCAGCCAGGGGGAGCCCCTCTCGGCCCTGGCCCGCATGGCCGTGGGCGAGCACCGGCACATCGACGTGGTCAAGGGCGACACCATCATCTTTTCGGCCAGGGTCATCCCCGGCAACGAGCGGGCCATCGCCAACCTGATCAACCTCTTCCACAACAAGGGGGCCATCGTCGTCGACAACCGCTACCACCCCGTCCACGCCTCGGGCCACGGGCACATGGAGGAGCTCAAGCTCGTCATGAGCCTGACCAGGCCGCGATACCTCGTCCCCGTCCACGGCGAGCCCCAGCACCTGGCCGGCATGGCCGCCTTGGGGCGCCAGGTGGGCCTCCCCGAGGACAGGATCAAGATCCTCTCCAACGGGAGCAGGCTTCTTTTCGGCAGGGACGGCTCCTGCTCCCTGGGCGACACCGTGCCCACCGGCAGGATGCTTCTGGACGGCAACCGCCTGGGCCAGGCCGGCGACCCGGTCATCCGCCGCAGGCTGAAGCTGGCCGACCTGGGCCTGGTCTACGTCATCATGGTCCTGGGCCGGGACGACCTCGCGCAGCTGTGCCCCGTCAAAATCAACATCCACGGCGTCCTCTTCGAGAGCGACCCCGACCTCTCCGTCGAGGCCGCCGACGTGGCCGACCGCTGCCACAAGAACTGGCTCAGGGGCCAGGACCCCGGCGCCCCCGACTTGAACGCCCTGGCCGACGGCCTCAAGCGCGAGGTCAGGAGCCTCTTCAAGCAGTCCATCAAGAGCCGCCCCATCATCTGGCCCGAGATCATTGTCTACCCGCCCGGGCGGTGACGACGCCGGCGGGGCCGGGCCGGCCGGCCGGCCGGTTGGTTGACTCGCCGGCCGGTTGTTCAGTTATTCGGTTAATTGGCCGGCCGGCCGGTTGTTCAGTTAATTTGTCCGCCGCGGCCGCCGTCACGCCGCGGCGGCCGTCCCACTGCCGCCTTGGCCTCGCGGGGGTCGCGACCATGCCCGATAAAATTTCCTCCCTGAACGACGCCCTGGACGAGGTGAAATCGTCGTCCCTGACCCTGGCCGACAGCCCCATCTCCAAGCGCAACCTGTTTCTGACGAACCTGGCCGCGGCCGTCGAGGGGCGCGGGGCCGAGATCCTGGCCGAGAACGCCCGGGACCTGGCCGAGGCGGCCGGCAGGAAGGTCGGCGACGCCGTCCTCGACAGGCTCCGGCTCGACCAAAAACGCCTGGGGCAGCTGGCGGGGTCGCTCAGGGAGACGGCCGGCCTGCCCGACCCGCTGGGCTCCGTCGAGCGCCTCTCCACCCTGCCCTCGGGCCTGACGGTCGGGCGCAGGCGCGTCCCCCTGGGGGTCGTCGGCTTCATCTGCGAGGCCAGGCCCGGGGCGGCGGCCGAGGCGGCGGCCCTGGCGGTCAAGAGCGGCAACGCCCTTTTGGCCAAGCCCGGCAGGGACAGCCGCCGCACGTCGACGCTTCTGGGGGGGATCATCGGCGAGTCGCTGGCCGGGGCGGGCCTCCCCCGCCGGGCGGTGATGGTCCTGCCGGAATTGAACGAGGAGCAGCTGGTCTATCTGCTCTCCCAGAACGACCGCCTGGACCTGGTCATCCCCAGGGGCGGGGAGGGGCTGGTCAGGTTTGTGGACGAGCACAGCCGGGTGCCCGTCCTGCGCCACTACAAGGGCGTCAACCACCTCTACGTCGACAGGTCGGCCGACCCGGACATGGCCCTCGACCTCCTGGTCGACGGCAAATGCGACCGTCCCTCCACCTGCAACGCCCTGGAGTGCCTTTTGGTGGACGAGGCCGTCGCCGGGACGTTTCTGCCTCTGGCGGCCGACGAGCTGGCCCCCCGCGGGGTCTCCGTGCTGGGCTGCCCGAAGACCGTCGCCGTCCTGGGCGCCCGCGGGGGCGCCGGGCTGTCTTTGGAGCCGGCCGGGCCCGGGGACTACGGCCGCGAGTTTCTGAGTCTGACCCTGGCCGTCAAGGTCGTCTCCGGCCACGAGGAGGCCCTGGACCACATCCGCGCCCACGGCTCCAGGCACACGGAGTGCGTCGTCACCGGCGACCTGGCCCTGGCCAGAAAGTTTCTGCGGCGGGTCGAGGCCGGCTGCGTCATGGTCAACGCCTCCCCCAGGCTCAACGACGGCGGCTGCCTGGGCCTGGGCTGCGAGATCGGCATCAGCACCTCCAAGCTCCACGCCTTCGGGCCCATGGGCCTGACGGAGCTGACCACCACCAAGTTCGTGGTGGAGGGCGACGGGCACATGCGCGGGGGCGGGCGCGCCCCCCGGGCGGACGCCGGGGCGTAGGCCCCCTCGTCGGACGGCCGTCGTCCGGCCGGGCGGGATTCGAACGGGCGGGATTCAAACGGGCTGGACGGGATTGATTTGCGGCGAACGGGCGGGACCAGACCGACGGGGGCGGGGCATGACGACAGATCGCGCGGCCGGGGAGAAGACGGCCGGCGGGGGCGGGGCGGCGGACTCAAGTCCGGGCCCCCGACCGAAACCTTTGGCCGCGGGCGACATTGGCGCCAAGCCCGCCGTCGCGGCCGCCGACGACGCCGGGCGCTCCAAGACCAAGGCCGTCTGGCTTTTGGTGCTGGCGGCGGGCCTCTGGGGGCTGACCTTCACGGCGGGCAAGGTGGCCTCCGACCAGGCGGGCCCCTTGTCCGCCACCCTGTGGAGGTTTGTTCTGGCCGGGCTGGCCCTGGTGCCCCTGGCCCTGGCCAGGGCCGGGAGGGACGGGGGGCGGTTGCTGCCCCGCAAAGGCGACTGGGCGCTTCTCGTCCTCTCGGGGCTGACCGGGCTGGTCCTCTACAACTTCTTTTTCATCAAGGCCCTGGCCATGATCCCGGCCGGGCGGGGCTCCGTCATCGTCTGCGGCTCCCCGGTCCTCATCTATCTGGGCTCCGTCCTCTTTTTCGGGGAAAAGCTGAGGCCCGTTCCCGTCATGGGCATAGTCCTCTCCGTCCTGGGCACGGCCTGGGCCACCTCGGAGAGGCCCTGGACCCTGTTCTCCGAGGGCCTGGGCCGGGGGGACATGATCATGCTCCTCTGCCCGCTGAGCTGGACGGCCTACTCCCTGCTGGGCAAGGTCGTCGTCAAAAGACAGACGCCCCTGGCCGCCAACGCCTGGTCCGTGGCCGCCGCCGTGGCCATGCTCCTGGTCCTGGCCCCCGCCTCCGGGGAGCCCCTGAGCCAGGCCGCGGGCTACGGCCCGGCCACCTGGTCGAGCCTGGCCTTTCTGGGGCTCGGGGGCACGGCTCTGGGCTTCACCTTCTTCTATCGGGGCATAGTCGAGCTGGGCCCGCACCGGGCGGCGTCCTTCATCAACCTGGTGCCCGTCTTCGGCATCCTCTTCGGCTGGCTGCTTCTGGGCGAGCGGCCCGGCCTCAACCTCCTCCTGGGCCTGGCCCTCATCCTGGCCGGGATCCGCCTGGTCCAGAAGCACTGACCGGAAGCGCCGACGAGACGCCGGCGGGCGGCGCCCCGGCCCCCCGCCTTGGTCAAATCCGACGTCCTCCGTTTTTTGCCGCGGGCCTTTCGACCGCGAGCCTTTCCATCGGACGCCGTCGGCGGCAATGACGACGGCGGAAACAACGAGCCCCGGAAACGACGAGCGCCAAAAATAATGACCTTGTCAGACAATTTAAACGACGCCGGCCGTACGATGAGCTCCGGCCCTCCGGCGGGCACCGGCCCTCCCGCCGAGGCCGGCCCCTTCTTCACCGTCGAGCGCCGCGACGGGCGCTCCCGGGCCCGGGCGGGCGTCATCCGGACGGCCAGGGGGCCCGTGCCCACCCCCACCTTCATGCCCGTCGGCACCAGGGGGACGGTCAAGGCCGTGGCCCCGGACGACCTCGCGGCCGCGGGCGCCAAAATCGTTCTGGCCAACACCTACCACCTGATGCTGCGGCCGGGCCCGGAGCTGCTGTCCTCGCTCGGAGGCCTGAACAAGTTCATGGGCTGGCCGGGACCGACCGTCACCGACAGCGGGGGCTACCAGGTCTTCTCGCTGACGGCCCTCCGAAAAATGACCGAGGCGGGGGTCTTCTTCCGCTCCGCCTACGACGGCTCCGAGGTCTTTTTGAGCCCCGAGAAGGCCGTGGAGCTGCAGACGGGCTTCGGGGTGGACATTTTGATGTGCCTCGACGAGTGCACGACCTACCCGGCCGGCCGCGGGGAGACGGAAAAGTCACTCGAGCTCACCTCCGCCTGGGCCGCCCGCTGCCGGGGACGCTGGGGGGAGATCGCCGCGGAAAGCCCGGGGCCCGCCGGCGCCCTGTTCGGCATCTGCCAGGGAGGCTTCTTCCCGGACCTGAGAAGACGCTCCGCCTCGGAGATAAACGAGCTCGACTTCCCCGGCCAGGCCGTCGGCGGGCTGGCCCTGGGGGAGCCCCTGGAGACCAGGCTCGAGGCCGTGGAGGCGGCGGCCGAGGTCCTGGACCCCGCGAAGCCCCTCTATCTGATGGGCCTGGGGACGCCTCGGGATCTGATCGAGGGAATCAAAAGGGGGGCCGACCTCTTCGACTGCGTCATGCCCACCCGCAACGCCAGAAACGGCCAGCTGTTCACCAGAAGGGGCAAAATTAACATTTTAAACAGCCGCTTCAAGAACGACCCCCTGCCCCCTGACCCCGACTGCGGCTGCTACGCCTGCCGGAATTTTTCCCGGGCCTATCTGCGCCACCTGCACCGGAACAAGGAGCCCCTCTACCTGAGGCTGGCCAGCGTCCACAACTTAAAATATTATCTGGATTTGACCGCGGGGGCGCGAAAAGCCTTGCAAGAGGGCAATTTTTTATGCTATTATAAACAGTTTTATAACCTTCTGGAGGAGGGTGTCTAGGGCGGCGCCGGGACGACCGTCCGGGGCGTCCGCGCCGCTCGTCCCGGGAAGTCTGATTAAGAGAAAGAAACAACCCGCAGGCTGTCCAAAATCAACCGATTAGACGCCGACGCCCTAACAGGGCCAAGAAAAAACATATCACCCCGCGGCTGGCTCATGACGATTAAACAGCCCGCTTCCCACGGAGACTACCATGCTCACCCTTATCATGACCACCGCCAGCCAGGCCCTGGCCCAGACCGCGGCCGCGGCCCCGGCCGCCCAGCAGGGCGGCGGGATGCAGCTGTTCGTTATCATGGGCGGCTTCATTTTAATCTTCTACTTTCTCCTGATCAGGCCCCAGAAAAAGCAGCAGAAAGAGCGCCAGGAAATGCTCGACAACATCAAGAGGGGCGACAAGATTCAGACCAGCGGGGGCCTTCTGGGCGTCGTCACCGCCGTGGACCAGAAGGAGCTGACCGTGCGAGTCGCCCCCGAGGTCCGGGTCAAGATCGCCCGCTCGGGCGTGGCCGGAGTCATCAAGCAGGGGCCGGCCGAGCCCGCCGCCAAGCAGGCCGCCGAGGCCGCCCCCAGGCAGGCCGCCGAGGCCGCCGACTCCGGCGACAAGGACAAGGCGGACCTGGGCAAGACCGAGTAGGCTTTTTTTTCGCCGGGGGCCCGGTCGGATTCTTTTGGCGGCCCCGAATTTTTCCGGCCGGCCCGGCGCCGGGCGAATCGGCGCCGCGGGCGGCCGTCGGTTGTCGCGGCGTCATTTTTTGATCTTTTGGTGGTTTCAATGAATAAAAATCTCGTTTGGCGGGGTCTCGTGACGGCCTTTGTCATCCTGGGGGGGGTGGCCTACCTCCTGCCCACCCTTCTTTCCCGCGGGACGCCCGACGGCAAGGTCCCGGGGATCGCCGGCAAGATCCTGCCGTCCAAGTTCATCAACCTGGGCCTGGACCTCAAGGGCGGCATCTATCTGGCCATGGAGATCGACCTCCAGGTGGCCGTCAACAACGCCGCCAGGAGGGCGGCCGACGACCTGCGCCAGGAGCTCAACGAGGCGGGCGTGTCCGGCTTCAGGCTGCAGAACGAAAACAGCCCGGAGATCGTCGTCGAGGTGGACGACCCGGCCAACCTGGACCGCGTCGCGCGGCTGGCGGACTCCGAGCTCCCCGTCCTCAGGGTGGCCTCCCGCGCGGCCTCGAGGCTCGTCCTGGGGCTGACCTCCGACTACGAGGCCGAGGTCAGGGACCTGACCGCCAGGCAGGCCCTGGAGACCATCCGCAACCGGGTGGACATGTTCGGGGTGGCCGAGCCCGACATCAGGCCCCAGGGCGAGGACAGGATCATCATCCAGCTGCCCGGGGTGAACGACCCCGACGAGGCGGTGGAGCTGATCGGCAAGACGGCCATCCTGGAGTTCAAGCTGGTCGACAACGGCATGATCTCGGCCGAGCAGGCCTTGAGGGACGGGCCGCCCCCGGGCACCGAGGTCCTCTACGAGCGCGACGTCGACCCCATGACCGGGGTCGAGACCAGGACGCCGATACTTTTACGGAAGCAGGCCTTGATGACCGGCGAGTCCCTGATTGACGCGCGGGCCGTCAGGGACCAGCAGTTCGGGCTGCCCCAGGTGACCATGTCCTTCAACAGCCGCGGGGCCAGGGAGTTCTCCGAGATAACCGAGCGCTACGTCGGCCGCAACCTGGCCATCGTCCTGGACAACCAGGTCTTCAGCGCCCCCGTCATCCGCACCAAGATCCCCGACGGCAACGCCGTCATCGAGAGCAGCTCCTTCACCCCCGAGTCGGCGAGGCTTCTGGCCGTGGTCCTGCGGGCCGGCGCCCTGCCCGCCCCGGTGACGGTCATCGAGGAGCGCACCGTCGGCCCCTCCATGGGCTCCGACTCCATCAGCCAGGGCCTGAGGGCCGGGACGGTGGGCCTGGTCCTGATCCTTCTCTTCATGCTGGTTTACTACAGCTGGTCCGGCGTCGTGGCCGACCTGGCCCTTTTGTTTAACTTTCCCATCATCCTGGGGGCTTTGGCCGCCATGGGGGCGACGCTGACGCTCCCCGGCATCTTCGGGCTGGTCCTGACCCTGGCCATGGCCGTGGATGCGAACGTGCTCATCTTCGAGCGCATCAGGGAGGAAATCCGGCGGGGCAAGGGGCCCCTGGGCGCCATCAGCGGCGGCTTCGACCACGCCTTCTGGACCATCTTCGACGCCAACCTGACCACCGTCCTGGCCGCCATGGTCCTCTACCAGTTCGGCACCGGGCCGATCAGGGGATTCGCCGTGACCCTGATCATCGGCATCCTCTCCTCCATGTTCACGGCCATATTCTGCTCCAGGTGGATCTTCGACCTCGTCCTGTCCAGGAACCTGCGCATCAGGCGGATCAGCATCTAGCAGGCCCCGGGGCGGGCCGGGCCGGACGGGCGGCGGACGAGACCAGGCCGCCCGGACGGCGGCGTCAAGATCTTCATAGTCGAAGAACAGTCAAGAGGAAGACTTAAAAATGTCTTTGGAAATCATCAAGCCCGACATTAATCTCAACTTCATCGGCAACCGCTACAAGGCCTTCGCCGTCTCGGCCGTCCTGATTCTGCTCTCCCTGGGCTCCATCGCCTTCCACCGGGGCCTCAACCTGGGCGTGGACTTCAAGGGGGGCCTGCTGCTCCAGGTGCGCCTGGCCGACGACCCGGGGGCCGAGGCGCTCCGGGAGGTGCTGGACGCGGCGGGCATGAGCATCTCGAGCCTGCAGGGCCTGGGCTCCGACGCCGACCACGAGTACCTGATCAACATCAGCGAGGGCCCCGCCGCCGAGGGCATGAACCTCTCGCAGACGGCCGTGGCCGCCATGGAGGGCTCCCTGGGGGCCGACAACGTCGAGGTGCGCCGCGAGGAGATGGTCGGCCCCAAGGTGGGCCAGGACCTCCGCCAGAAGGCCCTCTACGCCATCTATTACAGCATCCTGATCATCATCATCTACCTCTCCGGACGCTTCGAGCAGAAATGGTTCGTGCCCATCATCTTCGTGGCCATCCTGCTGGGCGTCATCTACGTGGTCAGCCTGTTCGGAGTCGGGGTGGGGGCGCTGATCATCACGGCTTTGATCGTCACGCTGGTCACCTGCTACTACATGAAGTTCTCCTTCGCCCTGGGGGGGATCCTGGCCCTGATCCACGACGTCGTCATCACCGCGGGGGTGTTCTCTTTTTTAGACAAGGAGATCACCCTCTCGTTCGTCGCGGCCATCCTGACCATCATCGGCTACTCCCTCAACGACTCCATCATCGTCTTCGACCGCATCAGGGAGAACACCCAGATCAACCGCAAGGCTGACCTGGCCGTCATCATCAACAAGAGCATCAACCAGACCCTCTCCCGGACCATCCTCACCTCCGGGACGACGCTTCTGGCCCTCGTCAGCCTCTACTTCCTGGGCGGCCCGGTCAACCGAGACTTCGCCCTGGCCCTGATGATCGGCATCACCGTGGGCACGATGTCCTCCATCTTCCTGGCCTCCCCGGTCCTCCTGCTCTGGGAGAAGACCAAGTCCTCCATCAAGAAGGACGCGGCCCCGGCCCGGTAAGAACGGGACGGATCG
>JAISET010000108.1 GCA_031264015.1 Deltaproteobacteria bacterium | reverse complement strand
GTGCGGCGCCTGCCAGGACCATTGCCCCCAGGGGATCGCCGTGCCCGACCGCATGGACCAAATCCGGACGTTCGCCGAGAAGCTGAATATTTTGTCCAAATAGTTTTCGGAAAAATGCGGCTTCTTCATAAAAAAAAGCGTTTCTGCCATCGACATCCACTAGTCGGTCGACCGTCCGCGCCGTCGACCGACCGACGGATGGTCGGCGGCGAACGCCAAGTTTTTCGCGCCTCGTTTTTTGTCTCTGTTTTTCCAGTCTTTGGTCTCCCGCGCTAATTTCCTGTCTTGATTATCGACGCCCCTCTTCCCGGGGCCGCGGTTTCAAGCATCTTCCGGCGGCGACTGTGCGATCTTCCGTAAGGCCTGTGAAATTATGAGAAAATTGAATTGAAGATATTTCCCGCCCAGACGGCACGACCGCGGTCCGCCTTTGCAAAGGAAAACATGTCAAATTTAAGAAATCTCAGTCAATTCGTCATGACCGCCCTTGCCCTGGTCTTTTTGTGCGTCTTTTCCGTCGCGGGCTCGCGGGCGGCCCAAGCCCAGGCCGCGGTCCCCGGACAGTCTGGGGCGGCCGGCAAGTCGCTGGTCATTTATCTCTCCAAATACGGGCACACCAGGGCGGTCGCCCAAGAGATTCAAAAGGTCACCGGCGCGGACGTCTTCGAGCTCCAGTTCAGGGACGCCTACCCCGGGCTGTACCGGGACTTCAGCGACCAGGTCCGGGCGGAGCAGCGGATCGGGGCCAGGCCCGCCATGCGGGAAAACATCCCCGACCTGACGGACTATCGGACGGTCTACATCGGCTACCCCGTCTGGTGGTACGACATGCCGATGATCATTTATACCATGCTGGAGGCCAACGACTTTTCCGGGAAGACCGTCGTCCCCTTCTGCACCAGCGGCGGGAGCGGCTTTTTGAACACCATTGACAAATTGAGGGCCGCCGCGCCGGGCGCGACCGTTTTAAACGGGCTGCACGTGAGGGATAACGCCAGGGCCGACAGCGTCCCGGGGGCCGTGGCCGACTGGCTGAAAAATCTTGGCCTGGCCGGCTGAGCGGCATTTCCCCCCCCCCCCGGTCCGACCGGCCCCTCCGCGCACGTCTTTGTTCCGGCCGGTCCGGAGGTATAATGACCCTTGGCAAGACGTCCGGCGGGAAAATATTTGGAGACAAGACTTCCGGTAAAGTGATGTTTGATCAATCGGTAAAAAGTCCCAATTTTTTTTTCCAGCTAAATTTAATACTATATATAGTTACTTTTATCAAAGATAAACACAATATATAGTAGAGAAATTTCTTAAAAACGGACGAAATAGGGTTTTTACCTGTCGATCATATTTGCGGACATCTCCCCTTCCAAGGCCCGCTCATGCCCCGTAAAAACACCCTCAGAATCGTCGTCGACTTTTCCATGCTGGCGGATCTTTTTCTGCTCCTGGGCTTCCACCTCTGGGGCCAGAAGACGCACGAGTGGCTGGGCGTTTTCATGCTGGCGCTCTACGCCGCCCACCACGCCCTGAACGTCAGATTTTATAAAAATATTATCCGCCGGCCGTCCGGGCCGGGAGCTGTTTTAAAGCGGCTTGTCGGCCTCCTGGTCCTGGTCGTCCTGGTCGCCCAGATCGCCGGCGGGATCGTCGTCTCCCGCCACGTCCACGCCTACCTGCCCCTGCCCGGGGACCTGGAGCTGGCCCGCAGGATCCATCTGCTGGGCGCCCACTGGGGCCTGATCTTAATCTGCCTGCATCTGGGGCTGGAGTGGAGGGGCTTTTGGGCCAGGAGCAAGGCCGTTTTTCAGGGGATGCCCGGCCGCCGCAAAAATAACGGCGCGGCTGCCGAAAACAGCCGGGGAGACGGCCGGGGCGCCAACATGGGCGCCGGCCGGACAGCCGCCGGAACGACCGGCCGGGCCAATTTTTACAGGCTGGTTTTAAGTCCGGCCTTGTTCCTGGTCTGCTGTCTGGGGCTGCGGACGTTTGTCAAGCGGGAGTTTTGGACCCGCATGACCCTTGGTTCGGAATACATGTTCATGGATTACGACGAGTCCAGGCTGGGCTTCTATCTCGATTATCTGTCCTTCGTCATACTGGCGGTCTTCCTGGTCCGTCTGGCGGCGGCGCTCGGACGACTTAAAGCCGGTCCCGGAGCCGGGGGCGGGGGGGCGGATAAGGAAAACGGTCAGGCGGGCGGGGGCGGGGAAGCCGCGGGCATGGGGACGGACGGCTAAGCCGGCGGGCCGGGGTGCTTGGCCAGGTTGTGGGCGCACATGGGCACCAGCCTGCCGCCCGCCTGGAGGTAATGGTTGCAGCACTTGACCAGGCGGTCGAAGTCGAAGGAAAGCGGGTCCATGAGCCCGTGGACGAAGACGCTTTTGACCGAGTCCCGGCCCGTCTCGAAGGCCTGCTCGGGGGTGAACTCCCGGCCTTCCAGGCTTTTGAAAAATTCCCGGATCCTGGCCCTGACCTCCTTGTCCCCGGGGCTCGAGGTCAGCGACGACCAGCTCTCGTAGATCCTGTCTTTGATGACCTGGTGGCCCTCGAGGTCGAGGCCGGGGAAGGAGCGGTTGGAGGTGACTTTCTGGTATTGGGGGAAGCCCAGGAAGTCCTTCAAGGACAAAAACCTGTTCGGGCCGATCTTAAAATAATAGGCCGAGGCGGCGCAGCCGGGGTGCGAGCAGGCTATGGGGGCCATGTCGCCCGGGGCCATATGCTTCGATTTTTCGATCTCGGCGACCGCCCGGTCCAGGGTCAGCCGGTTGTCGGTCCGGAAAGCTCCTCCGGAGCCCGCCCTGCCCGTCAGGGCCACCGGCTGGAACATGAGGCTCAGGGCTTCGGACTGGAAAAAGAAGTCGGCCAGGTCCGCGAGAGCATGGTCGTTCACACCTCTGGCCGCCACCGCCACCAGGGAGTAGGGGAGTTTCTCGGCCTCGAAGATCTCCACAAGTCTAAGTTTTTCCTCCAGAAGTTTCCGGCCGCGCAATTTCAGGTAGATCTCGTCGTCCAGGCCGTCGAACTGCAGGGCGGCCACGACGTTCCCGCGGACGAAGAGCTCCCTGAGAGCGGGGTCGTTCAAAAGCCTCAGGCCGTTGGTGGAGACGGTCAGCTGGGCCACGCCCGCCGACCTGGCGATGTTGACGAACTTCCCGAACTCGGGGTGCAGGGTGGGCTCGCCTCCCGAGAGGTTCAGGAGCATGACCTCGCCCTCGTATTCCCGAAGCCTGGACAGGGCCCGCCTGAACTCCCCGGGGGTCATCTCGTAGACGTCCCCGTCGGTCTTCAGGCAGACCGGGCAGCCGAGGTCGCAGCGGGAGGTGATTTCGGCGACGGGCAGGCAGGTGTGCTGGCGGTGCTCGGGGCAGAGACCGCAGGACTCCGGGCAGCCGGCAAAGCCGGGGTTGAAGCGGGAGAGCGGGGCGAGGCCGGGCCGCGTGTGCGCGAGTCTTCGCTCGTAGCCCGGGACGTCCTCGGAGACCAGGACCCGGTCGACGCCGTGGCGCCCGCAGACCTTCTCCAGCCAGACCCGGGAGTCGGCGGAGACTATCCTGGCCGGCACCTTTTGGCGGCACTCCGGGCACCAGCTCGTGGTCTGGGAGTAAAACTTGGCGCCCGCCATCAGACGCCTCCCTCTTTTCCCTCTTTCGGCTCCTTTCCCTCTTTTGGCTCCTCTTTTTCCTCCGCTTTGACGGCCGCTTCTCCCGCCTCCTTTTCTTCCCCCGCCCAGAACCTGGGGTCGCGCTCCCGGTATAAAAGATTGTAGGCGCAGGCCGGCCTCATGCTCCCGTCCTCCTCCGGGACCAGGTCCCCGCAGTAGGAGACCCTGGCCAGGTCGAAGTTGTCCTCGTCCATGTGGGCGTGGACGGTCACCGTCTTGACGAGCCCCAGGTCCAGGAAGGCCTTTCTTTGCAGACGGAGCCATTCTCTCGCGCCGGCGTCTTGGTCGGCGGCCCCGGGCGGCGGGCGCATGGAGGCGACCAGTTTTCTGAGCAGCCTGGTCTCGTCTTTGGAGGCGCCCCGGGCCCAGATCTGGTCGATCCTGTCGCGGACGGCGGCCAGAAGCTTGTCCGCGGGCCTCATCAGATAGCCGTCGGCGGTGGCCTCGGTGAGGTCCGCCTTGTCGGCGAGGGAGGCCAGGGGAATCTTGGCGTCCCGGTCCGTCAGATAGTAGGCCGTCGAATAGCACAGAGGGTGGTAGGAGCCGTGCCGGAAAAAGTCCCCGGCGCCGATTCCGGCGTCCGACAGCGCGCCCTCCACCTCCTCTATGGTGGCCCGCCTCCTGGGCTCGAAGCGGCCGCCGCGGAGGCCGGTGTAGGCGACGGTCTGGACGGTGACGCCCTTGACGAAGGGGCGGTGGAAATACTCCCGCAACAGAAACGGTATCTCCCGGTCGTTGAGGCCGGGGATCCAGACCGGCAGCAGGACGGTCGGGATGTCCAGGCTCTCCAGTGTCTCCAGGGCGCTGATTTTCTCTCTGACGATGTCGGCCCCGTGGATGACGAGGCTGGTCGACGGGTCCAGGGTGTCCAGGGACAGGACGACCTCGGCGCCGGCCTCCTTGACTTTTTCGGCGAGCGCGCGGTCGGCGGCGATTTTAAGGCCGTTGGTGTTGACCGAGACGTTCCCGAAGGAGCGCCGGGCGCACTCCTCGAGGATCCCCATGATGCCGGGGTGCAGGAAGGGCTCCCCGCCGGTCAGATTGACCAGGTCCAGGGAGCGGCTCCGGGACTCGACGGCGTCCAGGATCTCGCCGAGCTCGGACATGCTCTTGTGATAGACGAGATCCGGGCGGTTGTGGGTGAAGCAGATGGGGCAGTCCAGCTGGCACTGGTTGGTGACGGAGAAGACGGGCAGCCGCAGCTCCGCCAGATGGGCCCGGCACAAGCCGCAGTCGAGGGGGCAGCCCCGGGCGACGGGCTTGTCCCCGGGCGGGTTTCCCATGAGCAGACCGGGGCCCGAACGCTCCTCGAACCAGGACCTGGTCTCGGCGATTTTTATTTTCCGCGCCCCCGTCGCCGGGCAGAGCCGCTCCAAGAACACCCCTTCAGGGGAGGCGGTGTAGAGGGCCTGCTCCGGCCGCCGGCAGGCCGGGCACCAGGCCCTGGTGGAGCCCAGGACCTCGTCCAGCGCCCCGGGGGCCCCGGGGCTCAGGTCCTGGCAGGCGCAGTCCGGCCCGCAGCCCAGCGCGCCGGGGGCCGCGAGGTTAGCGGACATGGCGGCAAGCCCTTGTTTTCCAGGGATCATGGAGACTTATGTGCTGGCTGGCTTCCGGCA
>JAISET010000276.1 GCA_031264015.1 Deltaproteobacteria bacterium | reverse complement strand
GGCGCCGGCCGGGGAGAGCCCGGGACGAAAGGCGTCCCTCCCCCCGGGGCCCGCCCCCGCCGACGACCCGGCCCGCGAAATCTCCGGGAACCGCCCCCGAGCCTCCGAGGGACGGTCCGGGGCGGGCGCCGCCGGGAGGCTCCCCCCCCCGTCGGGCCACGGCGGCCGGCCCGGCGGCCCCTTTTTTTCCGCGCCCGGACTCCCCCCCGCCCCGCGCGGCCGCCGCGTCCCGGAGCTGGAGCCGGGGGAGATGGTCAGGGCGGTGGGCCTGGGAAAGACCTTCGTGCTGCACCTCGCCGGCCCGGCCGTTCTGGAGGCCCTGGACGGCGTCTCCCTGTCGGTCAAAGCCGGGAGCTGCCTGGCTCTGACGGGGCCCTCCGGCTCCGGCAAGTCCACCCTGCTGCGCTGCGTCTACGGAAACTACGCCCTGACCTCGGGCGACGTCTTTTTGCGCGGCGCGGACGGCGGGACTGTCTCCTTGTCCATGACCCCGCCCAGGGGGGTGCTGGGTCTTCGGCGCGGGGTCATGGGCTACGTGAGCCAGTTTTTGCGGGTCGTCCCCAGGGTCCCGGCCCTCGAGGTGGTCATGGAGCCCCTTCTGACCAGGGGCGTTCCCGAGGACGAGGCCAGAAGACGGGCCTCGGATCTGCTGGACAGGCTGCGCGTCCCCCGAAGCCTCCGGGAGCTGCCGCCCGCCACCTTTTCCGGGGGCGAGCGCCAGAGGGTCAACATAGCCCGGGGCCTCGTCTGGCCCGCGCCCGTCCTGCTGCTCGACGAGCCCACGGCGTCTTTGGACCGGGCCAACAGAAACGTCGTCTGCGAGCTGGTCGAGGAGGCCAAGGCGGCCGGCGCCGCCGTCATGGGCGTCTTCCACGACAAGGACCTCTGGACCAGGCTGGCCGACGAGGTCCTGTCCCTGCGGCCCCCCGGGGGCGGCTGACGGACGCGGCCGTCGCCGTCGTTCCCCGAGGCGTCGCCGCCGCGCCCCGGACCGACGACGACGGGGACCCCAGGGAGACTTTCAACGCCCGCGGGGGCTAAAAATATCAACGTTCCCGCCGCGCGGCCAAGACGGCCTCGGCCATGCGGGAACCGGTCGGGACATCCCCGCCGGGAGCGACGACGAGCCCGGCCGGCCGGACCACCGGGCGACCAAGAAAACTAAAAACGACCCAAACTGTCGGGCGGCCCGCGGGGGGCCCCCTCGGAGGACTGATGAACAACGGGACAAGCATTCTGGCGAGGGCGGTCATGGCCACCCCCGGGGGCTTCAAAAAAGGCCACCTGGTCATGGAGGGCGGGCTGATCAAATCCATGGGCGACGGGGCGGTGCCCCCCGGCTCCCTGGACCTGGAGGGGGATCTTCTGATCCCGGGCCTGGTGGAGCTGCACACGGACAACTTGGAAAAACATCTGAAACCCAGGCCCGGCCTCTACTGGCCCGAGCCCGGGGCGGCCATGGAGGCCCACGACGCCCAGCTGGTCTCGGCGGGCATCACCACGGCGCTGGACTCCGTCTGCGTGGGCGAGTCGGTGGACCCGGGGCGCAGGGTCCTGCTGGACCTCTCGCTGGCGGCTCTCTCGGAGACGCTCCCGAGACTGCGGGCCGACCACCGGCTGCACTTTCGCTGCGAGGTCGGCGACCCGGAGATGGGGGAGCTCTTCGACCGGGTCTGCGCCCACCCGCTTCTGGGCATGGTCTCGGTCATGGACCACACCCCGGGGCAGAGGCAGTGGAGGGACCTGGACTCCTACAGGACCTACCACCAGTCCAAATCCACCGACAAGGAAATCGAGGCGCTGGCCGAGGAGATCGTCAGGCGCCGGGATTTGCACGCCCCCGGGCACGTCAAAAAAGTCTCCGAGTTCTGCGGCAGCCGGGGGCTCCCCCTGGCCTCCCACGACGACACCACCCCCGGGCACGTCCTGGAGGCCCTGGGGCTGGGGGCCAGCATCTCCGAGTTTCCGACCACCATGGAGGCCGCCAGAGAGGCCGGGGCCGACGGGATGGCCGTGACCATGGGCGCCCCCAACCTGGTCCGGGGCGGCTCCCACTCCGGCAACGTCTCCGCGAGGGAGGTGGCCGAGGCTGGGTGTCTGAGCAGCCTCTCCTCCGACTACGTGCCCTCGAGCCTGCTGCTGGGCGCCCACATCCTCAACCGGGACTGCGGCTTCACCATGAGCGAGGCCCTCAAAACCGTCACCGAGACCCCCGCCAGACTCGGCGGGCTCGACGACAGGGGCAGGCTGGAGCCGGGCCTGCGGGCCGACCTGGTCAGGGTCTCCAACGGCGGCGGCCGCCCCGTGGTCAAGTCCGTCTGGGTGGCCGGACGGCAGGTCTACTGACGCCCGGGTCGGCGGGCCCGAAAAATACGCGGGCAAACGACCCGACGCCCGGGACCGCCCGCCCGAAAAACAACTTCTTCGGCGGCCCCGACGGACCGGCCGGAACTGACGGACCGGGCGGGATTGACGAAATGACGGAAATTGAAGGACCGCGCGAAGTTGACGGACCGGGCGGGATCGACGGGCCTCCCAAACCCTCCGGTCTTTCCGCGCGTCAGGGACTTGAGGGACGGCGGGGACTTGCCGAGCGTCCGGGACTTGCCGGACGGCCGGGTCCCGCGGGACGCCAGAGTCTTTCCGGACACCCGGGGCCCGCCGGGCTCCCCGGGCCCCCCGATCCGCCGGGCGTCCTGGTTTACGTCATGGGGCCGTCCGGCGCGGGCAAGGACAGCCTCCTGTCCGCCGTCCTCGCCGACCCGCCCGAAACCGCCGGCAAGATCGTCCTGGCCGGACGCCTGGTGACCAGGCCGACGACCGCGCCCTCCGGGGACGTCTTCGTGACGCCCGAGGACTTCGGGCGCCTGCTGCGGGAAAAACGCCTGGCCCTGCACTGGGAGAGCCACGGGCACCGCTACGGGGTCACCCGGGCCATGGACCTGGCCCTGCTGGCCGGGGCCCTGGTCCTGGTCAACGGCTCCCGGGCCCACTATCCCAGGGCGAGGGAGCTCTACCCGGACCTCGCGGGCGTCATGGTGACGGCCGACGAGGAGGTCGTCCGCCGGAGACTCGCGTCCCGGGGCCGGGAAAACCCCGCCGGGATAGCCGAGAGGATCGGCAGAAACAAATCCCTCGACTCGCCCCCTCCCGCCGGCGTCCTGGTCGTCGACAACTCCGGCCCCCTGGAGGAGGCGGCCCGGATCTTTCGGCTGTTTCTGGAGGAGATCGGGGGCGGCCCGACAAAATTGACCGCCGCCCGCCCCGCTCCCTCCGCCCGCTCCGGCCTGTGAGTCCGTCTCGGCTTTCAAGTCGGTCTTCCGCCAAACACAATCCGACGACTTGTCCGTCCGCCGGACATTCCCGCGTCCGACCGTCGTCATGCCGGGCGGTCCCTCTCTTTTTTTCCCTCCCGTCCCCCGGCCTCCGCCCCCGCCGGCCGTCGTCATGCCCGGCCGCCCGCCTTCCGCTCCGGCCGGCCGTCTCCCCGCCCATGCCGACGCCCGTCCGCCGCTCCGCCCATGCTGACGCCCGTCCGCCGCTCCGCCCATGCTGACGCCCGCCTGAAAGCCTTTAAAATGTTGCGGAGCGAATTCATGTTGATTTTTAGTCCCTGACATGCAAACGGATCAAATTTGCCGCTCACAGGGCGGTGGTTTTGAAAATTTGGCTCCGAACCACCAGCCTTTAACATGGCCGGCCGACCCGGGACCCGGCATAATCCGGGCGCCCCGGATTTAGGGCGGGCGTCCTATAAAATAGCGGCCCGAACGGTTGCCCCGAGACACCACCTCGCGGAACTGCCAGGAGGAATCTTACGGCCATTCCAGATTTTCCCTATTTCATCAAGCCCGTCCCGGAGCGCCCGCGCGACGGAAAACAACGCGCGGTCTCGAAAGTCAGGGAAGATATTGCCGTCGCGCCCAAGGTGAACGCCGAAGACAGGAAACTGACGAGTCCCAAAGGCAAACACGGCGCCTTCGACACCCGTTTCAGCCGGGCCAAAACGCGTCTGAAACAGGCGGGGCTGTTGGAAAACGTCTCCCGCGGGGTTTTCATAATCACCGGGAAAGGATCGTCTCCAACTCCGAGTTCTCCCGGAGGTCCGCGGGCATGCGGCCAGACAGTTCGCCGGCAAAATTGTGCCGTCGCGCGGGCGACGGCCGCTCCGACTTGCCAAAACTATTCCCCAAAAAAACATGCCGACGACAAAAAAACTTAAAAGTATGTTGACTTTGATCATCCTCCCTGCTAGATTGCCTTTATGTGGCAAAGAAACTAACTTGGATTAAAATTTAAATTTCCGCCCCGGCCCGTCCGGCTTTCCGAGCCGTCGGGAACCAGGGGGGCGCCGGCCGGCCTCCGGCGGACGAGGCGCCCGATTACTTTTACTGAAAAGCTTTCGCGCCCGCCCGCATGCGGACCGCGGGCCGTTTATTCGGGGCGCGGCCGCCCCGGACGCCCCGCGGTCGTCGACATCACTGAGACCGGGCCGCCCGGTCCCCGCGCGGGCGGTCAGTTTTCAGCCCGCGACGAGAATGAGGAAAACGAAAATGTCACGGTTTTATGCGAAAGTGTTCCTCGCGCGTTTTGACGAGTCGTTCTACGACGACCTGCTCGACCCCGAGAGCAGGATCAGGGAGATTCTCGCGGACAAGGCGGAGACGGAGGAGGTGCCGCCGCTTCTGAGGGACAGAAAGTACTATCTGGCCGCCGCCAGGCTGGTCGGACAGCTCATGACCCTGGCCCCGCACAGGGGGGTAGAGGTGGATCCCGACGTGGCCGAGTTCATGGGCGCCTTCGAGGAGGACGCCATCCCGGCCAGCGAGGTCGCCGACTGGAACGAGCTGATGGAGAGGATCGAACGCCGGGAGGCCGGACGGCGCGGACGGGGCGCCGGACCCGGGGACGACGGCCCCTGCCTGCAGTGACGCCCCGCGGCGCGCTGAGACGCGTCGCCCGCGCTGAGACGCGTCGCCTCCGCTGAGACGAAAAACCCCGAAATCAACGCCTTGTCGATTTCGGGGTTTTTTTTGTCCGGTCCGGGCGCGTTCTCGCGCGCGCCCGGCCGTTTTTTTTCCAACCGGGAGACGCCGCCGCCCCCCGGGTCCGGGCCGAGGCCCGGGCTAATACTGCTGGTCGAAGACCGGCTTGTCCTCCACGGCCTTGTAGGTCAGGTTGCAGCCGCGGTTGGAGCAGGCGAAGAAGTTGTAGTCCGAGCCGACCCTCTCGCTGTAGCCCTTCTTATGGTAGAGGGGGCTCCCGCAGGTGGGGCACTTGTGCTCGGAGGGAGGGGCCGCCGCCCTCCTCTCGTTCCTGGGCCCGGGCTTGCCGAGGTCGTCCGAGTAGCTCGTGTTGCAGGCGCGGTCCGAGCAGCCCCAGAAGTTGAAGCCGTTCGGGCCGTCCCTGACGATGTGCACCAGGGGCTTGCCGCAGACCTCGCAGGGATGTTGCGAGACGGTCCTCTCGGTCTTGAAGTTGCGCTCGCCGGGCCGGCCGTCGTCGTCGCGGTAGGTGGTCCCGCAGGAGCGGTCGGAGCAGCCCCAGAAGTTGTAGCCGCCCTCCCCCTCCTTGACGATGTGCCTGAGGGGCTTCCCGCAGGTCTCGCAGGCGTGCTCGGAGTCGGGGAACCGCGACCCGGCGTTTTTCCGGCCGGGCTTGCCGCCCTCGTCGGGATAGGTGGCCCGGCAGGCGCGGTCCGAGCAGCCCCAGAAGTCGTAGCCGTTCGGGCCCTCCTTGACGATGTGCCTGAGCGGCTTCCCGCAGTCCTCGCATTTGTGCTCGGAGTCGGCGAACTTGGCGTTCCTCTCCCCGGGCCTGCCGTCCGCGTCCTTGTAGGTGGTCCCGCAGGAGCGGTCGGAGCAGCCCCAGAAATTGTAGCCGCCGTCCCCCTCCTTGACGATGTGCCGCAGCGGCTTCCCGCAGGTCTCGCAGGCGTGCTCGGAGTCGGGGAACCTATCCCCGCTGTTTCTCGGGCCGGGCTTGCCCCCATCGTCGGGATAGGTGGCCCGGCAGGCGCGGTCCGAGCAGCCCCAGAAGTCGTAGCCGTTCGGGCCCTCCTTGACGATGTGCCTGAGCGGCTTCCCGCAGGCCTCGCATTTGTGCTCGGAGTCGGCGAACTTGGCGTTCTTCTCCCCGGGCCTGCCGCCGGCGTCCCTGTAGGTGTTCCCGCAGCCGCGGTCGGAGCAGCCCCAGAAGTTGTAGCCGCCCTCCCCCTCCTTGACGATGTGCCTGAGGGGCTTGCCGCACTCGCAGTCGTGCTCGGAGTCGGGGAACCTGTCGCGGGCGTTCTTGGGGCCGGGCCTGCCGCCCTCGTCCGGGTAGGTGGCCCGGCAGGAGCGGTCCGAGCAGCCCCAGAAATTGTAGCCGTTGGGGCCGTCCTTGACGATGTGCCGCAGCGGCTTCCCGCAGACCTCGCAGGGGTGCTCGGAGTCGACGTACTTGGCGTTCTTCTCCCCGGGCCTGCCGTCGGCGTCCCTGTAGGTGTTTCCGCAGTCGCGGTCGGAGCAGCCCCAGAAATTGTAGCCGCCGGGGCCGTCTTTGACGATGTGCTTGAGGGGCCGGCCGCATTCGCACGAATGCTCGCTCTCGGTCACCTTGGGGTTCATGACCCCCGGCTTGCCGTCGTCGTCCTTATAGGTGGTCCCGCAGCCCCGGTCGGAGCAGCCCCAGAAATTGTAGCCCCCCTCGCCCTCCCTGACGATGTGCCGGAGCGGCTGCCCGCACGCGTCGCAGTTGTACTCGCTGTCGACGTACCTGGCGTTCGGCGCCCCGGGCCTGCCGTCCTCGTCGGCGTAGGTGGTGTTGCATCCCCGGTCGGAGCAGCCCCAGAAGTTGTAGCCGCCGTCGCCCTCCTTGACGACGTGGCGCAGGGGCTTGCCGCACTTGTCGCAGTTGTACTCGGAGAGAGGGGGTCTGGCCGGCTGGAGCGCCCCGGGCCTGCCGTCCTCGTCGCCGTAGGAGGCCCCGCACTCCCGGTCGGAGCAGCCCCAGAAGTCGTAGCCGCCGGGACCCTCCTTAAAGACGTGCCGCAGCGGCTTGCCGCACTTCTCGCACTTGTGGTCGGAGTCGAGGACGCGGACGTTCAGCTCGCCGGGCCTGCCGTCGTCGTCCTTGTAGTTGGCGTTGCAGCCCCGGTCCGAGCAGCCCCAGAAATTATAGCCGCCCGGGCCCTCCTTGACGACGTGGCGCAGGGGTTTCCCGCAGAGCGAGCAGGCGTGCTCGGTGAGCGGAAAGCGCGCCTCCCTCTCCATCTGCTCGCCGGGCAGGCCGTCGACGTTCCGGTAGGTCGCCCCGCAGGCGGCGATGTCCGAGCAGCCCCAGAAGTCGTAGCCGCCCTCGCCCTCCTTGACGACATGCCTAAGCGGCTTGTCGCAGATCCGGCAGAAGTGGCCGGAGTCGGCGGCGGCCCCGGGCCTGCTTCTGGGGGCCCCGGGTTTCCCGTCCTCGTCGGACAGGCTGGTCCCGCAGGTGCGGTCGGAGCAGGACCAGTAGTTGTAGCCGGTCGGGCCCTCCTTGAGGATGTGCCGCAGCGGCTTCCCGCACGCGGGGCAAAGGTGCTCGGAGAGCTTGCTGTTGTTGAGCTTGGGTCCCCTGACCCCGCCCTGGTCCATAAACTTGGCCCCGCAGTCTGTGCGGTTGCTGCAGGCCCAAAAATTATAACCGCCGTCGCCTTCCTTAAACAAATGGCGCACCGCCTGGCCGCAGTCGGGGCAGGCATTACCTGTGTCAGTCATAAATTTTCCCAGTTCCTCTTGCAGAAGCCCGTAGGCCTCCTGTACTACGTCAAAATATTTATTTTGACCCTTGGCGATCCCGTCGAGTTTTTCCTCCAGATTCCTCGTGTACTCGTAGTTGGCGAACTTGAACCTCGACTTCAGATAGGAAAGCAGTTTCTCCCCCAGGCCGGTGGCCTCCAGAAGGCGCTTCTGGTTGACGACCACGTACTGGCGGGCCGTGATGTTGTCCAAGATGGACGCGTAGGTGGAGGGGCGGCCGATGCCCCTTTTCTCCAGGTCCCTGATCAGGGCGGCCTGGGTGTACCTGAGAGGGGGCGTCGTCCTCCTGGTCTTCAGATCCGACGAGGACGGCCGCGGCGAGTCGCCTACGGCCAGGCCGGGCACGGGGTTGGTCAGCTCGTCGCGGTCCTTCTCCTTGTCGCCCTCGTTGGCCTGGTCGTCCCCGAGCACCGCCTTCCAGCCGGGGGAGTCCAGACGCCTGCCCTTGGCCTCGAACAAGACCTTTTTTCCGTTCAGCCGGCTCTCCAGGACCGCCTTGACCGTGGCGTACTTGGCGTCGGCCAGCTGGGAGGCCACGGCCCTTTTTCTGACGAGGTCGTATAAGGCCCGCTCCTGCTCGGTCTTGCCGGCCCGCTCGACCTTGAAGTCGGTGGGCCTGATCGCCTCGTGGGCCTCCTGGGCGCCCTCCTTGGACTTGAAGGTCCTGCGCTTGTCGGGGAGCGGGTAGCCCTTCTCCCGGGCCAGCTTTCTGACGGCCTCCGCCGCCTCGGCGGAGAGGTTGGGGTTGTCCGTCCTCATGTAGGTGATCAGCCCCTCCTCGTAGAGGGCCTGGGCCAGCCGCATGCACTCCTTGGGGTCGATCTTCAGCGCGTTGCTGGCCGCCTGCTGCAAGGTGGACGTGATGAAGGGCGGGGGCGGCCCCTGGGCGGCCGAGCCCTCGTCGTACCTGGAGACCCTGAGGTCCCGGAGCTCGGCGATCTTCTGGGCCGCGGCCTTGTCGGTGAAATATTCCTCGCCCGGGGCCAGCCAGTTCTTGGAGTTCCAGACGGCCTTCCAGGGCCTGGGGCCCGCCTCGATCCCGGCGCCAGGGCCCGCCTCGGTCCCGGCGGCCCCGGCGCCCGGGCCCGCCCCGGTCCCGGCCGCGGCCGCGGCCGAGACGCCGGCGGCGCCGGACGCCCCCGCCGCCCGCCCCGCCTTGGCGAACAGGCCGGGGCCCCCGGTCCCGGAAGCCGGACCCGCGGGGCCGCCCCCCGTCCCGTCGAACTTCATCTCCACCCCGTAGTGGGTGGTGGAGGAGAAGCCCCTGATGGCCTCCTCGCGCTCGACCACCAGCCGGAGGGCCGGGGTCTGGACCCTGCCCGCGGAGAGGACCATGCCGGAGACCTGGTTGAGGGCGGGGGAGACGGAATAGCCGACCAGACGGTCCAGAACCCTGCGGCCCTCCTGGGCGCTGACCAGGTTCTGGTCGATCTCGCCCGCCTGCTCCACGGCCTTTTTAACGGCCGGGGCGGTGATCTCGGTGTAGGTCACCCGGCGCGGGGAGTCGAGCTTCAAAACCTGCTGGAGGTGCCAGGCGATGGCCTCGCCCTCGCGGTCGGCGTCGGTGGCCAGCCAGACCGACTCGGCCTCCCGGGCCATGCGGGCCAGCTCCCCGCAGACCTTCTCGCCGCGCTCCGTCAGGACGTAGCGGGGGATGAAGTCAGGCGGGTAGACGCCCGTCTCCCTTACGGGCAGGTCCCTGACGTGCCCGACGCTGGCGGCCACCTTCCAGTCGGAGCCGAGAAATTGCTGGATCTTTTTTACCTTCCCGTATGACTCGACAATAAAAAGTTTCATCCCGTTCCCGTCGTCGTTCTATTTTATAAGCGGGCTTTTCCAGCCGGACAAAAAAAATTCCTTTTGCCATACTTGTGAAAAGTATTACAAAAGGAAAGTAATTTTAGTCGTGTTAAGATAAATATTAATAAGTAATGAATAATAATTAATAATAATATATTAATACGGCAAAACACAATCCCAAGTATGGCAAGTTAACAACTAAGAGTGTTAAAATTTAACTTAGATCTTAGATCTTGGAGCGGGAAACGGGGATCGAACCCGCAACCTAAAGCTTGGAAGGCTTTCGCTCTAGCCAATTGAGCTATTCCCGCTCGCGTTCGCCAATCGTCTCAAGCCGTCTGCCCGGCCGACGGGGTCTTCCAAGTCTTGAGCGTTGAGCCACCATATAGAGTATCAAAGGGCGCGCCGGTTGTCAAGCCCCGGAAAAATATTAAAAATTGTAACCATTCAGGTCTCTATTTTTATGGATCTGCACCTGGACCTGGACCTGCACCTGGACTTGGACCTGAACCTCGGCCTGGGCCTCGACTTGGGCTTGGGCCTAGTTTGAGCACATTGGGCTAATTGATCTGCCCGTGACCTCCTTTCTGACCGTTAGCCCCTCCAAACGGGGGGGCCAGAATAGTTACAATATAGTCTTGTAAATTTTTTGCTAAAATCAAATTGCTTATCTGGGTTTGAGACTTTGTGCTGGTTGGTGAGTCGCTGATTGTTCCGTTTCATCGTATAGTTTTATTGTTTTTAGACAGAAATCATGTAATATTGGCACTTTATTTTTGATAGTCGACCACAGAATCTCTAGATCTAATTTTGCATAGTTATGGGCTGCGAAATTTCTCATGGCTTTTATTTGTCTCCAAGGTATATCTGGATGATTTGATTTGAACTCTTCAGTAAGAAGAGCCGATAGCTCACCAATTTGCAGGACATGCATTGCCACAGCCGGTTTATATGAGCGATCCGATTGTAAAGCCTGAAGTGAATCTCCAAACCTATTGACATTATAGTAGATCTCATCGCAGTGAGACACAATATGATCCAGGATGTTAATATCTCGGTTATTTCTCATATATCATCACCTCTTCTTTGGATATGTGCTCCAGGAAATCATCTTCCAAAGAACCAGTGGTTAGGAGATCTATTTTCTTCCCTAAAGCATCTTCAAGATCACAATAAAGTCCACCTAGCATGAAATAGTCTTGTATTTTCCCCTTATCGACTCTAAAGTCGATATCGCTTTCTGAGGTAGCTTCACCGCGAGC
>JAISET010000269.1 GCA_031264015.1 Deltaproteobacteria bacterium | reverse complement strand
GGGGAGGCGGCTCATGGGAAAAGGACGGCAGGTTCCGTCAAATTTGTGGTCTCCGGCCGGTATTTTTAGGGCTGCGGTTGGACTTGCGTTTTTGACCGGCGGCCCTCGCCGCGCGACGGCTGCCGTCGACGGTTTTTGGTTGCCAGGAAAAAAAGCGTCGAGCGGATGGTGAGAAGTCGTCGCGGCGAGGCGGGGGCGGTCCGGCCAAGGCGTCGCTATTGACGACGACCGGGCGCCCGCCTGCGCCCATAATCGTCCCCCTCGCCGTCGGCCAGCCGCAAGACGGCCTGCCCGCGGAAGACGGAGGCGTCTTTTCGCACCGCGTCGTCGGGGGAGCAGCCGCGTCCGATGCGAAGCACTCCCGCCGCGTCGAACGGCGGCTTCGGGATTAGCTCCGACCATGACCCCGGGCCCGGGGCTCATGGTTTGCCGCCTCGGGATGACTTTTTCAACCGGGTTCGCGGCCCGGCCGGCCAAGCCCGGGGGGTCAAAATTGAGGGAAGTTTAAGAATTCTCACCGGGACTTGCGCCCGGCACGTGTCTGGCGGTCTGAAAGCAATCAGAAAAAAGGCTCATGGTCCAGGCTGCGACGCGTCCCCACATAGCGGCATGTCTAATTTTTGGAAAAGACCGCCGTTATTTCTTTCCGAAGAGGCTGGAAAAAAACCCTTTTTTAGG
This sequence comes from Deltaproteobacteria bacterium, assembly GCA_031264015.1. Taxonomy (GTDB): domain Bacteria; phylum Desulfobacterota; class Desulfarculia; order Adiutricales; family Adiutricaceae; genus JAIRNQ01. The sequence goes on along the minus strand of JAISET010000269.1, from coordinate 24,580 downwards.
AGCGGGCGCGTTCTTCAACGTTTCAAGCTTGTCGCGGACTCCCTCCGGGCGCAGCCAGCCATAGCCGCGGTTGCCAAGCTCGGTTAGGAGATTCTCAAAGTCTGCGTCGGTATGGTCCGGGTGCAAGGTCAGGAAAGTTTCCACATAGGGGGCGGCGCCGTCATCCCAGTCCGCCCACCCGGGGAAAACGAGATCGTAATCAAGCTCATAGACGATTATATTATCCTCATAGGCTGAAGCAATTTTTGTTCCGTCGAAATTGAAACAAAAATTAGAATAGCTTGGTTGGGAGGAAATTGTCTGAACACATGCGCCTGAGTCAACATCCAATAAATTTAGTTTTCCTTTATCCCCAACCACGAGGATTTTTTTCCCGTCGGGGCTGACGCAGATTTTGTCCTTGTCGACTTCGACGGGGAAAATTTTAAGTTCCTGTCTGGTTTTTAAATCCCAGAGTATCGCGTTGCCGCCGCTGGCAGCGGCGGAAAGAACAGCGGTTCCTGTCGGGGTAAAAACAGCGCCGACAGCGTTCATTCCTGCCGGATGAAAGTTGCTTCCACCGGCATTAGATTGTCCATGTAGAAATATGTGAAGTTTTTTTTGTGATTTCACATTCCATAGGACTAAAGTATCGCAGTTTTCTCCTAATGGTTGGTAACCTACGATTAATTCCTGGCCATTGGGGCTGTAACTAACGCTTCGAGGCGAGGTTGACGAGTCTTGATCAAACGAGGCCGTACATTTGCCAGTGTCAACATCCCATATTTTTAACTTTTTTATTTTGTCGTCGCTGTGACTGGCGGAAATAACGCTGCGCCCGTCGGGACTGAAACAAACCGCTCTAATATCATCATAAATGGAATCGGTGAAATTTATCAAATTTACCCCCTTTTCAACATCCCATAACCTCAGCGGTGTGTTGTGAGGCATTCTATTGCAGCTTCCCGATAACAACATCTTATTGTTTTTGTCCAGGCAAATAGTCATGTTGGGACAATAGGTCGGATGACTGGCGGGAAATGTTCTGACAAGCTTATGCGTCGTTATGTCCCACAAATTTATTTCGCCGCACGAATCCTCCCCGGAGAAAATCATGTCTCCTGTCGAATCAAAAGACATGGCCAGCACTTTTGAACGGCATTTTATCATTGAGGCTATAATAGCGGTCGCTTTGTTGCGAACACAGAATCGAGCTAACTTTCGTTTGGTGTCATAGTATGTTTGAGAATTGCCATATTGCTTTAAAACGCTTAATTTGCTCATTTTTTCCAAGGCCTTGGAAATGTCATTCTCCGCGATAGAACCATGGATCTCGGTGATATATGAATCGAAAAGCTTTTTTTGGCTAATCGCCGCATCGGTTGAGTGAATTTGACTTAGAATATAATTTGGCGGATTGGCGTTTGGCATCCTTAATAGTTTGAGCGGACTGACCGAACCAGACCAGCTCGACAGGCCGTGGGCGCCGTCCGGAAGGAAACAAACAGAATTTGCCTTTCCTCCGGGAGCATCAAAAGTACGGACACACCTGCCTGTTGATGTGTCCCACAGTTTGACGTCTGATTCCTCGCTTATAGACAGGGCATTTTTAGCATCCGGACTTAAAGAAATTGATTTGACGGGCAGGTGGCTTCCAGAAAATGTTCTCAGGCACATTAGAGTGTTTATATCCCAAAATTTCACCTCTTTCTCATGAGAACCGACAAAACCACTGGCATAACCGCTGGTGATTATCATTTCCCCGTCGGGGCTGAAAGCGGAGAAAACAATAGTAAAATGGCCGGGTGAGAATTTGACAGATTCCCCGGTCTCTAAGCGAAACAGCACCATGTCGCGATTATCACCATGAATGAGCACCAGCTTTCCGTCAGAGCTGAAACATATGGAGGAAATTCTTAAAAATATTACCCCTGGCGGATAAGTCAAAGTTTGCTCACATCTACCTGCATTTATATTCCATATAATCACCTCGCGCTTTTCTCCTTGGAAAAGTGCTTTATTCCCGTCAGGGCTATAGCAGACGGAGAAGTTCTCTTTCCGGGGTGTCAGGATATTATGGAGACACTTCCCTGACGACAGATCGTATATCCTTATCCGCCCGTCACCACAGGCTGCTATGGCCCGCTTGCCGTCGGGACTGAGGGAGGCTGCGAAATGATTTCCTTCAATCTCACAGATATATTTTTTTGTGTTAAGGTCCAATAAGTTCAATCCTATTTTACTACGGATCAAAGCTTTACTGCCATCACGAGAACAAGTTATTGATCTAATAAACGTATTTTCTTTTGTTTTTATAGTTTCGCATGCCAATATATCAATATTGATGCCATCATTTTTTTCTTTTATCATTTCTTCTATCGTTTCTGACAAATTTTTTATTTTATCTGTTTCACCAAAGGCGCCTTTCGCTTTCGCCAGACATTCATTAGCCTTATTTGCATCTCCTCGGGCCAGATGAAGCATCGAAAGATAATAATTAGAGTTTATGTCAGGGATGGTCACTCTTCTGACAGCCTCCAAATCGTCGATTTTGCCTTCCATCCACTGGAAAACGGCGTGGTTATAGATGCTTTCACTGTGATCAGGTAAAATTGCCAGCGCTCTGTTCCAGCATTTTTCCGCTTCCGCTGGTCTGCCCAAGTCGAGATAGCTCAGGGCATGGTTGTTGAGGCTGCTGGCCGTGTCTCCGGCCGAACCGCCGGGCGGCCGAAAATAAGCCTCCCCCGTCTCGGCCTTATATATCTCCAGGAGCCTCTCCTCGACGACGCCGAAATCATGCGGACGGTTTTCCTGCTCCGAAGCCAGGCATTGCGTCAAAAGTTCCCGCAGGGCCTCCGGCATGGGCGGGCTGGCCAGCTTTAAATACTCGGAGCACTTTAGCCCGGCCACCACGCCGTTGGTCCAGGGGCGCGAGCCCAGGCACATCTCCATCACCGACACCGCCCAGGAGTAGATGTCAGTGCGGCGGGTGAGCTTCAACCCGTCCATCTGCTCCATGGAGCAGTAGGCGGGGGTGTAGCCTCCGCCTGCGGCGAGCTTTGTTTTGGTGGTGTCGGAGGCGGGGCCGCCGAAGTCGGCGGTTGTCGAGGCTTCCGCGAGAACGTGGGCCTTGGCCAGGCCGAAGTCGGAGACTTTGGCCGCGCCGTCTTTGGAGAGCAGGAGGTTGCCCGGCTTGACGTCCTGGTGGATGAGGCCGATGTCCCGGCCGTCGGCGTCCTTGCGCTCGTTGGCGTAACGCAGCCCTCTGGCGAACTGGACGGCGATGTCCAATATCCTTTTGCGAACCTGCCCGGGCTCCCCGTCATGGAGGCTTCCGCTCTCGATCGCCTCCGCCAGGCTGCCCCCGTCCATCCATTCCGAGAAAATGCAGGGGATGTTGTCTATCTCGCGCACGTAGTAGCAGGAGACGATGTTGGGATGGAGCCCCAGCCGGATCCACTCCTCGCATTCGCGGGTGAAGTCAGCTTTGTGCTTCTCGTTGACGAAAAATTCTGCCCTGGGGCGCTTCATGGCTAGGTCCGAGTTCCAGCCCGCGTGCCTGACGCGCCAGACCCGGCCCATGCCGCCGGACTCGATGGCCTGCGACTCCACCCGGTAGATCCCGAGCACGAGGTCGCCAGGCCGGTAGTCGCCGGACGTCCCGGGGTCGAGGACGGTCAGGTCGGGCGCCTTCGTCCCTGGTTCGAGGACGGTCAGGTCGGACGCCGCCGACCCGGTTTCCGCAGGTCCTGTTTCCAGGACGGTCAGGTCGGGCGCCTTGTCGTTGTCCGGCATGGTCGCGCCTGGGTCGAGCACTGTTTTGTCCGACTCGTTCATGTTGGGGCCTCTTTCCCTTAGTCCGGCAAATTAAAAATTACTCGCGCTTCCGACAAGATAGGACATTTCTCTTTATGATGTCAACGCTTGTCCCGGCTCCCCAGCAGTTCTAAATATGAATGATTGTTACGCCCCTATTGGACTTCCGGCCTTTTTTCACCCAATAAAGCCGACCGGCGGGGCCTGCTCAGCCCCTTTTTCCTGTCCAGGCGAGACCAGCCCAACCGACCCAAAAACAAAAAGATAATAATTTTGCGTAGTTAGTATTTGAGAGGGTCACGCCCTCCGAGCCAAATTTGCTCCCCCCTCCTGCCTGCGGTCCAAAAATCTCTCCGGCGACCAAAAATTTCAAACGGTCGAAAAATAGCCCTTACATAATAACATCTTTCGTGGCGTTTTTAAAATATTACTACTCTGTCTGCACTTTTAAGGATAGTTGCTCATGATAGATTTGTGCTATATATCAGCTCTACTATTTTAATAAACAACAATTTAAATTGCTATTAGATAATTTTATTAACCAAGTTAATGCATAAGACATATAATTTCACTAAGAGTGAAAATTACCACTTAACTATTCCTCCAAACGGCATTTAACTTCATTCTGTCATATTTACCCAAAAAATTAATTAACATATCATAAAAGACTATTGTGGCTCTCTTTATGATATGATATTCTCACATGCGCTAATTCACCTGCTTTCAACACTCAACCAAAACTACTCCTTACTTCACGTCTCCTGCCCATCAGCCATGCCCATTGAGCCAATGCCATCCATTTGATAAAACCTACCTGAAGCGCTATCATACATCAGAATCTAAAAGACTGTCAGCAAAATAGGCTTTATGGTTTGAAGCAGGGCAATCTTCACCTTCCTATCCTTATTTTTAGCCGTCAACAGGGACAACCCATGGACAAACCCCAACCTAAATTTTTTAACATCGCTGGAATTTGTAAACCAGCTGAACACTATATGCTCCCAGTCCTCCCTCGCATACCTGATGTCAGCAAAATTATAGAGGAGAAGTTATATTTTGTCATCCATGCCCCAAGGCAGTCAGGGAAGACCACTTTTCTCATAACGTTGGCTGATAAAATTAACTTGGAAGGCAAATATTACGCTATTTACTGCTCTCTAGCAGCTCTAACACCAATTACCGATGATGTGTTAGGAATGAACAGAGTTGTCTCGCAAATCAACGGGGCATTGTATTCTTCTAAAGTTGATAAGATCCAAAATTTGGCCTACACATATAGAACTTCACCTGCAATGGACGATCCGGATTTTAAAGTCAGGATGATTCTTAACGCTATATGCCGTGACCTTGACAGAGAATTGATAGTTTTTTTCGATGAAGCTGATTGCATGTCTGACAGCTCTTTGATAACTTTTTTATCCCAGCTCAGAGATGGTTACCTGTGTCGTTCTGAGCAGCCCGGCACCAAATTCCCTAGGTCAATAGCTCTGGTGGGCATGAGAAATATCAGAGATTATAGGGCTCAAATTCGCCCGGATGAAAAATCCATGGGTACTGCTAGTCCCTTTAACGTAATATCAAAAACTTTTAGCCTGGCTAATTTCACCAAAGATGAGATCCGTACCCTCTATAGCCAACACACAGATGCGACAGGCCAAGTTTTCGAACCTAGTGCTATAGACATGGCTTGGAACTGGTCGGAGGGTCAACCATGGCTTGTAAACGCCTTGGCTCGAGAGGTTGTGGTCGAGCAGTTAAAAAATGACTACTCTAAAGTTATTGCAGGCTCTGATATTGACCAAGCAGCGGAAACTTTGATCCAACGCCGAGACACACATATAGACTCTTTACTAGAGCGTTTAAAAGAGCTTAGGGTCATAAGGGTCATGGACGCCGTCTTTGCCGGGACTAAAGGCAAAGTCCCTGTCAATAGCGATGACAGGCAGTACTGCATAGATTTAGGATTGGTAGTTAAAAACGAAGACCTGTCACTTAGACCATCGAATAAGATCTATCAGGAAGTATTTTCCAGGGTAATTACAGATGAAATACAGTATGCCTTAGTACTTGAACAAAATAAAAAGATATGGTCAGATGGAAAAGTATTGTTTATGTCTAATTTATTAAAGGAATTTCAAAAATTTTGGAGACATGACTCTCGTTCATTTCCTTTTAGGTTTAAAGATTTTGCCGCTTTTAAATATGACGAAGCCACATATACCTTCATGCTTTTGGCTTACATGCAGAGGGTTGTCAATAACAGGGGCAAAGTTTTTAGACAATTTGCTGAAGATCGCGGAGCTATAGATATTGTCGCTCTTTACAAAGATCATAAGTACTTGGTCGGGGTCAAGCTCAAAAAGTCATATTTTTCTCTGTCTAAAAGCTTGGAACAGCTGAAAGGGTATATGGACACATCAGATGAAAAGGAAGGTTGGCTGGTAATATTTGACCGAGATTTAAAGAAGTCTTGGGATGAGAAATTAACTTGGGAGACGCAAGAATACAAAGGAAAGACCATACATATTGTTGGGTGTTAATTGGACGGCCCAAGCCTGGCAATCTCGTCGTCGGCGACCTTGTCAGATCCTCCGAACTGGTGGCATAACAACTTTTTTAATCAACTGTCGGTCAGGCTCCATTTTTTTCCCAAAGGCAATTGATTTGACAGTGCCCGCACCTTGCTTGTCCGACCAGTATTTTAAGAACGTCAGCTTTTCCTCTCTCGCCTCCGCCGGCAGACGCGTGAAATGAAGGCGCGGCTCCTCGCGGTGGCCGGCCAGGCAGACTTTCTCGCGCGGAAGATTCATGACGGCGTCCATGACTTTGGCCGGATCCGGGCACTTGTCCGTGTGGTCGCCCGGAAAGATAACTTTGTCGACCGGCGCCCCGGGATCCCCCTTTTTGGGGGCGACGTCTTTTTGACGGACGGCCGCCAATACTTTCTCAAAAAGACCGGTCTCCCCGCGAATGTCGCCGACGACCCGGCTCGTGGAAATCTCCTTTTTTGGAGTCGGCCGCGGACGGCCGATCTCAGGCCGGCCGGCGCCCGGCCGTCAGGCAGATTATTTAATTATCTATGATAAAAACTGCTTTCTTTTATTTACTTAAAATTTTTTCTATGGTCAAAAATATCAGACTTATCATTCTGTGTGAAGGCCTTTTTTCACATTTTCTTAAATTTTACACAGGTTTTATTTTTTCGTCAAAGGCGATATTTTTTTCATCTTTTCCCGCAAATTAACCGCGACTTGCGGATTTTTTCATTAGAAATGTTATTTTTCACGTCAAAGCCTCTTTCGCGGCCCGAGGCGGCCGGACGCCGCGGACGAGGCCGGGGCGCCCCCGGGGGGCGGGGCGCCGCCGCCCACGGCCCGCCTCCCCCGGGTCCCGACCAAAACTGGCCGTCCCGGGCCGCCTTCGGGTCATTTTTCGGCGGATTTTGACTGCCCGGGCGTTATAATGTAGCATTAGTTGTCCGTCGCTCCCGCCAGGCGCTTTCGAGGAGCCGTCCGACCCGCCCCCCCCGGGAGAGTCCGGCCCTCCGAACGACTTTTCCCTCCCCCCGCCCCGCGGCCGTTTTTTCCGGCCCCCCGAGGAGGAACGTCTTGCCCAAAAACCAGGCGCGCCCGCAGGCCCCCGCGGGGCCGGGCGGGCAGCCCCAGCCCCAGTCCCGCGCCCAGGACTCCGGACGCCACTTCGTCTCGCAGATCGGCCAGACGGCCACGGCCACGGTGGCCACCTATCTGGAGTACGTCGGCGCCTATCCCGAGCCCCTCTCCATCACCCTTCTGGCGACCGCCCGCAACGAGAGGCTGCTCCCGGGGATCGCGGCCAAGCTCGGACGGGTCTCGCCGGGGGTGCCGCTCAAGGTCGTGGACATCGCCGCCGACCACCTGGGGGGCGGGAGGCCGACCGTCGAGGACGTCTACCCGAGGCTCGAGGACGAGCTGGGGCGGCTGGCCATCAACATGATGGGCGGCCCGAAGACGGCGGGGCAGAGGGGCCTCTTCGCCCTGAGGAAACGAGACCACCTCTTCGTGCAGCTGACCGAGGAAAAATTCCTGGCCAGCCGCTTCCAGGACGGCACCGTGCGCACCCAGTCGAGGCCGGTGACGGCCAGGCTCCCGGTGGAGGAGGTCCTGGACCTGCAGATGATCGAGCGCGGGCCGGCCTCGAACCCGCCCTGGGACCTGGGCCGCCTGTGCCGCCAGGCGGGGGTCTCGCCGCCCCGGGACGCCCTCTACAACGTTGTGCTGGGCGGGCGGCGGGTGGACTGCCTGTGGGTGGCCGAAAACAACATCCTGAACCTCCTCTTCGTCATGGACGAGAGCCGCGCCCAGACCCCGGCCCGGCGGCACAAGGCGGATCTGGAGCGGGCCCGAGCCCTGGAGGTGCTGGCCGAGGACAAGGGGCTTCTCAACGGGCTTTTCAACAGGAAGATCGTCGCCCTGGTGACCACCTCGCGCATGCACGAGAGATACGAGTTGGAGTCCGCCGGCAAAATAGAGTCCCACAAAGTCGCCTGGCGCGGCGACCGCCTGACCCCGGAGGCGGCCGAGGCCCTGGCCCTGGTCTTCCGGCCCTGGCGGCCCGAGGGGCCGGCGGCCGCCAAGCCCGCCTGGCGCCCCCTGCGCAAGCCCACCCTGGTGACGGCGCAGGGAAGGTTAAGCGACGCGACGCTTTTGGCCGTGGCCGGGCACAACCTGCCCCAGCTTGTGCTCCTCTACACGCCCGGGGACCCCTGGGTGGCCCACGCGGCCGAGCGCACCCGGCAGCGGGCCGCCCAGCTGGGCCTGGAGGACGTCTTCCTGTTGGAGACGGACCAGTCCGGGGCCAACCTGCACGCCCACCTGCCCGAGGAGCTGGGACGGTGGGCCGGGGAGGGGCTCAGGGTGGAGGTCAACCTCTCCCCCGGCACCAAGCCGCAGTCCACGGCCCTGGGGCTCTGGGCCATCAGCCACGACATCCCGGCCTGGGCCATCGAGGGGGAGGGCCTGATCCGCCTGGGGCCCGACAGCCGCCCGGCCGCGGGCCCGGGCCCGGCCGACGTCGTCCGGGAGAGGCCCCTGGCCGGCCTGAGCCTGAAAAACCGCCTGGACTTCATGATCGACGGGCTGGCCGTGGACTACGGCTGGGGCAGCCACAGCGAGGGCTGGAGGGACCCCTTCTACAACCATTTTCTGCACTTTCTGGCCCTTCTGGCCAAACAGGAGGACCGGTCCGCGCTCCGCCTCCTGACCGACGAGATCGCGGCCGGGGGGTACTCCTTTCTGCCCGAGAAAGGCGCGGAGCAGATCTGGCGCTTCAGCTGGCCGGGGGACGCGGGGGGCGGCCATTATCTGATCAGCCGCCTGGAGGGCTACTGGTACGAGCGGGTCGTCTGCAAGGCCATGAGCGCCCTCGGCAACCTGGGGCCCGTCCGCTACGAGGCCGCCTGCGGCGTGGAGGTCAGGCTCCCCCGGGGGGAAAGAAACCAGCTGACCGAGCGCGACGTCCTGGTGGCCACCTCCAGGGGCAGGCTCTTCATGGTCTCCTGCAAGACCTCGCATAAAACCGGTCATGACATCAACAAAAGAGCGTCCTACGACGTCTTCAACGAGACCAAGGCCGTCGCCAAGACCCTGGGCCGCTTCGTCATCCCCGTCATCTGCACCCTGACCGAGGCGGAGCCCGCCTTCTACGACGGGGTGCTGGTCATCGGCTGGCCGGCCCTGGGCAAACCCAAGCAGCTGGCCGAGCTTTTGGACAAGTGCGCGGAGACCAACTTCGACTGAGCCCGGGCGGACAGCGCGCGGCCCGACAGACCGGCCGCGCGCCTCCCCCGCCTGTCCCGGGCCTCTCCTCGTCCCTGTCGCCGTCGCCTCGGCCGCCGCCGTCGCCTCCGTCACCATCGCTCCGCCACTGTCGTCGACATCACCTTCGTCATCGCCTCGTCGCCCCCGTCCCCCTACTTTCCGCCGCAGTCGTCATCGCCTCGCCGCCCCCCCCTACTTTCCGCCGCCGTCGTCGTCATCGCCTCGTCGCCGCCCCCCCCTACTTTCCGTCGCCACCGTCACCGTCGCTCCGCCACTGTCGTCGACATCACCGTCGTCATCGCCTCGCCGCCCCCTTCCCCCGTCGTCGTCGCCGGACGGCGGACAGGGCCGCCCTCCCCGCAAACAAAAAAGCCGCGGACTTCCGATGAGGGAAATCCGCGGCCTGACGTTCTCGTCCGGCACCCGGGGCGTCGCCGTCCCGGGGGCGGGGGGTGGGGGCTACTCGCGGCCGAAGGGCGGGGAGGCCGTCTCGACGGGGGCGGCATGCTCGTTCTTAAACTGGTTGAGGTACTTCTGGAGCCCGGTGCCCGAGGGAATCAGGCGGCCCATGATGACGTTCTCCTTGAGGCCCACCAGGTGGTCCACCTTGCCGGCCACGGCCGCCTCGGTCAGGACCTTGGTGGTCTCCTGGAAGCTGGCCGCCGAGATGAAGCTCTCGGTGGACAGGGACGCCTTGGTGATGCCCTGCAGCAGGGGGTCGGCCTCGGCGGGCTGGCGGCCCTCGGCGATGACGCGGTTGTTGACCTCCTCGAACTTGACGCGGTCGACGGACTCGCCGATCAGGAAGTCCGTGTCCCCGGGGGTGCGGACTTTGACCTTGCGCAGCATCTGGTGGACGATGACCTCGATGTGCTTGTCGTTGATCTTGACGCCCTGGAGCAGGTAGACCTTCTGGACCTCGTCGACCAGGTACTTGGCCAGGTCCTTGACGCCCTTGATGGCCAGGATGTCGTGGGGGTTGGCCGAGCCGTCCATCAGGGCCTCGCCGGCCTGGATGTAGTCGCCCTCGTGGACGATGACGTGCTTGCCCTTGGGGATGAAGTACTCCTTGGCGTCGCCCACCTCGGGGGTGACGACGATCTTGCGCTTGCTTTTGACCTGGCGGCCGAAGGAGACGTTCCCGTCGATCTCGCTGATGACGGCCACCTCCTTGGGCTTGCGCACCTCGAACAGCTCGGCGACCCTGGGCAGTCCTCCGGTGATGTCCTTGGTCTTGGTCGTCTCCCTGGGGATCCTGGCCAGGATGTCGCCGGCCCAGACCCTGGCCTTGTCGTCGGCGGCGATGATGGCGTTGACCGGCAGCTGGTAGACTGCCGGCGTCCCCTTGGAGTTGGTGACGGTCTTGCCCTGCTCGTCGACGATCTTAAAGCGGGGCCGGAAGTCGGCGTGCTTGCTCTCGATGATGATCTTGGAGGACTTGCCCGAGATGTTGTCCACCTTCTCGACGACGGTCTTGCCCTCCTCCAGGTCCTCGTACTCCACCACCCCGGAGACCTCGGTCAGAATGGGGATGGTGTGGGGGTCCCACTCGACGAACTCGCCCTCGTCCCTGACCGAGAGGTCGAACTCCCGGGCCAGGCGGGCCACGTCGGAGGGGTTTCTCTGGTCGTACTCGAAGAGGTTCTTCTGGGCCGCGGCCAGGGCGGCGGTGGCCGGCGGCCAGAGCCTGGCCAGCTCCTTGTGGTGCTCGTCCTCCAGGGCCTTGGGGGTCAGCTGGCGGTCGTCGTCGATCAGGCCCTCGGTCCCGCCCCAGCCGGCCAGGCGGCCCATGACCAGCCGCAGCTCGTTTCTGGCGGTCTCCAGGCCGGCCTGGTCCTGTGACTTGCTGGAGGCCTCGGCCTTGGCGGTCAGGTTTTTCAGGTCCCTGACCAGCTCCCGCAGCTGGGCGGCCTTCAGTTTCTCCGGGGGCGCGGGCAGCAGCAGGAGGTCCGGGGTCACCGGGGCCAGCCGGATGCGGGCGCCGTAGACCAGCTCGTGGTGCTCCCTGGGCACCCCGTTGGAGTCGCAGACGATCAGGTTGCCCTTGCGGCCGACGGCCACCAGCTCGTTGTTGGCGGCGCGCACCAGCCTGGTCTCCTGGTCGAACTTGATCGAGCCCTTGAGCTGGGTGGAGATGAAGTTCTGAGCCGCCGTCCGGGAGGCCGTGCCGCCGATGTGGAAGGTTCTCATGGTCAGCTGGGTGCCGGGCTCGCCGATGGACTGGGCGGCGATGATGCCCACCGACTCGCCGATGTCGACCAGCTTGCCGTCGGAGAGGTCGCGGCCGTAGCACTTGGCGCAGACGCCCCGGGCGGCCCTGCAGGTCAGAACCGAGCGGATGGCCACCTTGATGATGCCGGACTCGTCGATGGCCCGGGCCTCGTCCTCGCCGATCTCCTCGCCCGAGCGGACGATGATGCCGCCGTCGACGGGGGAGTAGACGTCGTCCAGGGCCGTGCGGCCGAGAATCCTGGTCTGCAAAGAGGCCTTGATCTCGCCGGAGTCGCGCAGGGCCTCGATCTCGATGCCGTCCAGGGTGCCGCAGTCGCGCTCCAAGATGATGCTGTCCTGGGCCACGTCCACCAGGCGCCGGGTCAGGTACCCGGAGTTGGCGGTTTTCAGAGCCGTGTCGGCCAGGCCCTTGCGGGCGCCGTGGGTGGAGACGAAGTACTGGAGGACGGTCAGGCCCTCGCGAAAGTTGGCGGTGATGGGCTGCTCGATGATCTCGCCGGTGGGCTTGGCCATCAGGCCGCGCATGCCCGCGAGCTGCCTCATCTGGTCCCTGGACCCCCTGGCGCCGGAGTCGGACATCATGAAGATGGGGTTGAAGCCGCGCTTGTCGGCCTGGTCGCCGTCCTGGGGCGCGCCGTCCAGCATGGTGGCCTGGATGTCGTTCATCATCTCGACGGCCACCATGTCGGAGGCCTTGGTCCAGATGTCGACGACCTTGTTGTACTTCTCGCCGCCGGTGGTCAGGCCCGACTCGAACTCCTTCTCCTCCTTGTCGATCTCCAGCTGGGCCTCGGCGATGATCTGGGCCTTCTTCTTGGGGATGATCATGTTGGAGATGCACAGGGAGATCCCGGCCTTGGTGGCGTGGCGGTAGCCGTAGTCCTTGAGCCTGTCGGCCAGAAGGACCGTCTCCTTGGTGCCGCAGACCCGGAAGCAGGTGGCGATGATGGCCCCCAGCTCCTTCTTGTTCATCAGCTTGTTGACGGTGGAGAAGGGGATCTCGGGGGGCATGACCTCGTGGAGGAGCATGCGGCCGCAGGTGGTCTCGACCCGCTCGCCGCCGGGCATGCGCACCTTGATGCCGGCCTGCAGGTCCAGCTCGCCGGCGTCGTAGGCCATGCGCACCTCGTCAAGACCGGAGAAGAGCTTGCCCGCGCCCCTGGCCCCGGGGCGCTCCTTGGTCATGTAGTAGAGCCCCAGGACGATGTCCTGGCTGGGCACTATGACCGGGTCGCCGTTGGCGGGGGAGAGAAGGTTGTTGCTGATCATCATCAGGGCCCGGGCCTCCACCTGGCTCTCGATGGAGAGGGGCACGTGGACGGCCATCTGGTCGCCGTCGAAGTCGGCGTTGAAGGCGGCGCAGACCAGCGGGTGCAGCTGGATGGCCTTGCCCTCGATCAGGATCGGCTCGAAGGCCTGGATGCCCAGGCGGTGCAGGGTCGGGGCGCGGTTGAGAAGTATCGGGTACTCGCGGACCACCTCGGAGAGGGTGTCCCAGACCTCGTCGGTCTCCTTGTCCACCATCTTCTTGGCGGCCTTGATGGTCGAGGCGGCCTTCTTGACGTCCACCAGCTGGTGGATGATGAAGGGCTTGAAGAGCTCCAGGGCCATCTTCTTGGGCAGGCCGCACTGGTGCAGGCGCAGGTCCGGCCCGATGACGATGACGGAGCGGCCGGAGTAGTCGACGCGCTTGCCCAGCAGGTTCTGGCGGAAGCGGCCCTGCTTGCCCTTGAGCATGTCGGAGAGCGACTTCAGCGGCCTCTTGTTGGGCCCGGTGATGGTCTTGCCGCGGCGGCCGTTGTCGAAGAGGACGTCCACGGCCTCCTGGAGCATGCGCTTCTCGTTCTTGACGATCAGGTCCGGCGCGCCCAGCTCGATGAGCCTCTTGAGGCGGTTGTTGCGGTTGATGACCCGGCGGTAGAGGTCGTTGAGGTCCGACGTCGCGAAGCGGCCGCCCTCCAGGGGCACCAGGGGCCGCAGGTCGGGCGGCAGGACGGGGATGACGTCCATGATCATCCAGGAGGGGTCGTTGCCGGAGTCGCGGAAGGACTCGACGATGCGCAGGCGCTTGATGAGCTTCTTGCGCTTGGCCTCGGAGGTGGTGGCGTGCAGGTCGTTGCGCAAGGTCGCCGAGAGCTCGCTCAGGTTCAGGCTGCGGATGTACTTCTGGACCGCCTCGGCGCCGATGCCCACCTCGAAGGTGCCCCGGCCGTGGGTCTTCAGATGCTCCAGGTAGGCCTCCTCCTTCAAGACCGTGCCCGGCTTCAGGTTGGCGGCCCCGCCGTCCAGCACCAGGTAGCACTCGAAGTAGAGGACCTTCTCCATGTCCTTCAAGGTGATGTCGAGCAGGTTGCCGATCTTGGAGGGCAGGCTTTTGAGGAACCAGATGTGGGCCACGGGGGAGGCCAGCTCGATGTGCCCCATGCGCTCGCGGCGGACCTTGGTCTGGATGACCTCGACCCCGCACTTCTCGCAGACCACGCCGCGGTGCTTCATGCGCTTGTACTTGCCGCAGTTGCACTCGTAGTCCTTGGTGGGGCCGAAGATCTTGGCGCAGAACAGCCCGTCCTTCTCGGGCTTGAAGGTCCGATAATTGATGGTCTCAGGCTTTTTGACCTCGCCGTGGCTCCAGTTCTTGATCTTCTCGGGGCTGGCCAGGGCGATCCTGACGCGGTCGAGAGTCACCGGGTCCTTGGGTTTGGCGAAAAAACTCGTAATGTCTTCCATTTCTTACCTCCGGCCCCCGGGGCGGGGGGCGTTGCCCTTGTTCTGGCCCGCCCCCTCCGAAGGGGGGCGCTCCAAGTTTTCTCCTGGTCGGCGGCGCCGGGGCGGGGCGGGAAAAGTTTCCGCGCCCCGCGGTCCCGGGCTTTCAATCTTTCAAGCCGGACGGCCTACTCGCCGGCCGGGGAGTCGGCGATCCGCTCGACGACGGGCTGGCGCGGGGCGTCGAGGGCCTCGGGGGCCGGGGCGCCCTCGACGGAGTTCTCGATCAGCTCGATGTCGAGGCCCAGGGACTGGAGCTCCTTCACCAGAACGTTGAAGCTCTCCGGGAGGCCCGCCTCGAGGACGTTGTCGCCCTTGACGATGCGCTCGTACATGCGGGCGCGGCCGATGACGTCGTCGCTCTTGACCGTCAGGAACTCCTGCAGGCTGTAGGCGGCGCCGTAGGCCTCCATGGCCCAGACCTCCATCTCGCCGAGCCGCTGGCCGCCGAACTGGGCCTTGCCGCCCAGGGGCTGCTGGGTGACCAGGGAGTAGGGGCCGGTGGAGCGGGCGTGGATCTTGTCGTCGACCAGGTGGTGGAGCTTGAGCATGTACATGACGCCCACGGTGACCTTGTTCTCGAACTCCTCGCCGGTGCGGCCGTCGCGCAGGGTGGCCTGGCCGACCTCGGGCAGGCCCGCCTCCTTGAGGACGGCGCGGATCTCCTCCTCGTTGGCCCCGTCGAAGACCGGGGTGGCCATGTGGAGCCCGCGGCGGCTTCTGGCGGCGATCTCCAGGAGCTCCCGGTCGCCGAGCCCCTCGCAGAACTTCCCGTAGTCGCGCTCGCCCAGGACCCGGCGCAGTTTGGAGCGCAGGGCCTCGTGGTTGAGGGAGTCCACCAGGGCGCCGATCTGCCGGCCCAGGCCGTGGCTGGCCCAGCCGAGGTGAGTCTCCAAGATCTGGCCCACGTTCATGCGGCTGGGGACGCCCAGGGGGTTCAGGACCAGGTCGACCGGGGTGCCGTCGGCGAAGAAGGGCATGTCCTCCTCGGGGAGGATGCGGCTGACCACGCCCTTGTTGCCGTGGCGGCCGGCCATCTTGTCGCCCACCGAGAGCTTGCGCTTCATGGCCACGAAGACCTTGACCATCTTGATGACGCCGGGGGGCAGCTCGTCGCCCTTGTCCAGCTTGGAGATCTTCTTCTCGAAGACCGTGTCGATCAGGGCCACCCTCTCCTGGTAGGCGGCGATGATGGAGTCGACCTCCCTGGAGATGGCCCTGGCCTTGTCCTCGGTCAGCGAGACCCCGCGCCAGGCGGCCGGGGTGACGGTCTCGACGTCCTCGGCGGAGATCACGGAGCCCTTTTTAAGGATGGTCGTCTTGTGGGTGTCGTTCAGGGGCTGGGAGAGGGTCCTGCCCACCAGGTGCTCGGCGAGCCTGGCCTGGGTGTTGCGGACGACGATGTGGATCTCGTCGGCCTGGTCCTTCTCCAGCCTCTCTTTCTCGTCGCGCTCGATCTCCTTGGTGCGGGAGTCCTTCTCGATGCCCTTGCGGCAGAAGACCCGGGCGTCGATGACCGTGCCCTCGACTCCCGGCGGGACTTTTAAGGAGGTGTCCTTGACGTCGGAGGCCTTCTCGCCGAAGACGGCCCGCAGGAGCTTCTCCTCGGGGGTCAGCTGGGTCTCGCCCTTGGGGGTGATGCGGCCGACCAGGATGTCCCCGGTCTTGACCTCGGCCCCGATGCGGATGATGCCCGCGTCGTCGAGGTTGGCCAGGGACTCGTCGCCGGTGTTGGGGATGTCCTTGGTGATCTCCTCGGCCCCCAGCTTGGTGTCGCGGGCCACGGTGTCGTAGACCTCGATGTGCACCGAGGTGAAGACGTCCTCCTTGACCAGGCGCTCGGAGACCAGGATGGAGTCCTCGAAGTTGTAGCCGCCCCAGGGCATGAAGGCCACCATGACGTTGCGGCCCAGGGCCAGCTCGCCCATCTCGGTGGCCGGGCCGTCGGCGATGACCTGGCCCTTCTTGACCAAGTCGCCGGCCTTGACGATGGGCCGCTGGTTGAAGCAGGTGCTGTGGTTGGAGCGCCGGAACTTCGAGAGCTTGTAAATCTTAATGAGCTCGTCGTTGACGCTGGCCTCCTCGCTGGTGTAGCGCATGACGATGCGGGAGGCGTCGGCGTCCTCCACCACCCCGTCGTGCTTGGCCAGGATGGTCACGCCCGAGTCCCTGGCCACCACGTCCTCGATGCCGGTGCCGATCAGGGGCGCGTCGGTGCGCAGCAGGGGCACGGCCTGGCGCTGCATGTTGGCGCCCATCAGGGCCCTGTTGGCGTCGTCGTGCTCCAGAAAGGGGACCAGCGAGGCGGCGACGGAAACCAGCTGGTTGGGGGAGACGTCCATCAGGCTCACTCCCTCCACCGGCTTCAAGACGAACTCGCCGTTGACGTGGCAGGGGATGCTGGTCTGCTCCAGGCGGTTGCCGGCGTCCAGGCGGACGTTGGCCTGGGCGATGGCCAGGTCCTGCTCGGCCAGGGCGGTCAGATAGTTGACCTCGCCGGTGGCCACCCCGTTCTCGACCTTGCGGTACGGGGTCTCGATGAAGCCGTACTCGTTGACGCGGGCGTAGGTGGAGAGGGAGACGATCAGACCGATGTTCGGACCCTCCGGGGTCTCGATGGGGCAGATGCGGCCGTAGTGGGTGGGGTGCACGTCGCGCACCTCGAACCCGGCCCGGTCCCTGGTCAGACCGCCGGGCCCCAGGGCCGAGAGGCGCCTCTTGTGGGTGATCTCGGAGAGGGGGTTGTTCTGGTCCATGAACTGGCTGAGCTGGCTGGTGCCGAAGAACTCCTTGACCACGGCGGTGACGGGCTTGGAGTTGATCAGGTCGTGGGGCACGGTGGACTCGAGGTCCTGGAGGCTCATGCGCTCCTTGATGGCCCTCTCCATGCGCACCAGGCCTATCCGGTACTGGTTCTCCAGGAGCTCGCCCACGGCCCGCACCCGGCGGTTGCCGAGGTGGTCGATGTCGTCGACGCCGCCGTTGGAGTCCTTGAGCCTGATCAGCTCCTTGACCGCGGCCATGATGTCGGACGGGCGCAGGATGTTGGTGGAGTTGTCGGCCACCACCTCGGCGGCCCCGTAGAGGCGCATGTTGAGCTTGAGGCGCCCGACCGAGGAGAGGTCGTAGTGCTCGGGGTTGAAGAACAGGTTGTGGAAGAAGGTCCGGGCGATCTCGATGGTGGGCGGGGTGCTGGGCCTGTTCTTCTTGTACAGGTCCATGATGGCCTCGTCCTCGGTCTCGAGCTTGTCCTCGGCCAGGGTGTCCCTCAAAGAGGAGCTGACGTTGATCTTGTCGATGAACAAGAGGGGCACGGTCTTGATGTCGGAGAATTTCAGCCGCTCGTAGACGTCCTCGGTGAACTCCTCGTTGATGCCCAGGATGACCTCGCCGGTGGAGGGGTCGTAGACGTCCTCGGCGGCGTAGGAGCCGAAGAAGTCGTCGACGGAGACGACGATCTCGGTCAGACCCAGGCGCTCCAGCTGGTTGACCACGGTCTTGGTGTACTTCTTGCCCTTCTTGATGACGAACTTGCTGGTGGCGGGGTCGACGATGTCGGCCTGGGCCTTCTGGCCGTTCAAAAGAGCCGGCTGGCCGCTGTGGACGACGGCGCCGTCGGGCCGGATGGTCAGCACGCTTCTTTTATAGAAATAGTCCAGGAGCTGCTGGGAGGAGTAGCCCAGGGCCTTGAGCAAAAGCGTCGCCGGAAATTTGCGCCTGCGGTCGATGCGGGCGTTGATCAAACCCTTGGGGTCCAGCTCCAAATCCAGCCAGGAGCCGCGCATGGGGATGATGCGGGCCGAGTAGAGGATGTTCCCGGAGGAGTGGGTCTTGCCCCGGTCGTGGTCGAAGAAGATGCCCGGGCTGCGGTGCAGCTGGGAGACGATGACCCGCTCGCTGCCGTTGACGATGAAGGTGCCCTTCTCGGTCATCAGCGGCAGGGAGCCGAAATAGATCGTCTGGGACTTGACCACCGGGGGCGCGCTCTGGGCCCCGGTCTCCTTGTGCTGGGTGTAGCACTCGAGGCTGACGTTGATCTTCAGGGGGGCCTCGTAGGTGCTGCCCTTGGAGATGCACTCGTCGACGTCCTGCTTGGGCTCGTCGAACTCGTAGGACTGGAACGTCAAAACAGACAGGCCGGACTGGTCCGAGATGGGGAAGACGCTGTTGAAGACGGCCTGCAGCCCGAAGTTGCCCCTCTCGGCCGGGGGGGTTTTGATCTGCAGGAAACGCTCGTAGGAGTCGCACTGCATCTCAATCAAGTTGGGCATGCTGGTGACCTGCTGCGTCTTGCCGAAGCTGCGTCTGATGCGCAGCGCGATCGCGGGGGAAGACAATGTTCGACCTCCTCTGTCTTTAGGGTCGCGGGCGAAACCGAAACCCGAGCTCTCGCCCGCCCGAGGCGCTCGAGGCGGGCCCGACGGATCCTGCTGAGCGGACCCGTCCGGGCCCCGCCCGACCTCGGGGCTCCCGGGGCTGGAAACACCGGAACAAATAAGCGGCCGCCCGCCCGAAAAACGGACGGAACGCCGACGCGGCGCGGGCGGGGGCTTGGAAAAGCTACCGCCGCCGCTCCGGGACATGACTTCCCCCTTCTGGCTCGGGGGTTTGCGTGGGGAAGAGAAAAAAAGGCTTTTTTTCGACCGTCCGGCGGGGGGGTTCGGCGCCCCCCGAAGAGCGGCTGCGGACATAGCGCATAGAATGGCGGCCCTTGTGGCGAAACACTAGCGGCAAGACCACCCAGCCGCTAGAGTCAGGAAGGGAGTTTCGGGCGTCGGGGCGCCCTGGCCGGCGACGGGCGAAAGGAGGCGAAAGACTCGCCCCGGGCCCGCTCCCGGCTGACTTTTGAGCCCCGGAGGGAAAAGGTTTTCCCTGTCCAAAAGAACAAAAGACCAGAAAAAGAAAAATGGCGAAAAGGCGAAAAGGCGACGGCCGGACCGTCAAAAAAGGCGGAAAGGCCAACGAAAGCGGCCCGACAAAACGGGCCCGAGGCGGGGCGCCCCGAAAAAATCGAGGCGCCCGGGAGTCATGAAAGAAGTCTACTTGATCTCGACGACGGCGCCGACGGCCTCCAGCTGGGCCTTGATCTTGTTGGCCTCGTCCTTGGAGACGCCCTCCTTGACGGTCATGGGCGGGTTGTCGACGGCCTCCTTGGCCTCCTTCAGGCCCAGGCCGGTGATGGTGCGGACTTCCTTGAAAACGGGGATCTTGGAGGCGCCGGCGGAGGTCAGGATGACGGCGAACTCGGTCTGCTCCTCGACGGGGGCGGCGGCCTCGCCCGCGGCGGCTCCCGCGGCGGCGACGGCCACGGGGGCGGCGGCGGAGACGCCGAAGGTCTCCTCAAGCTCCTTGATGAGCTCGCTGAGCTCCAGAACGGTGATACCCTTCAGGTATTCGATGACGTCGGCTTTGGAAACGGACATTTCTTTTTTCCCTTATGCGGCCGGCCTGACTCGGTCTCGGCGCCGTTGATGACAAGTTGAAGATTTGTTTGCTCCCGCCCGGCTGCCGCCGGTTCGTCCCTGTCTCGCCGGCATGGCGGCGGGCCCGGGGACGGCGGGTGAAAAATCAGGACGCGGCGGCTTCGCCGGAGGCCTCGGCCTTCTGGTCCCTGACGGCGGCCAGGGCGTAGAGAAGCTTCCGGGGCACGGCGGCCAGGACTCTGACCAGGGAGGCGGGCACGGCCTGCATGGTGCCGAGCAGGCTCGACAGCATGACCTCGCGCGAGGGCAGCGAGGCCAGGGCCTTGACCTGGGCCGGGCTCAGGACCTGGGAGCCCAGCAGCCCGCCTTTGATGACGAACTTGCTCTGCTCCTTGGCGAAGTCCTGCAGGACCTTGGCCAGCACGACCGGGTCGCCGTCGGTGACGCCCAGACCGTTGTTGCCGGTCAGAAGGCCCTCGAGCTTCTCGGCGTCGAGGCCCTTGGCCGCTATCTTGGCCAGGGTGTTCTTGACGACCGAGTAGGTGGCCCCGTTCTGGCGGATCTTGTTGCGCAGACCGGCCATGTTCTCGACTGTCATCGTCTTGAAGTCGGTGACGAAGACGGCCTTGCCGGAGGCGAACTCCGCCCTCAGGGCGGCGACCACGTCTTTTTTCTTTTGTTTCTCCACTATTTTCCTCCTTTCTCAGGCTGGTCGGCCGGCCTTGCGACAAGGCGGCCTATTTTCGGCCCAAGATGGGGAGTCAACGACTGGCCTCGACCGGCGGCTTAAGCCATTATTCGCCCTGGGCGACCGGTTGTCTCTGGTCCGAAAAAATATGTCCGAGGCGGCCCCGGCCGCCTCAAAAAAAACCGTTGGCTGAGTCCCGAGGCCCAGACTAATTGTCCCGGAACCGCCAGTCTTGTCCCGGAACCGCCAATCCTGTCCCGGAACCGCCAATCGTGTCCCGGAACCGCCAGCCGGGGGCCGGGGGCCGCGTGAAAGGCCAAACTAGACCAGATAGGCCTTGAGGTCCTTGACCAGCAGGGGGTCGATCTTGACGCCGGGCCCCATGGTGGTGGACATGGCCACGCCCCTGATGTAGGCGCCCTTGGAGGTCTGGGGTTTGAGGCGCTGGACCTGGTCCAGAAAGGCCGAGACGTTGGCGATGATCTTCTCCTTGGCGAAGGAGACCTTGCCCATGGGGGCGTGGACGATGCCGTTCTTCTCGACCCTGAAGTCGATCTTGCCGGCCTTGAGCTCCCTGACCGCCGTGGCGACCTCGAAGGTGACGGTGCCCAGCTTGGCGTTGGGCATGAGGCCGCGCGGTCCCAGGATCTTGCCCAGGCGGCCGACCAGGCCCATCATGTCCGGGGTGGCCACCGACTTGTCGAAATCCAAAAAGCCGCCCTGGACGCGCTCGACGAGATCCTCGGCCCCGGCCACGTCGGCGCCGGCCTCGAGGGCCTCCTTTTCCTTGTCGCCCTTGGCGAAGACGGCCACCCGGACCGTGCGGCCCGTGCCGTGGGGCAGGGAGACGGTGCCGCGGACCATCTGGTCGGCGTGGCGGGGGTCGACCCCCAGGCGGACGGCTATCTCGACCGTCTCGTCAAACTTGGCCTTGGGGACGTCCATCAGCAGACTGACGGCGTCCTCGAAGGTGTACTTGCGCAGGCGGTCGACCAAAGAGAGTGCCTGGCGGTGCTTTTTGCTGGTGTGCATTTCCTACTCCAATATCCGGCCCCGAAAACCGTCCCGGGGCCGCCCGGCCAAAACCCGGCCGCCTGTTCCCGGCGCCGGGTCGTCGCGCGTAACCATATATAATAGATGCCGGGGCGGCCGAAGACCGCGCCCCCGGGCCCGTCAGGCCACGACTTCCAGGCCCATGCTCCGGGCCGTTCCGGCGATGATCTTCTTGGCGGCCTCGATGTCGTAGGCGTTGAGGTCCTCCATCTTGGCCTTGGCGACCTCCTCGAGCTGGGCCCCGGTGATCTGCCCGACCTTGGTCCGCCCGGGGGTGTTGGAGCCGGAGGCCAGCTTGGCGGCCTCCTTGAGCAGCACCGAGGCCGGCGGGGTCTTGACGATAAAAGTGAAGGTGCGGTCGGAATAAACCGTGATGACCGCCGGGATGATGGTCCCGACCTTGTCCTGAGTCTTGGCGTTGTAGGCCTTGGTGAACTCGCCAAGATTCAGGCCGTGCTGGCCCAGGGCCGGCCCGACGGGGGGGCCGGGAGTGGCCTTGCCGGCCGGCAGCTGGATTTTGACCTGGGCCACTACTTTCTTTGCCATTGAACCATTCTCCCTTGAAGTGCAGTCGGTTGCGCGGACTGCGCCGCCGCCGGGTTAGAAGGACGTCAAAAACGCGCCCGGCCCGTCCGCCTCTTTTGCGGAGGAGGCTCCGGAGCCGCCCGGTCGACGCGAAAGCCTCCTCGAATCCGCTTCCGAGGAGGCCGAAATAAAATTCAACTTAACATTGTGCCAAACAAACAATTTTTTCCATCTTAACTTACTTAACAGTGCCTATTTTAATGCCGAATAGAAAAAATAACGAACAGTTTCAATTTTTCACGTCCATTTTGCTCCGCCCGCGCCTTCAGTCAGCCAAGGGACCGCCTAGGCCGGGGCCCGGGGAACGTCACCCATCAAATAGATAATTATGCCACCTGGGCAAACTTTCGTCAAGCTTTTTTTTCGAGGAGCCCCGGACAGGCTCCCGGAGCCCCCCCGGGCCATGACGGCCGGCCGGGACGCCGGGGAGACAGGGAAAAAGCCGGAAAAACCGACTCCCCTTGGGGCGGGAAAAAGCCGCAAGGGGAGTCTCGGGGAACCGGAGGGGACTGTCGGAACACCCCGCCGCCTGTCCGGGGGCGGGCCGGGTCAGGTGATCTTGTCGGCCTGGATGAAGTCGAGCTCCACCGGGGTGGGGCGGCCGAAGATGCTGATGAGGACGCGCAGCTTGCCCTTGACCTCGTTGACCTCCTCCACCACGCCGGCGAAGTTGGTGAAGGGCCCGTCGACGACCTTGATCTCGTCGCCCTCCTCGAAGTGGAACTTGTGCTTGGGCTTCTTGGCGCCCTCCTCGATCTGGGCGATGACGTTGGCGGCCTCCTCGTCGCTGATGGGCTGCGGGAGCGTCTTGTCGCCGAGAAAGCCCGTCACCTTGGGGGTGTCCTTGATCGTGTGCCAGGTCAGGTCGTTGAGCTCCATCTGGACGAAGATGTAGCCGGGGAAAAGCTTGCGCGAGGAGGTCCGGCGGTTGCCGGCCTTGGACATCTCCATGACGTTTTCCATCGGCAGCACGACTTGTTTGATCTGCTCCTCCAGGCCCAGCTTCTTGATGCTCTCCTCCAACGACTCCTTGACCCTGTTCTCATAACCGGAAAAAGTGTGCACTACATACCATTTAATGGCCACTTGACTATCTCGCTACGCTGGGCCGCCAGGTCCGGGGGCCCGAGGGCTTCCCCGGCCGGGGCTGGCCGGACTGTTCGGGCCCGGGGCGGGCCCGATATTTCAAGGCGGAGGCTGGGGCGGGCCCGGCGGCCGGGTCCCTCGGGCGGGCTCAGGACGGCAGGATCAGGCTCCAGATGCCGCGCAGAACCTTGGAGAGGATCGTGTCGACCAGGGTCAGGTAAACGGCCGAGATGGCCACGAAGACCAGGAGCAGGCCCGTGGACTGGACCGTCTCCTTGCGGGTGGGCCAGGTGACCCGGGTCAGCTCCCGCTTGGCCTCCTTCAGGAAGATGAGGAACTTCTGGATCTTGTTCGGGGGCTTGATCTCCTCCATCTCCCTCTTGCTTTTCAGCTTGGGGGGGGCGGGCTTCAGGGGGGCGGGCTTGGCCAGGCTGGCCGGGGCCTGGGACTCCTCGGGGACGGCCGGCTTGTTTTTGCGATGCTTTGTCATGAAACGTCCACCAGAAAGTATTTGCTCGGGCGTCGGCCGGACGTCGAAAAAACGCCGTCCGAAGCCGCCGGAGGGGAGGCGCCGCCCCGGGCGAGCGGGGCGGGCCAGGCGCGGAAAACGCCCTCCTTTAAGGCGCCGAAAGCCCCGGGCGGGGCTGTCGGCAAAAAAGAGCGTCCGCGGGAGCGGATGGCAGGCCAGGAGGGACTCGAACCCCCAGCCCCCGGTTTTGGAGACCGGTGCTCTACCAATTGAGCTACTGGCCTAGGAAAGCCCCGCGGGGAGCTTACTTGGACTCCCGGTGCACGGTGTGCTTGCGGTCGAAGGGACAATACTTCTTGATCTCCAGCCGCCCCGGCGTGTTCCTTTTGTTCTTGGTCGTCGAGTAGTTTTTTCTCTTGCACTCGGTGCACTGAAGCTGGATTATTTCTCTGGCCATGTCGCGCCTCGTCTGGACTTTGGGGGGTCGGAAAATCGGGCGGTCGGCGGTCCCGCCAAACATGGTTCGGAGGGCGCGGGGGCCGCCCCCGAACGATTACTCCAGGATCTCGGAGATGACGCCCGCGCCGACGGTCCGGCCGCCCTCGCGGATGGCGAAGCGCAGCTCCTTCTCCATGGCGATGGGCATGATCAGGCTGATGGTGAAGGTGACGTTGTCGCCGGGCATGAC
>JAISET010000240.1 GCA_031264015.1 Deltaproteobacteria bacterium | reverse complement strand
TCAGGCCGCTGCAAAACGTCTGAGACGGCCCAGGGCTTCCGCAAAATGAGCGGCCGCGTGGCTGGCCGCAAGAAGAACGACATGTCGGCGTGCGAGTCGATTAAAATGGTCGTCCAAGGTCAGACGCCGGAGTTTGTCAAGGCCGGATTATCTTCGGACGTCCGGCAAGCCGCCTAAACATCATGGATCCGCATCTGGACCTGGACCTCGGCCTGGTTTAAGCTCGTCGGGCCAATTGATCTGCCCGCGGCCTCCTTTCTGACCGTCAGCCCCTCCAAACTGGGGGGGACCTGAACGGTTGCAATCCGGCAACAAAAAACCCCTAAAATCGTGTGATTTTGAGGGGTTATGAGATTCTCGGATGATAATGAAAAAGTTAATGGTGCCGAAGGGGAGACTTGAACTCCCACGGGGGGACCCCCACTAGACCCTGAACCTAGCGTGTCTACCAATTCCACCACTTCGGCGGCCACCAAGCAGCCCAAGGCGCAAACCTTGGGAAACTGTTTTTTATCATTTTTGGAAGTCCGCTGTCAAGCTTTTTTTAAATTTTTTTTTCAGGGTGGCGAAGGGGTGAAAGATAAGGGACGGAGGGGACGATTTGTCTGATTTTGCCGACTTTGTCTCGCCGGGCCGGCTTGTTTTTATTTAATTTGGTCCGGGTCCGAGGCCCGTCTCCCGTTCTCTTTTCTTTTCCACGTCCCTCCCGTCCCTCGCGCCCAACCATCACCCGTCCTTTTTCGCTTCCTAATCCCCCCTTTGTCTTTTTCGCCGGCTGCGATTTCTTTTTCCCGCCCGCCCGCCGCCGCCGACTCTTCCTTATTTATTGGCCGTCCGCCAAGCCCCGGCCCCGATTCCGTTTTTTGGAGAGGGCCGGTTTATTTTTCGCCGTTTTTGGCCCGCTTATTTTCCTCTTTTTTAAAAAGCAACATTTTTGTGGCCTTCTTTTTATAAAAGAGGACGCATCGGGGTCTAAACCCGGGGGGGTGCGGACGGCCGCCGGGGCTCCCAAAACGGTCGCATCCCCCGTTACTGCGGGGCTTCCGGGGGGGGCATGTAAATGGCATATGCCGGTCAGGATTAATTAAGGCGCGCCTGGAGATCGGGGTCCCCGACGACAAGGCGGGGGTGGTTGTCGAGGCCGTCCCCGTCGGGGCCAAGACCGGCCGGGCCGGGGACGGGGTCATTTTTGTCCCGGACGCCCTCCGGGGCATGCGGATCCGCGCCGGCGAGACGATGTGGAGTCCCGGGGGCCGCGGGTCCGAGGGATCCGGCCCCCGGTTGGTCTAGTCAGCCCGCGCGCCGGTTAGAAGTTAACCGGCGCGCCGGGAAGAAAAAAGAGAGAGGAGCCCTGAAAACCGACCAAGATCTTTTCCAGCGCTCCCTGGGAAAAGAAAGACTCCCTCGAAAAGTGGACGTTCGAGGGAGTTTTATTTTTTTGGCGCCGTTGTCCGGGCGCCATGCCCGCTTCGTTTTCAGGCCGCCGGTCCGGTCCCGCGGCGAGGACGAAGGCCGCGGCAAAACCGGCTCCTCATTCCTCCAGGAGCCTCAGCAGGTCCCCGTAGCCCCGGCTCTCCATCTCCGCCATGGGGATGAAGCGCAGGGCCAGACTGTTGATGCAGTAGCGCAGGCCGCCCTTGTCCCTTGGGCCGTCCTCGAAGACGTGGCCCAGGTGGGCGTCGCCGGCCCGGCTTCTGACCTCGACGCGGACCCGCCCGCGGCTCAGGTCCTCGCGCCTGGCGATGACGGCCGGGTCGACCGGTTTGGTGAACGACGGCCAGCCGCAGCCGGAGTCGTACTTGTCGGAGGAGACGAACAGGGGCTCCCCGGTGGTGACGTCGACGTAGAGCCCCCTCTCGCGCCTGTCGCAGTGCTCCCCGGAAAAGGGCGGCTCGGTGGCGGAGTCCTGGGTGACCGCGTACTGCTCCGGCGTGAGCGTCCGCCTCAGCTCGTCCTCGGAGGGCCTGGGGTATTTTTCGGGGCCGACGTCGACCGCGGGAGGGAGGGGGGGATTTTTCAGGGGCGGGAGGCTGACGTGGCAGTAGCCGCCGGGATTTTTTCTCAGGTACAGCTGGTGGCACTCCTCGGCGGGGTGATAGCTTTTCAAGGGCTCGAGCTCCACGACCAGGGGCCGGGAGTGTCTGGCCCGCTCGCGCTCCAGGAGTTTTTCCAAGACCGGCCTGTCGGCGTCGCTCGCATAATAAATCCCCGTCCGGTACTGGGTCCCCCGGTCGTTGCCCTGCTTGTTGAGGCTGGTCGGGTCGATGATCCCCAAAAAATGCCCGCCCAGCTTCTCGAGGCTGGTTTTATTCTTGTCGTAGCGGACCAGGACCGTCTCGGCGTGCCCCGTCTTTCCGGTGCAGACGTCATGGTACCCGGGGTTCTCCGTCAGGCCGTTGGCGTAGCCCGCCGAGGTCCCGACCACGCCGTCAAGACGCCTGAAGTATTCCTCCACCCCCCAGAAGCAGCCGCCGGCGAAATAAATTTCCCCGACGTCCCCGCCGGCGCCGCGATTTTTGTTGTCGTCTGAATTTGGCATGATATTGTCACTCTAAAATATAAATTTCTAACGTCATGATTGTAGCGGCGGCTTTTTTTTTAGCCGTCGTCGTCGATATCGTCGTCGCCGCTATCATCATTATCGTTGTCATCATTGTCATTATCGTTATCGTCGTTATCGTCGTCGTCATCGTCATTATCGTCGATGACGATGTCCTTCCCGCCAGGCGCCCTTCATGGGCGCCTATAAAAATGATAGCTTTTCCCGGCCGTTTTTTCAATCTTCCCTGTCTTCCGCCATGTCTTCTGTGTCTTCCGCCTTGTTTTCCTGTTTTCCGTCCTGTCTTTTCAGTCTTCCGTCCTGTCTTCCGTGTCTTCTGCGTCTTCTGCGTCTTCCCTGTCTTCCGCGTCTTCCGTCATGTCTTCCGACCTCCGGGGGCCTGTTTCAAACGGCCACGGGGCCCCCGGACTTTTTCATCCTTTTCGCGCCTTTCGCGCTTCAGCATCTTCCGTTCATTCCGTCCCCGTCTCCGTCCCCGTCCTCGTCCCCGCCGTCGCCGCGGCCGACTTCCGGGCGGCCAGCCTGTTCTGGTAAAGGAGCCTGAGCTTGTAGGCGGCGGGGATGATGAACATCGACAGGGTGAAGGCGGTGATCATGCCCCCGAACAGCGGGGCGGAGATGCGCCTCATGACCTCGGAGCCGGTGCCCGCGCTCCAAAATATCGGCACCAGCGAGACCACCACCGTGCCCACGGTCATGGCCTTGGGTCTGACCCGCAGGGTGGCCCCGGCGTGGATGGAGCGGTCGACGTCGGCCTCGGTGGCCGTCTCGGGCGACTCCAGGGCGGGGGAGTTCTGGGCGGCCTGCCTCAGATAGATGAGCATGATGACCCCGAACTCGGCGGCCAGCCCCGCCAGGGCGATGAAGCCCACCCCCGAGGCCACCGAGAGGGCGTACCCTTTGAGGTGCATGAACCAGACCCCGCCCACCAGGGAGAAGGGCAGGCTGGCCATGATCATGGAGGCGTCGGCCAGGGATTTGAACTCGGAGTAGAGAAGAATGAAGATGATGATCAGCGTCGCGGGGATCATAAGCCTGAGCCTCGCCGCCGCCCTCTCCAGCGACTCGTACTGCCCGGTGAAGGCCAGGCTGACGCCCGGGGGCAGGTCCACGTTTTGCAAATAAGCCCGGCGGAGGTCCTCGACGACCGAGACCATGTCCCGGCCGCGGGTGTCGAGGTAGACCCTGACGGTGGGGCGCCCCTGCTCGGTTCTCAGCATGGAGGGGCCGACGGCGGTTTTGACCGAAGCGATCTCGCCCAAAGTGGTCTGGCGCCCGGACTCGGTCAGGATCGGCAGGCTCTCCAGGGCCTCGCGGCTGTCCCGGAAACTCTGCGGGTAGCGGATGTTGATCGGGTATCTGGCCACGCCCTCCACCGTCTCCCCCACCGTCATGCCGCCCACGGCGGCGGAGACGAACTGCTGGACGGCGGCCACGCTCAGGCCGTAGCGGGCGGCCTTCTCGCGGTCGATCTCGACGTCCAGATACCTGCCCCCGGAGACGGTCTCGGCCAGGGCCGAGGTCACCCCGGGCACGGTTTTGGAGACGTTCTGGATGTCCCTGGCCACCCGGTCGACCGCCTCGAGGTCGTCCCCGGAGACCTTGATGCCGACGGGGCTCTTGACCCCGGTGGAGATCATGTCGATGCGGTTGCGGATGGGCGGCACCCAGAGGTTGGCGACGCCGGGCAGCCTGACCGTCCGGTCCAGCTCGGCCACGATGCCCTCGGCGGTCATGCCGGGGCGCCACTGGCTCTCGGGCCTGAGCCTGATGGTCGACTCGATCATCTCCATCGGGGCGGGGTCGGTGGCCGTCTCGGCCCGCCCCGCCTTGCCGAAGACCTGCTCCACCTCGGGGACCGTCATGATGAGCTTGTTGGTGGTCTGCAGGAGGGCCCCCGCCTCGGCGACGGACAAGCCCGGCAAAGTCGAGGGCATGTACAAGAGGTCCCCCTCGTCGATGCTGGGCAGAAACTCGCCCCCCAGGCGCCTGGCCGGATAGACGGCCGAGACCAGCACGGCCAGGGCCAGGGCCAGGGTCAGCAGCGGCCTTTTGAGGGCGGCGTTTAAAAAGGGCTGGTATATGGTGATCATGAGGCGGTTGATCGGGTTCTTATGCTCCTCGGGCACCCGGCCGCGGATCAGATAGCCCATCAGGACCGGTATCAGGGTGACCGAGAGAAAGGCGCCCCCGGCCATGGCGTAGGTCTTCGTGAAGGCCAGCGGCCCGAAGAGCCTGCCCTCCTGGCCCTCGAGCGCGAAAACCGGGATGAACGAGAGGGTGATGATTAAAAGGCTCACGAAGATGGCCGGCCCCACCTCGCAGGAGGCCTCTGTCATGACCCGCCAGCGCTCGGCCCCGGCCGGCTCCGCCCCCCCGTTCTCGATTCTCCAGCGCTCGAGCTTCTTGTGGGAGTTCTCCACCATGACGATGGCCGCGTCCACCATGGTGCCGATGGCGATGCCCAGGCCCCCCAGGCTCATGATGTTGGCGCTGACCCCCTGGTAGTACATGATGATGAAGGAGATCAGAAGCCCCAGGGGCAGCGTGAAGATGGCCACCAAGGACGAGCGCAGGTGCAGTAGAAACACCGCGCAGGTCAGCGCCACCACGACGAACTCCTCCGCGAGCTTGCCGCGCAGATTGTCCACGGCCCGGTCGATGAGCTGGCCGCGGTCGTAGACGGTGACTATCTCGACGCCCTCCGGGAGGCTCGGCTTGAGCTCCTCGAGCTTGGCCCTGACCGCCTCGACGACCCTCCTGGCGTTTTTCCCGGAGCGCATGAGGACCACGCCCCCGGCCACCTCGCCCTGGCCGTCGAGGTCGGCGATGCCCCGGCGCATCTCGGGCCCCAGCCTGATGTCGGCCACCTGCCCCAAAAACACCGGCACGTCGCCCGGGGTGTTCATGACGGGGATTTTTTCGAAGTCTTCTATCCCCTGCAGGTAGCCGCCGGCCTTGACCATGTACTCGGCCCCGGCCTGCTCCACCACCGAGCCCCCGGTCTCCTGGTTGGCGGCGGCGACGGCCTCCATGATCATCTCCAGGGTGACGCCCAGCTGGGTCATTCTGACGGGGTCGGCGACGATCTGGTACTGCCTGACCGCGCCGCCCACGGCCGCCACCTCGGCCACGTCCTCGACGCTGGAGAGCTCGAAGCGCAGCAGCCAGTCTTGGAGAGACCTCAAATCGGCCAGGTCGCGCCGCCCGCTTCTGTCCACCAGGGCGTACTCGAAGATCCAGCCCACCCCGGTGGCGTCAGGGCCCAAGGACGGGCTGACCCCGGCCGGCAGGCTCGACTGCACCTGGTTGAGGTTTTCCAAAACCCGGCTTCTGGCCCAGTAGAGGTCGGTGTCGTCGTCGAAGATCACGTAGACGAAGGAGTCCCCGAAGGACGAGAAGCCCCTGACCGCCCTGGCCCCCGGCACCGTCAGCATGGCCCTGGTCAGCGGGTAGGTGACCTGGTCCTCCACCAGCCTGGGGGCCTGGCCGGGGTAGGGGGTCCTGATGATGACCTGGATGTCCGACAGGTCCGGCAGGGCGTCGACCGGGGTGTGAAGAACGACCCAGACCCCCCAGACGGCCAGCAGGGCCGAGACGAGCAGGACCATGAAGCGGTTTTCCACGCACAGCCTGGTCAGTTTGGCGATCATGATGACGAAACTCCGGGATGGCCCGCGGGCGTTCGCCCCCCGCGGGGCTGACTGTTGGCCGCGGCCGGGCTGGGGAAAGACCGACGCCCGCGTCGCGGAAGAGAAAAAATATAATTAAATTGTCGTCGTCCGCATGACGCGGCGGCCCGTCGTAAAATCGGCCGGCCTGCCGCCCGTCAGCTTTTTAGCCTGCTTCCTTGCTTCCTTGCTTGCTTCCTTGCTTCCTTGCTTCCCGGCCTGTCCGCGTGTCCGTTCGTCTTGTCGTCGAACAGTCGTTTTTAGGCGTCGTCCGCAAGTCTTCTATCGCCCGCATGGCGTTTTATTAAACGTCCTCCCGGCCGCGTCAGCCGTCCGCGCGGGCGGAGCGGCCGCCCTCGGCCGGCGCCGACGACGACGACGGTTCCGCCGACGGCGCCGACGCGTCGTGGTCATGGCCCGCTTCGGGGGCGGCCGCGGCGGTCTCGGAAGCCGGCGGTCCGTCCGGGCGGCGCATTCTCTCCAGGGCCCCGGCCAGGTTGGCCTCGGAGTCGATGAGGAACAGGCCCGAGACGACCACGGTCTCGCCCTCGGCCAGCCCCCCGGTGACGACGGTCACGCCCTTGGACGAGCCGGCCACCTCCACCAGCTTCGGGAGAAACGAGCCGTCCTCCAGCCTGGTGACCACCCTTTGCTCGTCGCCGAGGTCGATGAGGCTCTGGGTGGGGATGAGCAGGCCCTCGGGACCCTGGCCCCGCAGTCTCACCTGGGCGGTGAGGCCGGGCCTCAGGGCGCCGTCGGGGTTGGGGACGGTCAGACGCAGCGTCACCGTCCGGCTCTCCTGGTTGGCCTGGGCCAGAACGGTCCGCCCGCCGGTCGGAAAGACCCGCCCCGGCCAGGCCGGCGTCGTCACCCGCGGCCGGCCGTCCAGGGCCAGACTCAAATCCGACTGCGGCACCTCGGCCGTCACCCAGACGGGGTCGAGGCCCTGGACCACGGCCAGGGTCATGTTCTTGTCGACGTTCATGCCGGGGTAGACGTCGAGCGAGGTGACCACCCCGGCGATCGGCGTGGAGAGCGACAACGACGTCTGCACGGAGCCCGTCTTGTCGACCAGGGCCAGCATCTCCTCGGGCATGCCGGAGAGACGCAGTTTTTCTCGGACGCCGCCGATCAGCCTGGCGTCGGCCCGCTGGCTTTTTAGCAAAAGATACTCGCTCTGGTCCGAGGCCCAGCCCGGGACGGTGATCCGGGCCAGCTCGCTCCCGGCCTCCACCGCGTCCCCCACGGCCAGGGGCGAGACCTCCGTCACGAAGCCCTCGGCCCGTGGCTGGATCCTGGCCTCCTGGTAGCGGTTGAACTCGACGTTGGCCGGAACGTCCCTGACCAGGCTCAGGGCCCCTTTTTCGGCGGCGGCGGTCTTCAGGCCCAGGTTCTGCACCTGCACCGGGTCGACAGCCAGGCCGCCCCCCTCGGAGGAGTCGCGGTAGCGGGGCGTCAGGTCCATGTCCATGAAGGGGGACTTGCCCGGCTCGTCAAAGCGGGTGCCCGGGTACATGGGGTCGTACCAGTAGAGGACCTCCCGGCCGTCGGGCGACGACTCCGAGCCGGCGGCCGGGGCCGGGGAGGCCGCGTCCCCGGCCGGGGTCGGGGCCAGCAGCGGCCAGCCCCGGGCGCCCGCGGCCCCGACCACGAGGCCGATTAAAAGAAAGGCGAAAGTTTTGGCGCTCATGGCCGCCTCCTACAATTTTTCCACGTCCACGACCAGATAGGTCTGGCCCCGGAAGCTGATGTCCAGCCTGACCCGGTCGCCGACGGCCAGGCCGTCCAAAAGATCGGGGGCGGCCACCCGGAAGCCCATGACCATGGGCCCCCAGCCGACCTGGGGGATGGCCTCGTGGTCGGCCACCAGGCGCGAGTTGGCGGTGTCCAGCTCGACGATCACGCCCGTCGTCGAATAAATCATCTCCGGCTCCGGGCTTCCGTGCGCGGCCCCGTGGTCGTGCTGGGCCAGGGCCGGGGAGGCGCCCACGGCCAGGGTGAGACCCGCGGCCAGGGTGAAAAAAGCGAGGACAAGCAAGGCCGGAACGGCGGAAAGGGGGCGGCGGGCGCCGAATAAACCAAACGTTTTATTTTTGGCGGACGACATGGTGTTGCTCCTGCTCATGACCCCGGGCGGCGGGCGGCCGGGCCGGCTGCCCGCGGGCCGGGGGTTTTTGGGTGGTCGGGGCTCGCCGACGGCTGGTCCCGAAGAATTAAAAGACGTTTATTTTTCGGCCGTCTTTTGAGGCCGGGAGGGAGGCCGCTTATTTTTCCGGCCGCCTTGATTTTAATTTCCGGCCGCCTTGATTTTAATTTTCGGCGTCTGATTTTAATTTTCGGCCGCCTTGATTTTATTTTCGACGTCCGATTTTTATTTTTGGCATTCGATTTTTTTCACGTCCTAATGATTATTGTCGGGCGCTCGCGGGGGCCGTCGCCGCGGCGCCGAGGTCGGGGTCGGCTTGGCCGGGGGGAGGGGAGTCCCCCGGACTCTCCGGCTCGTCGGGGAAGCCGCCTCCCAGGGCCGCGTAAAGGGAGATGTCGTTAAAGATCTGCTCCATCTTGATTTCCAACAATTCGAGCTCGGCCTCCAGGACGTTGCGCTGGGCCTCCAGGACCTCGAGGTAGCTGACGGCGCCGTTCAGATAGCTGTTGGTGGCCAGGGCCAGCACCCGTCTCTGGGTGCCCAGGTAGTCGGCCTGGGCGGACAGCCGCTCCCCCAGGCGGCTTCTTAATTCCAGGCCGTCCTTGACCTCCCGGAAGGCCGTCTGAACGGCCGCCTCGTACTCGACCACGGCCATGTCTTTTCTGACCTCGGCCAGGTCGAGATTGGCCATGTTGCGGCCGCCGCTGAAGATGGGGAGGGTGATCCTGGGCCCGAAGCTCCAGGCCTCGTTGCCGCCCCCGAACAGCGAGCTCAGCTCCATGCTCATGACGCCCAGGTTTCCGGTCAGCGAGATCGAGGGGAAGAAGGCGGCGCGAGCGGCCCCGATGTCGGCGTTGGAGGCCATCAGCATGTGCTCGGCCTCCATGACGTCGGGCCTGGCCAGCAGGGTCTCCGATCTGACGGCCGCGGGCAGTTGCAAGGCCGGCCATTTTAACAACTCCAGCGGCGGGGGCAGCTCGGTCTCCCCGAAGTCGCCCAGCCAGACGGAGAGGGCGTTGCCGGTCCTGACCACCTCGGCCTCCCTGGCCGCCAGCTGCGCCCTGGCGAAGGCGGCCATGCCCCGGGCCTGCTCGAGGTCCAGCATGTCGGACTGCCCCGAGACGATCCGCCCCTCGACGAAGGCCCTGGAGGACTCGAAGCTGGCCAGGTTCCTGGCGGTCAGCCTCCTGCGCTCGACGGCCAGCCTCTGGGAGAGATAGGCCTCGGAGACCGAGGAGACCAGGGCCAGCCTGGCCGCGCGCCCCGCCTCCACCGTGCCCAGGTATCTCTCCAAGGCCGCCCGGGACATGTCGCCCACCCGGCTTAAATAATCGATCTCGAAGGACGGCAGGCTCAGCGCCGCCTCGAAGTCCCTGGAGGTCTTCCGTCCGGCGCCCCCGGCGGCCGTCTCCCCGGCCATGGCCTCGAGCATGGGCAGGCGCTCGGCCCTGGCCATGCCCAGCTCGGCCCTGGCCTCGAGGATCCGCAGGGTCGCCGCCCGCAGGTCCCGGTTGTTTTTCAGGGCGGCGTCGATCAGGGCGGCGAGCCTCGGCTCCGGCAGAAACTCCCGCCAGCCTGGCAGGGGGGCGCCCTCTGGGGCCGGGTTTGCGGCCCCCCGTCCGGCCCCGGCCGTCAGCCCGTCCGGGACGGGGGCCGCCGGTCTAACGTAGTCCGGGGCCAGGGAGCAGGCGGAGAGCGGCAGGGCGACAAAAAGACAGGCCGCGGCGAGTCTTCCCAAGGAAAATCTCGCCGGGGCGGGGCGGGGCGGTTTGGTCGGCATGATGACACCAAAAAAAGTCTTCGCGGCGGGCGGGGCCCCGAATAAAAGGGACCCGGGGCGTCCGCCGGCTGCGCGGCCCCCGGCCCCTCGGCGTTTGCTGGCGTCGGGAGTGGGGAGGCCTTGCGGGCTGAATTTTCTAGAAACTCTTTTCGGGAAAGCCGCTGCGGGGCGCCGGAAAAGCCGTCCCCGCCAGAACCCCGGCGCGGTGGCCGGACGCAAAGGTCGGGCGCCGGGGGCCGGACGCAAAGGTCGGGCGCCGGGGCCGGACGGCCGGACATGGGCGCCGGGCCCAAACGCCGGGCGGGGAAATCTTCGCTGTTCCCAAAAGAGGACTAAATTGTCAGGCGGAGAAGGAGCGCGGGCGTCAGATCAAGCGGGGGGGGCGGTAGATCGAATTGGAGAAGTCGGGGAGGATGAGGCTGACCTCGGTCAGGGGAGGGGCCGCGGTCACGACGACGGTCGGGGTGACGGAGGCCGGCTGCGGGGAGGCCTGGGGCGCCTTGAGGCAGGAAAGAAGACCGCAGGCCCCGGCCGCCTGGACGGGCTGATGGTCCTCGGTCTGGCTGGCGGGCTGGGAGTCGCGGTCCGAGTGGTCCGCCGCCATGGCCCCGTGGCCGGAGTGGCCGGCGTGACCGGCCGTCTGATTTTGCGCCCCGGCGGATAAAAGGGGCTTGTCGGGAACGTCGGCGGAGGCGGAGTCCGCCGTCGGCAGGCAGCAGTCGGGCGGGGCCGGGCCGCCGGCCAGACCCAGGCTGGCCGTCGAGAGACACATAAGAAGCGTCAATATGAATGTCAGGGGCTTCACGGCGGCGACGTCACCCAAACTTAACGGAAGAGTCCCCGGCCGGCGGACCGGCCCGGCTAAAAATCAGACCGAGGATAAAGTCTCTTAAAGTTTAAACACCCGCGCGGCCGTTTGTCAAGCTTTTTTTTTGGCGGCTTCGGGGCGGAAAAACGGGGCCGCCGCCTTGTCGGGCCCGACGTTCAAATTCAAGCCGTCGCGACCAAAAGTTTTGAGCGGGCAGGAAAGTTCGGGCCGGGATCGTCCCTTGATTTATATTTCGTTGGCTCTAAAATATGAGGCGTGTTGTCCAGCCATCAAGCAACTAACCGACGGGACGCGCAGTCGACGGGACGCGCGCGGAGGAGTCGTCGTCATGTGGGAAATGATCAGCCGGATGGGACCGCGGGCGTATTTCGAGCAATATCCCCTCAACCCGATCTCCATTGTCGGCGCCGTCGTGATCATCGGCATAATCGTCCTGATAGTCAACAGCAAGGTCAGAAAGGCGGCCTCCCTGCGCTATCTGCTGGACCATCCCGGGTCGGCGACGGTCGTTCTCGCCAAAGTCAAGACGGGCGGGGAGGGCCGGTATTACGGGGACAACATCCGTCCGCTGAGACTCAACGGCGAGAAGGCTCATTGGTTTTTCATCAGACCCATGACCGGGGCCATATTTTTGAAGCCGGGCCGCAACAGTCTCGTGGTCCGCGCCCAGTGGACGCAGGGCGGCGGCACCAACATCAAAATCGTCAAGTCTCCGCCCGTCACCCTGGACCTGGTCGCCGACGTCTCCGCCCGATATTCGCTGGAGTATCTGATCCCGGAGGCGCGCTATATTTTCACCAAGCTGCCGCAGGAATATTGACGGCGTTTTCATAATCGGCGTCTTTATGATCGGCCGT
This sequence comes from Deltaproteobacteria bacterium, assembly GCA_031264015.1. Lineage (GTDB taxonomy): Bacteria > Desulfobacterota > Desulfarculia > Adiutricales > Adiutricaceae > JAIRNQ01. The sequence goes on along the minus strand of JAISET010000240.1, from coordinate 16,976 downwards.
CGCCGGGCGCGAGGTCCGCGCCCCGGCCGCCATGCGGGCGACCGCCCGCGCCGAAAGATGACGCCCGAAAAAGCTTCGGCCCGGCTCCGTTTTTTTCTTCCATTTTCACGTCCGTCCTGAATTTCCCCTTTAACCGCCCTGCCCGGCGTCGTCGTTTTCCTCAGCGGCACGGCGCGTCGTCGTCGTTTTCCTCGGCAACATGGCGCGTCGTCGTCGCGGCATTTGGCGTTGTCGTCGGCGCCTGGCGTCGCTGTGGCCAGCTCGCGCGGGAGTCCGGCCGCGTTTTCGCAGCCCTCCTCCCTGATCGAGTAATACGTCCGCTCGCCCTGTTTGCGGGCGGCGACCATCCCGCTCCCCACCAGTGTTTTCATGTGGCGGGACAGGGCGGGCTGGCCGACGTCCGCCGGGCCCACGACAAGGCGGTCCGGGCCGAGGAGCTGGCCGGCCGGGCCTCGGCGTTCTTCATCATGGCGGCCTCGGCCCTCCACGAGCAGAACCTGGCCGGGCTCGACCGGTCCGTCGAGGACGGCGGGAGCCTGATCGAGCTCGCCGGCGACATGCGGGCCGCGGCCTCCGTCGCCGCCGACAGGCGGCTTCTCGACGAGGCGGCGGGGCTCCGCGGCTGCCGCGACGCCCTGGCCGGCCTGCGCCGCTCCCTCGACTCTCTCGACAAGGCCCGGGTGGCGGTCGGCGCCGCCAGGGACAAGTCCCTGGAGAGCGTCGGCGCCGTCTTCGACGAGCTCAGCCAGATCACCATGGACTCCGCTCGCTGGGATCTGTGCGGGGGGCTGCTCGAAAGAGCAGTCCCTACCGCGAATAAGGACGACCGACGGCTTGCTAAAAATGCTTTCCGGCAACTAAATTTCTATCAACATCCAACGACATGTATAGTCAGTTTCCCAATCTGCTTGGTGTCCCAATAAATTTTCTTATCCCAAGACTTTATAACGTCTCTGTCAAATATTACCAACCAGCCTTCCTCAGCCCCTAGCTTGTCCATATATGAACATAGTTGATCCAAAGCTTCCTGAGCTTTTTTCTTTGAAAACTGTCCCTTACGTTTAACTTTGAGTTCCACAGGATAGGAAACGCCTTTGTACTTGGCATCAATGTCCAACCTGCGACGACCAAGGGCGTACTCGCTGGTTAAAGACTCCGCCTCTCCGTTTAAAACTCTCTGTAAAAACGCAAAGCAGACCAAGTGTGGAGTTGACTCCTTATAGTTGTGGGGCGCCTCCAGTATTTCAGAATTTTCTCGCCAAAATTGCTGAAACCCCTTGAGTAAAGCCGTCATATCCAGTTTAATGCCATCCGTCCAGCGATTAACCAGCTCTTTAGGAACTATCGTCTGAAGACGCTGAGTCAAGGTCCGAATGATCACTTCGCCGTAGATGGGGTTGGCAGGGGAGGCTAATCCATCTTTGTCTTGTTTAATAAGTCCAAGATCAACCGCGTATCTTATATCGTCTTCAGAAACCTTGTTATTCCAGAAATCATCGCCAACGATGATCGGTTCGATGACGCGCCTTACTCTGGGTTCTTTGAGCCGCTCCAATAGCGAGTCTATATGGGTATCCCTGCGTCGGATCAAGGTCTCGGCCGCCTGGTCTATACTGGAGTCGGTGACAGTCTTCGAATAGTCATTTTGAAGCTGCTTGACCACGATCTCGTAGGCCAGGGCGTTGGCTAGCCAAGGCTGGCCCTCGGTCCAATGCCATGCGCGATGTATGGCCTCGCCAGTGAATTTTTGGCCTGTGGCCTTGGTGTGCTGGTTGTAAAGGGCATGGATCTCGCCGCAAGTAAAATTGGCCAAGGTCAGCGACTCTTTTTTTATGTTGAAAGGGCTGGCTATGCCTGTGGACGCCTCATCTGGGCGGACTTGGACAAGATAGTCCCTGATGTCTCTCATGCCGACCAAGGCCATGGATCTTGGGAAGTCAATATTCGGCTGATGGCGCGCGAGGTAACCAGCTCTGATTTGGGTCAAAAATGTGACGAGCGCCGGTCCGCCTAGACAATCCGCCTCGTCAAAAAAAACTATCAATTCTTTGTCTAGATCTCTGCAAATGGCATTTAACAATATCCTAACTCTACTGCCAAAAGCGCGGACGGATGTTATTGAGCCGTAGGTGTCAGCCTTTTTCTTAAGCGCTTCGACTTGTGAAAAGCTTAAGCCAATGTTAACCTGATCGACAAGCTGTGTCACGGCCACTTCAACATCTTTTATGCCACTTAATGGCGAAAGTTCACAATAAAGAGCGTAATAATTGCCTTCTTCATTAATTTTATTAGTCAAAGCTTCAATATAAGTTGTCTTTCCTGATTGTCTGGGAGCATGAAGTATAAAGTAAAACTTATCCTTGATCATGTCGCTGACATCAAGCCGCGGGAGGACGGGGAGCATGTAGTGGTCTGCTGGAACGCAGGCCCCAACGGTGTTGAATATCTTGGGATGTGGTTCGTTCATTGGATAAGCCTTGGCGACAGCTGAAAATTGAGCTGTCAAGCTATGCGAGTCGGTCAAACAAACCCACCCGACTTGAAGTCTTTCCGTTTTGATTTATATGCTAGCATTATTATGGAATTTTATCAAAAAGATGGGGGATGAAAATTCGGTGATAGAAACATTTTTTAAAAAGTCAAGACTTTTTTAGTGGAGTAGTGGAGCAATGTTAATGTTTTTGTCTCATAAATTATGGGCGGGAGGGCTTTTTGTCTCAATTTCCGGCCGGGGTTGTCGTCACCCCGGCCGGGCGGCCCGGGGGGAGGGTTTTCGGGTTGACAGCCCGGCGGATCAAAGATATACTTTGCCCTGCTTCCGAACCCGTCGTTTTGGTCTCGTAGCCGGCTGGACGCCCCGGCCCCCGGCCCCCCCCCATGTTCGGGCGGGGCGGCGTCAGGCGGCCGGCCTTGTCTCCGACGGCGCCCCGGGCCGTTTTTTATTTTTGGGAGGCGTTGACCAGCCCCGTTTTCGGGGTCACAAGGCGCTAAATTCTGGTATGTCAACTCTATGTTAGTCACGCGCGACTGGCTGGGCGCGCCCGCGGACGGGAAACCCGGGGTGGTCATGACCGTCGGGGTCTTCGACGGCCTGCACCTTGGCCACCGGCATCTGATCGGCCAGGTGGTCGCCAGGGCGAAAAAGCGCGGCGCCCTCTCCCTGGTCATCACCTTCGAGCCCCATCCCATGGCCGTCCTCTCCCCCGGCACGGCCCCGGAAATCCTGACCACCTTCGACCAGAAAGTCGAGATCCTCGGCTCCATGGGCCTGGACCGTCTGGGCTGCCTGGAGTTTGACGAGAAGCTCCGGGGGCTCTCGGCCGTCGAGTTTCTGGACGAGGCCGTGGGCTCGAGGCTCAGCCCCCTGGAGATAGTCATCGGCCCCGACTTCAGGTTCGGCCGCGACGCCGAGGGGGGTCTGGGGACCCTCAGGCAGTGGGCCAGGGGGAGGCGCGTCGCCGTGACCCCGGTCCGCCGCCAGGTGGGGGGGGGCCAGCTGGACTACTCCAGCTCGCACGTGAGATCCCTGTTAAAAATCGGCCTGGTGGACAGCGCCGCCCTGGTTCTGGGCAGGCCCTACCGCCTCTCCGGCGAGGTGGTCTCCGGGGCCGCCAGGGGCCGCGACCTGGGCTTTCCCACGGCCAATCTGGGCGACGTCGCCCAGCTCGTCCCCGGGCCGGGCGTCTACGCCGTGCGGGCGACCCTGCGGGGGGTCTCGCGGCCTGGCATGACCAGCATCGGCCAGAACCCCACCTTCGGGGCCAGGTACCTGACCGTGGAGACGTTTTTATTTGATTTTTCGGATGATTTTTACGGCGAGAGGCTGGACATCGACTTTGTCGCCCACCTGCGGGGCATGGTCCGCTTCGAGGGTCCGGCGCGGCTGGTGGAGCAGCTTAAGGCCGACGAGCTGGCCGCCAGGGAGATTTTGGGCTTCGAGATGTGAGAGTTATGGCTAATTGCCTGTGATCATTAGGGGGCGAACCCTAAAAAAGGGCCTCCTGCCGTTGGCTCCGCCCTCGACGCGCGGGAGCCCCGGGCCTGCTTCCTTTCTTCTGGTCGCCACCGCGGCCTGCCAGGGTCAGGTCGGAGACCCGGCAGGGCGGCCTCCGTCGCTCCTGGCAAGGATGTGATCCGCCTCCGGGGGAGCGTCCTCCTTTCCGCGGTGCCGGCGCCTGTGTCCGCGCTTATCCAGAAGGCGCTCCTTCGCCTCATGCCCCTGGGGCCCGCCCCGCCGGTATTCCACTCCGTTGATTTCGGGATTTTCCATCTTCCGCTTGTCGAACTTGGACGACCGCGCCGTGATGCTGGTCGCCGGGAAAAACCTGGAGAGTTTTCGGGCAACGTTTAGGCGGCGGGCAAAAATAACATTTACGTTTTGTGATTACATATTATATAATTCCATTTGCCATGAAATTTATTCATTTTTAAGTTTATAGAATTAAATTGGTCGGTAGAAATCTTGATCCCCAACTTATATTTTCTGCGATCTAACCTACACTCAACCTTTAAGCCACTTGCAGTGTAAGTATGGCTAATAAGGTTTACTATAGTTTCAAAATCACGCAACGGTTGACCTTTCCAATTTGATGAAATAAATGAAAATAATCTATGCTCAATCTTATTCCACTTGCTAGTTCCTGGGGGAAAATGACAAACATGGATAGGAATACCCAATGTATCAGCTAACTTTTGAAGTTCGTACTTCCATAATTTAATTCTATATCCGTTCGAACCACCACCATCGGCAGTGATCTGAATATATTTCAAATTTGGATAATGACTTTTACCAACATCCTTCCACCATCCATGAATGGAAGCTACGGCAAAAGTTGCTGTATCATGATCTGTTCCAACATTCACGAACCCTGTGTCATGACCTATGTCATAAATTCCAAAGGGAACTGCTTTTGGATTTTTGGGATCATGAAAGTCATGCATATTTACTTTAATAGGGTCATTTTTCTTTCTTAAAGTTTGACCTGCATTTTTAAAATTTCCCACAAGTTCTTTTTTCTTTGTATCAACTGAAATTACTGGTTGCCCCTGCTTCAAAGCTTTTTTTACCTGGGTATTTATAAATAAAAATTGAGCGTCTCGATCTTCTTGTTGTTTTCCTTCAAGGATTTTTCTGTTTGACTGAAGGCTGTATCCTAACTCGTTGCACAAACCAGCAACCGTGCGATAACCCACGGAATGTCCTTGAGATGATAGACAATCAGCTATAGCTCGTGAACTCAAGCAAGTCCAAAGAAGGGGGCTCTCAGGATCGCCTCGAGTCGTTGTTTCCAAGATAGTTTTTAAATCGGGTATTAGAGTAGGATCTAAGGAACCAAGGGTTGGTCTTCCAGAGCCAGGCATCCTGATTCTATTGTCCTCAAGAGGGTCTTCTCCTAATTCATTGATCCCTTTGGTTATAGTAACCCTTGATAAGCCACATATTTCACTAACAGCAGTAATACCACCATGACCAAGACGTTGAGCCTCGTTAGCCGCGAACAATCGTCTCTGCCTCTCGTTAAGGTGAGGCCACATGTTAGAGAAATATTGTTTTAAATCATCGGTATCCATGACTCACTCCTTAAAGAATCAATCCTGGGATGATACTAACACCTTTGAATTGTTTTGAAAAGTTTATTTTTGCCTGCCGCCTTACGGTCGAATCAACAACGGTCAACCGCCAGGCGCCGCGGTCTCGACCGAGGCTTTAAACTAACAGATAATGCGGAATAAAATCTACGGTTTCTGGCTTTTCGGATTCTTCTTGTAAGGAGCCGATGTCTCTCTATATTTGCAGAATTCCATATAAGATTTCTGAGTTTTAAGCTCATGTTCGGCGATAAAACAGAGAAACGAATTGTTATCTGGAGCCTGTGTCCATGACTTGTCCAAAGCGGCGTAATAATCGAATCTGATATCCTTGTCGATATTGATTATCTGATACCCTCCGTTGACTAACAGCAGGTTCATCAAAAGTCTGGAAATCCTTCCGTTACCGTCGCAAAACGGGTGGATCTGCGCGAGCTTCAGGTGGGCGGAAGCCGCCAGAAGCACCGGATGAAGCGTTTCAACGTCCGTTGGAAAAGATTTCCAGAAATTATCCATACGCGCAAGAAGCTCGTTTGGACCTGGGGGCGTGAAACTGGCCTGTTCGATACGCGCTCCGAAATCGCGATAAACGCCGGCGTATTGTGAATTAATCAGTTTATAGAAGGTGGAGTGTAAGTCCTGGATTATGATTAAAAGGTTTTTGGCGATATAGTCGATGGAATTCTCGCGAGCGATCCTCAACATGTCTCTGAAGGCGTTTCCGTGGCCTTCCACTTCTAGCAGCTCGTTGCGGGTCTTGCCGTTGACCGTAAGGCCGTCGCTCAGCCACATCGATGTTTCAATCAAGGTAAATGAATTACCCTCCACCGAGTTTGAAGAGTAAGTATTGTGTATGAGATTGTATTTGTCAGTCTGTTTGATTTCGAAATCAGTCGGCGGTTTGCATTGCGACAACAAAAACTGATTCCTGTCAATCTCTTCAAGAAGTATCCCGGTTTTCTCCTTCAGTTTGTCGGCATCCGTTGTCATGGTCATGAAATACTCCTTTGCCTGTCGGTTTTGCCAGTTTCCACAAATTCAAGCATAATAGCATCCAACCCGGACCATCCCTTGATTTTTAAACCCGGGCCTCCTCACCGCTCGGTTCTTATTTTTCCTTGACGCTTAAACACTGTAATTTTCCTCAGGACTTTATGGCCAGCTCAAGGCCGCAGACGTCGTCCTCCAGGGTGATTTTGCGGACGGCCAGCGAGGCGCCCTTCTCGGCCCCGAAATCAAACAGGCTCCGGGCCAGGGGGTTGACGAAGAACTGCTCCAGGTTGTTGCCGATGCCCCGGCCGCCCATGGCGAGGTCCCGGCAGCAGATTTTCTGCAAGGCGTCCCTGACCTCGCCGGAAATATCCAGGGCGATCGAGTGCTCCTCCCTCACCTTCTCGGTTGTCTGGTCCAGCATCCTGGCGAAGATCTTCTCGGCGTTGTCGGGTCTGATGAAGTCGAAGACGACGATGTTGTTGCCGATTCGGTTGAGTATCTCCGGGCGGTTGATGGTCGACTTGAAAAAATGACCGATGGACTCGAGGAAGATGTCCTGCATCTCCTGGAAGGTCGCCTCGTTGGGCACCTCGGAGACGCCAAGGTTGCTGGTGAAAACCAAAAGCGACTCCGAGAAATATACCGTCTCGCCCCGCCCGGAAGTGAGCCTCCCGTCGTCCAGGATCTGCAGGAAGATGTCCCAGATCTTCTGGTGTCCCTTCTCGATCTCGTCGAACAAAATAAGCGAAAACGGCGTCTGCTTGACGGCGTTGGTCAGCTGCCCGCCTCCGTCGTAGCCGACGTAGCCCGGAGGGGCCCCCAACAGCCGCTGGTTGGCGTGCTCCTGGGCGTACTCGCTCATGTCGAAGCGCAGGCAGTTGGTGGCCGAGCCGAAGATCATCTCGGCCAGGGTCTTGGCGAGCTCCGTCTTGCCGACGCCGGTGGGGCCGGCCAGAAACAAGACGCCCTTGGGCCGCTGGGAGTAGGCCGAGAACTGGGCGCCCGAGAGGTTGAAGATGGCCCTTTTGAGCACGTCGGCGGCCTGCCTGACGGCGGCGGGCTGGCCGATGACCCTTTTGGAGATCGTCTCCTCGGCCTGCCTGATGGCGGGGGAGGCCGTCAGCTTGCTCCGGGGGTTGTCGGAGATGCCTATCTTATACTGGCGGATGGCCGAGCCGATGGTCAGGAAGTCGAGGCCCTCGATCTTGGTCAGCTTGGCGATGTCGTTGATCTCCCGGCAGAAAAGCCCGCCCGTCTGGTCCAGAAACTGGGCCTTCTTGGCCTCCTGCCCCCCCGCGCCCAAGTCGGCGTACCTGGCGATGGAGGGGGAGATGAGCTCCACCAGCTGCGACCTGGTCTGGTGGTCCGGCTTGGGGATGGAGATGTTGCGGACCATGGGGTTGTCCAGGGTGTACCAGGCCGGGAGGTCGTTCTCCTTGTCCAGGAGCCAGAAGAGCAGGTGGTAGCGGGCGAAGTTCTGGCCGCCCCCCTCCGGGGCCGCGGACGGGAGGGCCGGCTGGCTGGCCAGGGACAGACGGTAGAGCCGGTAGTAGAACTCGTCGACGTCGCGCTTGCAGATGTCCGGAAGCCGCGAGCTGAAATTTAAAAGCGTGGCCGAGAGGGGCCTCCCGGGCCTGCTGATTTTCTCCAACAGATCGGCCGCGGCCTGGAGGGTCAGGACGCCCTCTGTTTTCGGCGGGGCCTTCTCCCGGTTCTCCTGCCTGGCCGCGTGGAGGGTCCGAAAGCCGGTCAGAGGCGTGAACTCCATGACCAGTTCGTATTTGTGGGGGAGCAGGATCTTGACCAGGGAGTCGGCCAGGGGCTGGAACGACGTCCCGCCCTCGGATTTGATGACGTAGATGTCGTTAATGTTTCCCCACAGGGCGAACTGGGACTTCACGAACAGGTATTTTTGGATTTCCTGGGCCCACCTGGGTTGTTGAAAATCGGCCATCCTGGTCTCCACCGCGCGTCCGGCGCCAATGATTTTTCTGTTTTGGTTTTGAAGGAGTTAGACAAACCTGTTTGATGTTTTGTCGAACAATGACGTCAGGCAATTTTTTAAGTTAAATTAAAATGATATTTGTGTCATCATCAATGTCGCCTTCACCGTCAACGTTATCATCGTCATCGTCATCAACGTCATCGTCATCATCATCTAATTAATTAATTAATTAATTAGATAACAAACTAATTAACTAACTAACTAACTAACTAACTAACTAACTAGTCGCCAGACCAGTCAATTATTCAGTCGGCAGGTCCAAAATCGGCTTGTCAAGATCAAACATCATCAACAGATTATGCTGGGCCGGAGTGAGATCGTTCAAAACTGTGTTCACCTTATATCTTGTCATTATGAGAGACTCGAAAATATTGATGGCCTCGCTCGCGGAATATTTCGGATCGGGAGAATTTTCCGCCAGAACTTTGTCGACGCTGGAGATCAGGGCCAGGGCCAGAAAAGCCAGAAAAATCTTGCTCCTCAAAGTCTCCCTGGTGTTCGCCTCCACGCGCAGATCCAGCTGCGAGGCCAGGCGGCGAAAATACAGTTCCAAAATCATCTGGGCCCTGTGGGCCGAGAGCACTTTTTCGGGTTTGATTCCCCGGCTGGTGGCCACGACCAGCCAGCCGGAGCGGGCCAGGGACTTTTTCAGCTCGCCCATGTTCGTCCGGACGGTGACCGTCCCGGCGTTGGTTTTGATGACGTCCAGCCACTTTTTGAACTCGCCGAGGTGCAGCATGTCGTCGGGGTTATTTCGGGCCAGCTCCAGGAGGTTTTTGACTTTCAAATTAGCCAGGTACTCGTCGCTCGCGGCCTTGTCCGAGTTATAAAAGACATGCAGGCGGGCTTTGTCGTTCCCGCCCAGGGTCACGCCGAAAGTCGCGGCCCATGTTCCGGGCGGCGCCGCCAGAAGGTTGGCGGGCGTCCTGATCGAGCCGGCGTGTCTTTCCGGCTGCGCGGCGGCCAGGGGGTTGGAGAAAGGGACGGCGGCGATAAAGTTTCCCGAGCGGAGGCGCTCCTTCAGCAAGGCCCTGTCGCCGTCCGGCCCGTCGAAGGCCCCGCCAGTCACCAGGGTCAGGCTTGACCGGCCCGGAAACATCCTGCCCGTCAGGGTCCGCTTCCCGGCCTCGCGCTCCTCCAGCTCGCCCAGGCTTGCCGCGAGAAAGACCGGCGTCAGCGACTCGTCGCCCAGCACCATGTGCATGCCCGTCCGGGGCTGTTTGTCGTCCGTCCTCGGGTAGGCGAATTTTTCGGAGGCGAGCAGCGCGCGGTGGGGCGGGGTGGAGGAGAGGTCCGCGGCCAGGCATTTCTTCTCGCCGAGACTCTCCGCCCAGAGCAGGTGGAACTTGTCCGCGAGGCCCGGGTCGAGGTCGGACAGCAGCCCGTCCACGGCGGGCTTCGACATGTCGCCTGGAAATGTCAGCGCGTCGTCGGTCCAGAAACTGCAGAAGGGAAGGGAGTTCGGCGTGGCGGCCAGAAAGGCGGCGATGTTGAACAGCCGCCCCCACTCCGTCGGGAACGACTCCGCGAGGACCGGCAGCAGGCCGATTTTTTCGGCGACGCTTCTTAAAAAGTAGAAGACCCCGAATCGTTTTTGGTTGGGGCTTCTCAGGCCCCGCCAGACGGGCTCCTTGGCCTCCGAGGGGTCCGGTCCGCCCACGGCCTTGTCCGGCCGCCCGCCGCGGGCCGGGGCCGGCAATATTTTGGTCTCGGTCATGTCGGCACCGCCGAAAGGTGGGCTGGTCGGTTGAAAAAAAACCCCGGTCTCAAACTCCCCCTCCCAGATGTTTTTCCAGGCGGCTCCAGACCTCGGCCTCCTCCAGCCCGGAGACGACGACGGTCTTCATTCTCGAGGCCTCCCCCTGGGAGATGCTCAGGGTGGTGGCGCCCACGCCCAGGAGCTTCCCCAGAAATTTTAGCAGGCTCCGGTTGGCCTTGCCGTCGACGGGAGGGGCGGAGAGGCTGATTTTTAGCCTCCCGTCCTCCAGGCCGACCAGGCGGTCCCCGCTCGACCTGGGGGTCAGGCGTATCGGCAGCCTGGTCTCGGCCCGGGTTGGGGCCGGGGGCTTCGTCCGGGTCTGGGGCTGTTTCCGGGCCATGTCTCTCCGGGGGTTAGGCGGGTCCGCGGCCTAGAACGCGCCCCTGGCCGCGGCCGAGGTGACGGCGCCGACGACGCTCTGCTGGAGTATTCCGTAGAGGGTGGCCAGGACGACGTAGTTGATCAGGACGGCGGCGACGGTGAAGACGATGGCCCTGACGTCCAGCGCGCCATGGGCGGAGGGAAACCAGCGCCGCAGCGGGGCCAGAAGCGGCTCCGTCGCGGCGTAGATGAACATGGAGACGACGCCGTAGGGGGAGGCCTTGACCATGTTGAGGACGATTCTGACGATCATCAGGATGATGAGAAAATAGACGAGCCCCTGGAGCATGGCGATGAGACGGAGGCCCATGTACGGGGGGATGAAGGTCAGGGGCATCCCGAGGGCCAGGCATCTCAGGACGGCCACGAGCAGCTCCCCGACCAGGTTTAGGACGATGATCAAAACGACCGGCGAGAAGTCCAGGCCGCCCAGGCGCAGCGGGAACAGCCGCCCGGCCAGGATCAGGGCCGGGTCGGTGGCGGCGGAGAGATAGCGCATGAACGGCGTCTGGGCGTTGGGGCGGACCCAGGTGAGAAGGACCCTGATGATGATCAACCAGACGTAGACCGTGATCGCGACGGACAGTACCGAGCTCAGGCGGTAAAGAAAAGATGTTTCCATCGTCAAATGTCTCCCCTTCGGCGGTTGACAGCCGGCTGTTTGTTTGATATTGTTGTCATCATTGTTTGGTCAAGGGGCTGGTCTTAATTCGGAAGATTGTTGTCAGGTTGAAAAAAAATGCCAAAATGTTTAATTTGGATTATATTTAAATTGTTTGTTGTTCTCTTTTTATGTTATGAGCCAAGTTTGTTATTGATAACGTTCCTGTCTTAGCGCTGCCCGTCCTTTAATTATTGTCTCCAGTCCCTGGTCAAGACGGCATCCTGTCTTGGTTCCCCCGGCGTCGTAGCCTGGGGACCCCGGCCTCCTAGGCGACCCCGGCGGCCAGGAGGTCGTGAATGTGGACGACGCCCAGGGGCTCCCCGTCGGGCGAGAGGACGAAGGCGTTGGTGATGCTCTTGGCCTGCATGACGGCCAGGGCTTTGGCGGCCATGTCGCCCGGCCGGAAAAAAGTCGGGTTTTTGGTCATGATCTCGGAGCACTTGGCCTCCAGGAGGCGGGGGCCCATGTGGCGCCTGAGGTCGCCGTCGGTGATCATGCCGACCAGTTTTCCGCCCTCCGCGACCCCCAGGCAGCCCAGGCGTCTGCTGGTCATGACGAAGAGGGCCTCGGTCATGTTGTCGCCGGGGGCGGCCAGGGGCATCTCCTGTCCCGCGTGCATGAGGTCCTCGAGCGAGGTCAGGCGGCTGCCCAGCTTGCCGCCGGGGTGGTACTGGTGGAAGTCCTCCAGGGTGAAGCCCCTGGCCGAGAGGAGGCTCAGGGCGAAGGCGTCGCCCAGGGCCAGCATCATGGTGGTGGAGGTGGTGGGGGCGCAGCCCAGGGGGCAGGCCTCGGAGATGTCGGGGAGGGGGACGATAAAGTCGGAGTGGCGGCCCAGCAGGCTGTCGGGGTCCTTGGTGACGCCCAGAATCTTGATTCCCGAGCGGGCGCAGTATTGCAGGAGGGTGGCCAGCTCGGCCGTCTGGCCGGAGTTGGAGAAGGCCAGCAGGAGGTCCCGGCCCGGGGCCAGCATGCCCAGGTCCCCGTGTCCGGCCTCGGCGGGGTGGATGAAGAAGGAGGGGGTGCCGGTGGAGGAGAGGGTGGCCGCCACTTTCCTGGCGATGTGGCCGCTCTTGCCCATGCCCGTCGCGGCCACGCGGCCGTCAATTTTTAAAATGGCCTCCACGGCCAGGTTGAAGGACTCGCCCAGGCTCAGGGCCAGCTTTTCCAGGCTCTCGGCCTCCTGGCGGATGACCAGCGCCGCCTCGCCGATGTGGTCTTTTGTGGTCATAAAGAGATGTGTCTTCCCTGCCGCTTCTTGATTTGAGGCCGTATTTTGTTGTAAATATAGGCGAGCAGGGCCTCGTTGTCAAGAATGGAAGATCTCTTTTTCCTTAGGCGTCCCGGTTTGACCGTCCCGTTAGGTTCGGCTCGGGCGCCCGCTGATGTTCGGCTCCTTTTGTCCGGAGCTGGCCCCGGTTTTTTGGCTCTTTTTTTGCTTCGGTTCTCTTGGTTTTCTTCGGTTTTCAGGCCGGCTCCAAATTGTCCCCGGCCTTGGTTTGACGGAAGAGTTTGATTCAAGTTCTTGTTCGGTTGAAGTTTTTTCTCTTTTACGCCGGCCGGCCTTTCTGGCTTTGTCGGTCCGGCGCCCTGAGGTCGGTCTTGGCGCCGGCTCGAGGTTTGTTCCCGGGAAGAGCGCTCCTTCCCTGGTTTTCAGCCGGTCGACGGGCCTCCGGCGCGGGGCCTGAAGGCTTCCCGCCGTCAGGCCGCGGCGGCTACTTCAGGGAGGCGACGGGGCTGACGGCGCGCCTGGAGGCCTTCCTCTGCCTGGCCGCCGCCAGACGTCTGGCCTGGTCCTTGGGCACGGCGGTCACCAGGACCTGGACCACGCCCGGCCGATGGACGCCCAGCTCGATGGCGGCGGCCCGGCTCAGGTCGATGATCCTGCCGTCGATGAAGGGTCCGCGGTCGTTGATCCTGAGGTACATCTTCTGATTGGTCTTCAGGTTCTTGACCTCGACCCAGGTCTGCAGCGGCAGGGTCTTGTGGGCGGCGGAGAACTCGTACATGTTGTAGACCTCCCCGCTGGCCGTCTTGCGGCCGTGGAAGGGCTCGCCGTACCACGAGGCCAGTCCTTTCTCCTTATACCCGTCGGAGGTGGCCAGAATGTAATAGCGCTGGCCGTTGATGACGTAGGACTTGCCGCTTCTCTTGGGTCCGGAGCTTAGGATGCCGCATCCGGAGGCCAGAAGAGCGAGGCAGAGGAGAAAGGCGGCCAAAATCCAAACGACACCCCTACGAGATGGAGCATGGAAGGCATGGTCATAGGTAGCAACGGAGGCAAAGGTCATTTTCGTCTCCTGGTGGCAACCGTTTTCGCGGTCCTCCTGGCCGCGGGGACAAGTATCCCCGCTTCGGCCCAGGGGGCCGGCGCTTCAAAAAAGGTCACCGGAACAGCGGCCGCGAGCGGCCAGGTCTTGACAGCGGCGAATCAGGCCGGCCGGAAAAAGGGCCAGCAGCAGCAAAACAAGAAGCCCCCCGCCAGACGGCGGACGAGCGGCAAGAAAAACCAGGCGGCCAGTATTCTCGACGAGACGGCCAAGCTGCCCTGGCCGGAAAACGTCGTCAAGCTGGCGGGCGCCGGGGCGGTCATGGTCATGGACAACCACGCCGGGAAGAACGAGCCCAAGGAGCTCTACTCCCTCAACCCCGACAAGATGTACGTCCCGGCGTCCATTCTGAAGCTGGTGACGGCCGCGGCCTCCATGGACATTCTCGGGGCGGACTATCGTTTTCAGACCGACTTCGCCCTGGACGACGAGGGCGGCCTGTGGGTCAAGGGCTACGGCGACCCTTTCCTGGTCTCCGAGGAGCTCTGCCGGGCGGTGGACGCGCTGGTCGGGCTGGGGCTCAGGAAGATCGGGAACATTCATCTCGACACTTCCTACTTCGAGCCGGGCCTGGTCCTCGACGGAACCACCCACACCGTCAACCCATACGACGCCTTCAACGGCGCCCTCGGAGTAAATTTCAACACCGTCAACTTCCTTATCGACAAACAAGGGCGGGTAGTTGAATCGAACGCCTGCACGCCGGTGACCAGCATCACCGCCGATCTCGCGGAGAAGAACAAGCCGAAAAAGAAGAGCATGAGGGCCGGCGAATATCGCCTGAACATTTCCGAAAGCCCGCAGATGGCCGAGGAACAATCTGGCCTCCACATCAGGGGGCTGCTGGAGAAGGCGGGCGTGGAGGTGACCGGCGAGGTCGTTTTGGGCGGCGTTCTTCCGGATGACGCCACCCCCCTTTATTCCCACGTCAACAGCCGCAGCCTGGAGCAGATGCTGGTAGATCTCTTGGAGCACTCCAACAATTTCATGACCAACCAGCTGTTTTTAATCATGGGCGCCGAGGCCTACGGGGCCCCGGCCACCGTCGAGAAAGGCCGCATGGCGGTGCTCGATTATCTGGACCGCCAGGGTTTGTCGAAGTTAGTCTTGGTCGAGGGCAGCGGTTTAAGTCGCAATAATTTTATTTCCGCGAGGCAGATGCTCGAGGTTTTGACCGTTTTCGAGCCCAACCGCTTTCTGACCAGGACCAGCAAGGACGGTTCTGTTTTCTACAAGACCGGCACCATGATCGACATCCAGACCCTGGTCGGCTACATCACCAGGCCCGACCGCCCCGACGAGCCCTTGTCCTTCGTGATTTTACTCAACGGCGCCTACGCCCCGGGGACCAGGGAGAAGATTCTGGACGTCCTGAAGGCCCACTTCGTCGACGAGCCGGCGGCCGGGACCGGCAAAAGCTGACGGCGGCCTGATTTCCCGGTCGCCTTATTCCGGCCTCTTCATTCCGGCCATGACGGAAAACTCCGACCATGAGCGACAGCATTCCGGCGGGCTCCGACGGAGATTGATGTAAAAACACGTCAACTCGTCAAAAAAAGCTGAAGTGTTTCGGGAGGTTCGCCGATGGTCGGAGGTGCCGGGGGGTCTTGGCGGGGGAGAGGCGCGGAAGGTCGCGCCAAGGTTTTTCCGAGGGAGTCGTGACATTGTTCGTCGGGTCCTCGCGGATGACGGCGACTTTTTTTTCGCTCGACAAAAAGATTCGCTCAAGAAAAGGAGGCGAGCATGCCTGGTTCAAAAAAGGCCGCGGCGGACGCCGGGTCCGGCGCGACGGCGGAAAAGGAAACGACGGCCGGGAAGAGCCCGCCGGTTCCGGCCGAAAGGGCCGGGGCGGGAGTCCCGGCCCGGAGGGCCAAGGCGACGGCGCCGGCGGTCAGGCAGAAGGCCGCCGCCCCGAAAAAGAGGGCCGAGGCAGGCCTGCCGGCGGTCAAGCCGAAGGCGGCGGCGCCAGAGAAAAAAGGCCGGGCCGACGCGCCGGCCGACAAAAAAGCCGCGCAGCCCCCGGCCAGACGCGAGAAGACCCAGCTTCCCGCAAATCGGGAAAAGGCCGGGACGCCCGCCAAACGGGAAAGCGCCGGGACTCCCGCCATCAGGGCCACCCCGAAAACTCCGGCCAAAAGAGCCGATGATTAGACCGCCTGCCAGGCGGCGCCGGAGGTTTTTTTTCTGTTCGGCCAGTCACGGACAGACGGCCTCGACGTCCCTGGCGCCTAAAAAAGCCGCTTGGCGTCGACTCAAGAATTCTTTCGAAAAACAGAATTTTTTTATTATGTCCGCGCGGGGGCCGGGACGGCAAAAACCGCCCGGCTCCGGCGGTTCTGCTGTAAAAATCCGTCCCCCCGGCCTGTCTTTCGTGTCCCTCCTCAAAATTAAATCAATTCGCCCCGCCTTAATTTTTTCAATCCTCGTCTCGTTTCCCAGACAATGCTTCCCAGTCGACTGAAGATTTTGGAAACGCCGGGAATTTTTTGAATGTCATTTAGTCTGCGAAGGACGGCAACTTTAGTCGTCGTCGTCGGTCTGAACACTAAAATTGCAAATTTCTATTTCTCGTTGTCTGCTTGCGGCATATTGTCTATCGCCCTTACCAATATTGAGACTGTCATTCGATGTTATTGTTATTCCAGGCCAATTGTGAACACCGGCTTTTTTTTCCGGCTTGATGGTAAATCATCGAACGCTAAAAAGTCAAGCCCGGCAAGCATTTTTTAGAATTAACATCTCCAGGCCGCCTTGTCCGCGACGGTCGGATATTATGATAATCGTTGCGACACGGCAGTATAAATATGGATCCTGCGCCAGTAAAAATGCGGCGCGGTTTGTCTGAATTAAAATTTTTGGAGGGTGTTGTTTGGACGGAGTGGAAAATTTTTGAAAAAAAGGAGAGGTTCAAATAAAAAGCGGGCTGTTTGTCGGCTTCTTCATGTCTGAGGGGATATAATTCAAGAAGAGACTGGGAATTGGCCCTTTCAACCAAGTTTTATGTTTAGATAACGACGGCGGAGAAGATAATCAGTTTCCGTCAAAACGGCCATTCCGTTGAAACTGACGAAGATATAATTGATAGTAATTTAAGCCAATATTTTTCTGCTTTGAACGATTGAATTTGTAGAATTAAATTTAACCGAGGCCTATTGGGAGTCAAAATTAGAAGTCGGGGACGATGTTTTTTGATTTCGATGGTAAATAATTGCTTCTATAGACAGTTGAAAATTAAATTTTTTTGATATTTTTGTAAAA
>JAISET010000189.1 GCA_031264015.1 Deltaproteobacteria bacterium | reverse complement strand
AACCCCTCCGCCATGCCGGCAAGCCTTTCAGAAGCTAAGATTACTTCGGAGAGCTCGGGATCTTTCTTTGCTTTTGCTGGCTCGACAATAGTCATACGATATTCCTCCGCGTCTTTTTTGGGGATGTCAGGAAAGATCATTTAAACAACACGCCCAAAATGACAGTCCGACCAAAGAACCCCCCGTCGCCCCGGCTGTCGGAAGCGAGGGCGTCGGGCCGCCTGCTACTCCTTGGAGGCCAGCATGTCGGAGATTTCCAGGAACTTCTGCTCCAGGTTGTTCTCCACGGCCATGGGGGGCAGGACCGGCATGGCCAGCAGGTCCTGGAGGTCGCTGACGCACCGGTCCATGATGTCGGAAATGTTGCTGGCCAGGCTGACCGTCTTGTAGGCGTTCTCGGTGTACTGGATGATGTTGGTCAGGGCGGCGATCCTCTCCCTGATGATGCCCCTCTGGGCGGCCAGCAGGTCCTTGAATTTGGAGGCCACCAGGTCGGTGGTCTCCTGGGCGTTAAGGTTGCTCTGGTACTGGGGGTTGGTCCTCGCCTTCTCCCTGGTCTCGTCCATCAGCCGGCGGTTTTGGGCCTGGAGGTCGGTGATTCTGGGGATGTAGTCGTCGTCGATGGCCTTGAGGTTGTTTTGCAGCTGGTGCTGGTGGGCCCCGGTGGCCAGCAGAAATATCCCGTAATACTTTTTGCTGACGATCAGGTTGTTCGACTCGACCATCAGCGCCTTGATGGCGTCGGACAGGGCGTAGAGGTTTTTCAAGACGACCATCGACTCCAGTTGGTCCTCGCCGGAGACGGTGAGAAAGATCCCGTCGAACTGCTCCTTGGTCAGGACTATCCCGCCGGACTCCAGCCCCCGCTGGATCTTTTCCATATTTTGCTCGACCAGATTGTTATTTCTATTGATCTGGCGCTTGTTGTCGGAAATTTTGTCGTCGATGTCCGAGGTCGTGGTCTTCCAGATCTCGTAAAACTTGGAGCTGGTCGGGGCGGAGCTCTTGTCCAGCCATAAAAGCGTGTTCTTCTCCTCGAGGGCCCTGTTTTCGGCCTGGAGCTTTTTGACGTCGTTTTTCAGCCTGACCAGGGAGTCGTCCATCAGGACCACCAGGGCCTCGTCCAGATAGCCCCTCACCTCGTTTCCGGCCTTGTCCTTGTCGCTGGAGACGAAGGGAATCCAGGAGCGGGAGTTGTCGGCGGCGAGATACTTGTTCAAGGCGGCGACATACTTCTCGGCCAGGCCGCCCAGCTTGGAGAGGTTGGGCGTCTCTGCCTGGACGGGGGCGCCCGAAAAGAGCAGCATGACGACGACCAAACACAGCCGCAAACTGCATTTCATAGACATTTTCATATCTTTAACCTATAATTATATGTTGTCTACCTGTGTTTTATACCGACGCATCCCCTGCGACGACCGGCCGGTCCGCCTGACTTAGCCGTCCATTTTCGGCCCCCGCCGCGACTAACTTTACCTCACTTTAAGCCCCCCGGCCCAAATATGCAACAGAAAAACAACCGTCTCCGGGCGGTTAAAACCAACCAAAGATTGTCGGTTTGAACCTTGTGAAGATAACGCGGCCGGTCGTCATGACTCTTTTCAACACCAGGAGGGCGGTAATAATATGATTGATTAATTGGATAATTGGATAATTGGATAGTTGGATAGTTGGATGGTTGGATGGTTGGATGGTTGGATGGTTAGGAAGTAGGTAGGTAGGTAGGTAGGTAGGTAGGTAGGTAGCAGGCAGCAGGCCGGATGAATAATCGGCCGGCCGGTCGGCGAGACGACGGCCGCGAGGCCGCCTAGCCGCGCCGTTTCGCCCGCGTCCGCATAGGCCGCGGCCCCGACCGACCCGACCCGCCCCGGGGCTTGCCCGGAGCGGGCGTCGGGTCTTGTCCGTCCGACGGCGCCCCGGGGCGGTCCCGGGGCGCGGCCCTCACTTTTTGGCCTTGGGGTCCTCCGCGAGCCCGCGGAAGCGCTCGGGGTGGAGCCCGACCAACAGATGGATCTCGTCGCCCTCCTCGGGGACGTAGGCGGAGAAGACCGCGTCCTTGGCCAGGCCGAGGTTCAGGAGCTTTTTGTCCTTGAGGACGGCCACCAGCCTGGTCTTGGCCAGAGGCTCGACGCTCAGGATGTTGGCGGGCCCGCCCAAAGCGGCGCGCACGGCGGCGACCTGCTCGGGGGGCGCGTCGGGGACCGTCTCCTCGCGGGCGGCCTCGTCGGCGGCGCGGCCGGCCAGGACCTCCTTCTGCTTGTCGGAAAGCTCCGCTTCATGCCCGGAGACGCGCATGTACTCCTGCATCTCCGTCATGAGGTTGCCGGCCCTGGTGCCGAAGACGGCCTGCACGGCCTGCCTCGACTCCACCACGCCGGCGGCGCCCAGCTCCTTGAGCCGGCCGGAGTCGACCAGCTCGGGCTTGTCCACGGTCACCCGCAGCCTGGTGATGCAGGCGTCCAGGTTGGCGATGTTGCTCTTGCCGCCGAAGGCCAGGACCAGCTGGCGGGGCATGTCGGCCGCCGAGACCTCCAGGTCCTCGGAGCGGCCCTCCTCGCGGCCCGGGGTTTTGAGGTCGAAGAACTTGATCATGAAGCGGAACATGACGTAATACAAAACGGCGAAGCCCGGGCCCAGGATGAAGGTGATCCAGGGCTTGGTGTCCAGGCTCCAGTAGAGGCCGAGGTCGATGCCCCCCTGGGAGAAGGTGTAGCCCAGGTGCGCGCCCAGGTAGTTCAGAAGAGCGAAGGCCGAGGAGGTGACGACGGCGTGGGCCACGTATAAAAACGGGGCCACGAACATGAAGGAGAACTCGATGGGCTCGGTGATGCCGGTCAGAACCGAGGTCAGGGCCGCCGAGACCATGATGGCGCCCACCCTGACCCTGTTCTCGGGCCTGGCGGAGTGCCACATGGCGACGGCCGCCGCCGGGAGGCCCCACATCTTGATCAAAAAGCCGCCGCCCAAAATCCCGGCCGTGGGGTCGCCGGCGAAGAAGCGGTTGATGTCGCCGTGGACGGCCTGGGCCGCCACCCCGGCCACCTCGGCCGGCGGGGTGTACGAGCCCATCTCGAAGAAGAAGGGCACGTTCCAGGCGTGCTGAAGGCCGAAGGGCAGCAGAAGCCTCTCCACCAGGCCGTAGAGGGCCCCGGCCTTGATTGTGTCGGAGTAGGCCGCCCAGTTGGAGAAAATCAAGATCTTCTCCTGGACCGAGGGCCAGATGAAGCTCAGCGCGACGCCCAGGACGATGGAGGCGAAGCCGGTGGCGATGGGCACGAAGCGTTTCCCGGCGAAGAAGGCCAGGTAGGCCGGCAGCTCGATCCGGTAGTAGCGGTTGAACATGGAGGCGGCGACGAGGCCGCTGATGATGCCGCCGAAGACCCCCACGTCGATGGTGGGGATGCCCATGACCATGCGCAGCTCGCCGGCCGCCGGGTCGGGGCTTAGGTCGAGCGCGTAGACGCCCATGCTGCCCATGGTGGCCACCATGACGAAGTAGCCGACCACGGCCGAGACGGCCGCGACCCCGTCGTTCTTGGTGAAGCCCAGGGCCACGCCGACGGCGAAAATGAGGGCCAGGTTCCCGAAGATGACGCTGCCGCCCGCCTGCATGATCTGGCTGACGATGGTCGGCAGCCAGCCGAAGTTCGACGAGCCCACGCCCAAAAGTATCCCCGCGACCGGCAGGATGGCCACGGGCATCATCAGGGACTTGCCCAGCTGCTGCATGCTGCCGGAAAAATTTTTAAACATCGCTCCCCCCCTTGGCGCTTTCGGCGGCGAAGGCCGCGAGTCTTTGCCGCACTTCACCGGCGGTCAGCAGGGACAAAAGCTCCGTCGCCAGGGCGCGGCAGGCCGGCAGCGACTGCCTCCTGACCGCCGCCTTGACCGCCGGGATGGAGGAGACGCTGACGGAGAGCTCGTCCACCCCCAGGCCGACCAGGACCGGCGCGGCCAGGATCTCGGAGGCCAGGCCCCCGCAGACCCCCACCCAGCGCCCGTGCTTGTGGGCGCCCTCCACCGTGGTCTCGATGAGCTTCAAAACCGACGGGTGCAGGGCGTCGGCCAGATGGGCCAGCCTCGGGTGCCCGCGGTCGATGGCCAGGGTGTACTGGGTCAGGTCGTTGGTGCCGATGGAGAAGAAGTCGGCCTCCCGGGCCAGCCCCTCGGCCGAGACGGCCGCCGCGGGCACCTCGACCATGATGCCCACCTTGACGGGGTCGGCGATCTTCAGCCTCCCCATCTCCTCGAGAATGATGGCCTTGGAGTCCCGGAGCTCGACGACGGAGGAGACCATGGGGAACATGATGTGCAGCCTGGCCAGGCCCGCGGACTTGAGGATGGCCCGGACCTGGGACCTGAACAAGCCGGCGCCCAGCATGTTCAGCCTGATGCCCCTGACCCCCAGGAAGGGGTTGACCTCCGGGGGCATGGGCAGGTAGGCCAGGGGCTTGTCGCCGCCCACGTCCAGGGTGCGCACCACCAGGTCCCGCCCGGGTCCCAGGGCCTTGGCGATGGCCGCGTACATGGACTCCTGCTCCCCCTCGGAGGGGGCCTCGGCCCTCTGCAGGAACAAAAACTCGGAGCGCAGAAGGCCCACGCCCTCGCCGCCCAGCCTGGGCACCTCCTCGGCGTCGGCCACGCCCCCGATGTTCCCGACCACCTTGACCCGGTGCCCGTCCCTGGTCACGGCGGGCTCGGCGGCGGCGGCCAGCTCCACGGCCCTGACGGCGGCCGCCCGCCTCTGCCTCTCCTGGATCTCGGCCGTCTCCCCGGCGCTGGGGGCGAGCCGCAGCTCCCCCTTGTCGCCGTCCAGGACCACGGGCGTCCCGTCCGGCAGCGACAGGGCCCGCGGGTCGACGGCGGCCACGGCGGGGATGGCCATGGAGCGGGCCAGGATCGAGGCGTGCGAGGTGGCGCTGCCGCCGGTGGTGCAGAAGCCCACCACCTTGGTCTTGTCCAGGCTGGCGGCGTCCGAGGGGGTCAGGTCCTCGGCCACCAGGACGGCGTCCTTGAAGGCCTCGATTTCGGGCTTCTCGGCGCCGGTCAGATGCCGCAGCACCCTCCGCCCCACGTCCCTGATGTCGTTGGCCCGTCCGGCCAGAAGCTCGTTGTTGAGCCCGGCCAGGCCGGCCGCCTGGGCGGCGAAGGAGAGGTTCCAGCCGAAGGCGGCGCTTTTGCCCTGCCTCAGGGCCTTTCTCGCGCCCTCGATCATCTCGGGGTCCTCCAGGAGCTCCTGGTGGGCGGCGAAGATGGCCGCCTTGTCGGGGTCGGCCCTCCCGCGCATCCTCTCCTGGAGCTCGGCGAGCTCGGCCTGGGCTTGGGAGATGGCGGCCAGCAGCTTCTGGTTCTCGTTGGCGAAGCCCTCCCCGAACTCCGGGATCTCCGCCTCCTCGCGCCTGAGCTGAAAGACCCGGCCCGCGACCAGGCCCGGGGAGGCCGGGACGCCCAGCAGGACGTTCTTGTCCGGGGAGACGGGCCTCGGGGGCTTCAGCGGCGGGGCCTCGGGGGGCCCGGGCTTTTTTCCCTTGGGGATGGCGTGCAGGCTCTCGCCCATGCCGGAGGAAATGAGCGGCACCAACGCCGCCAGGGCCGCCTCGGCGTCGGGGCCCTGGGCTCTGACCAGCACCTTGTCGTGCTGCCTGACCTCGAGGCCCATGACGGCGACCACGCTCTTGGCGTTGGCCGTCTTGTCGGGGGCGTCCTCCCGAACCAGCCGGATGTCCGACGAGAACGACTTGGCCTTGTTGACCAGCACGGCGGCGGGACGGGCGTGGATGCCCGCCGGGTTGAGAATGACGATCGGCTCCGAGCCCGCGGTCAGGCCGCTCTCGCCCGGCGGCGGCTTCCTGGCCGCGGGGCCGAGCTTCAGCTCCAAAAGGTGGGTCTTTCCGGCCACGGCGACGCCCGAGGCCGGCCTGAACTCGGCGACCAGGTCCCCGTTGGTGACGACGATCATGGTCAGGAGGCTCGCGGCGTTGCGGGCCAGGAACTTCAGGTCGAACTCGATCAGGGGGTCGCCGGGCTTGACGACGTCGCCCTCGGCGACCTTGGCCGCGAAGCCCCGGCCTTTCAGGGCCACCGTGTCGAGGCCGATGTGCATGAGCACCTCCACGTCCTGGGGGGTGGTGACGGTCAGGGCGTGGCGGGAGCTGTGCAGCTGGGTGACCCGGCCGTGGCAGGGGGACAGGAGGACGTCGGAGACGGGGTCCACGGCCACGCCGTCGCCCACCATCTTCTGGGCGAAGGTGGGGTCGGGGACTTTTTCCAAAGCCACTATGGGTCCCGACAGGGGGGATTGCAAAATAAGGGACAGGCTGGCCCGCCCGGAAACATCTGGCATGGAGGCCTCCTCTGGGGAAAGGGAGCGGCGCTAATCAAACGTTCGTCTGGCGACCGTGGGAACCCCCGGCCTGGCGCGCGAAAATTAAGGCGTCGGTCTCGCGGCCCGGCCGCCCGTCGTCCCGCCCGCACGCGGCCCGGAACGGGGCCGGGGCCGGCCGCCGGTCAACAAATATAAAATTTTTACGAAGACGACAGAACTTTTTTAAGCGAAACAATAATTTAAATATCAAATGACACTAATTTAATACTTTAAGGAAAATTTTAAATAATTATTTGCCTAATTTCTCTCAAAAATTATTAACAAATCGTCAAAATTAAAAATCAATTAACATCAGCGACGGAAGCAAAAGAAGTTAAAACAACTGGAGCGAGTAAATTCTATAGCCTTAGTAGGCACTTGTCAATGTCTGAAGAATTTGTCAAACTATTATTTTAACCTTCTTAACTGACATTTTTAAACAAGCGACTGCGTCTCGACTTAATCTAGCGAACAAAAATTTCCCTAACGTTGGACTTGTCGGGCCCGACTGTTTTTTTGCCGTCGCCGGCGGCCGACGGAGGCCGGCGGGGCCGACCCGGGCCGCGACGGCTCCCGAAGGGCTCGCGAGGCGCTCCCGACGGGGCCCGGCGCGCCCGTTCAGTCCGGGCTGCCGAACAATCGTTCGGACATGATATTTTGCTTTTTTTTGACGCGCAAAACAAGGGCTGAAAGCGTCGGAATGGACGCATCTTTGGAAACTATTGTTGTTCTTATTTTAGAACAGACATCACGCATGCATATTTATAACCATATTTTACCAATTTTGTTACGACACTAATCATAACTTCCCGCGGCGCCTATATTTTCAGCCGTCCTCCGGGCCTCGGCCCGACTCCGTCCGCCCGCCCGCCCGGGGCCGGACCGGCCCGCCCCCGGGGCTGACGCGGTCGTCGTGGTTTTTGAGCTCGGCCCCGACGTCCTCGGCCGTCGGCATGCCCAGGGCGGCGTTGGCCAGCGAGCGGCAGGCGGCCAGGTTTTGGCGGCGCACGGCCGCCTTGACCGCGGGGATGGAGGGGGCCCCGACGGAGAGCTCGTCGACGCCCAGGCCGATCAGGAGCGGGACGGCCAGGATCTCCGAGGCCAGGACGCCGCAGACGCCCACCCACTTGCCGTGGTTGTGGGCCCCGCGCACGGTCAGCTCGACGAGCTTCAGGACGGCCGGGTGCAGGACGTCGGCCATGCGGGCCGGCCCCTGGCGCCCGCGGTCGACGGCCAGGGTGTGCCGGGCCAGGTCGTTGGCGCCGATGGTGAAGAAGTCCGCCTCCCGGGCCAGGCCCTCGGACAAAAGGGCCGCCGAGGGCGCCTCGACCATGACGCCGACCTTGACGTCCGCGGCGACGCCCGTCCTCTCCTTTTCCTCCAGCAGGATCTCCTTGGCCCGCCTGAGCTCCTTGACGGACGAGACCATGGGGAGCATGACGCGCAGCCTGGTGAGCCGGGCGGCGGCCATGACGGCCCTGGCCTGGGCCCGGAAGAGCCCGGTCCCCGGCATGTTCGGCCTGACGCCCCGCGGGCCCAAAGGAGGGTTGTTCTCCGGCGGGGCGCTCCGGCGGGCCGGGGGCCCGCCCCCGCCCGCGTCCGGGGCGCGCACCGCCAGGGTCCGGCCCGGGCCCATGATCCTGGCCACCGCGGCGTAGGCGGCCGCCTGCTCGGCCTCGCCGGGGCCCCCCCAAAAAAATAAGAGCTCGCCTCTCATCAGGCCCGCCCCGTCCCCGCCCAGGGCGGGCACCTCCCCGGCCTCGGCCGGGCCCCGGATGTCGGCGGCCACCCGGATCCTCCGCCCGTCCAGGGTGGAGGCCTCCCGCGCGGCCTGGCGCGGCTCCTCGGCCCGGGCCCTCCCCCGCCGGAGCCCGGCCGCCGCCGCCCCGGCCGGGGGGACGCCGGGCCTGGCCGGGCGGGGGCTCTCGCCCAGACCCGAGCGCAGGAAGGGGACCAGGGCGGACAAAACCTCGGCGGCGTCGTCCCCGGCGGCCCGCAGGACCACCTTGTCGTGCTGCCGGGCCGCCAGCCCCATCAGCTCGACCACGCTCTTGGCGTCGGCCTCGCGCCCGTCTTTGACCAGCAGGACCTCGGAGTCGAAGAGGCGGGCCCGGCCGGCCAGCGCGGCGGCCGGCCTCGCATGGATGCCCGCCGGGTTCAAAACGACGACTGGCTCGGAGACCAGGGCCTGCTCGTCCCGGCCGCCGGCTTGCCCGAGGGCGTCCGGCCGTCCGGAGAAGCCCGGCCGCTTGCCGCTTTCAAAGCTGTTCACTGTGGCGATTCCTCCGGGGCCCGCCGGGCCCGCGTCCATATTGGAGGGGGCGGACGCGGGGACGGCGGGTCATGACAGGCATGCCGCCTCCCGGAATCCCCGCGCGCCCCCGCTTGGATTTTAGGGACAAAAGACCCGCCGGTTCCGGCCCGGGCGGATAAAAACCACCCCGGCTGGCGCGTCCGACCATGACGACCGACGACGGGTGGCGCCTAACGGAACGTTAGGGTGGCGGCTTAATAATTGGTCGACCACAATCTGCTTACTTGACCAACATTAGCTTAAAAATGGCTAAAACAGGCATGTTATTATCTAAAGAGCCGTAAAAGCTCTAAAGTCACGAAAAATTATAGTATGTCTATAATAGTTTGTCAATGTCTATAATTATTATCCATATACATACTTTTTGGTTACATTTCCGGGAACTCAGCCTTAAAACAGGCGCCGGACCCATGTCGCGGCCGCCGGAGATCGGAAGAGGGTCCTCGTCGCCGGGAACGAAAAAAAAGAAAAGAAGGAGGAGGAGGCAATATCGCGGCGCGGAACAAGGAGAAATAAGAGCGATCAAGAGGAAGCCGGAGGCGCGGGACGAGGGGCGGGGGGCGGAAAAAAAAATCCGGAAAAAGGCGGGCCAAGGCGGGGAAAAGACCCGGGAGACCCGGGAGAACGACCGGGACGCCGTTGTTTGAATTTTACCAACCGCGTTTGGGACGATTTGTCCTCCGAAGACGGGGCGCGCGCCGGGTCGGTTGACATCTTTTTGTATTTGGATTATTTTTTGGCTAAAGGTGATTTCGTACCGGCTCCGACGCCCCCTCGCCGCGCGATTTCGACCGGACCCCGGGAAATCAAATCAGGACAGCCGCCGAGGCGCCGCCCGAGCGGAGTCGAGCCCCGCGGCCAAGCCCCCGGCCCCGACCTCCGCGACGCCGGCCGGGATTTCCGCCGCCCGTCCCTTATTCCTTCCTCCGCAAGGGAACATGAGAAATGACCGAAACCGACACGACGGAGCCCGACGAGTCCCCGGAAGACATGGAGTTCGACGAGTCGGAAGATCTCGAGGAAACGGAGGAGCTCGACGATCTCGAGGAAGCGGCGGAAGCCGACGAGTCCGGGTCTGCCGGCATCAAGGCTTTGAGCATGCAGGTCTATTATCTGGTCAAAGTCGAGCTCCTCGGCATCAAGCCCGTCATCTGGCGACAATTTTTCGTCAGGGCGAACATCACGCTCAACGCGCTGCACGACATTCTGCAAAGAGCCATGGGCTGGTCGAACGTCCATTCCCATTCCTTCGAGGCGGGCGGGGTCGAATACGGGAACCCGAGCGAATGGAAGGGGGACGACGTCCTGGTGGAATTCGAGCACACCCTGGGGGAGGCGGCCCCGAACAAGGGCGACAAGCTTGTCTACATATATGACTTCAGCGCCAACTGGCGCCACGAGGTGACGGTCGTGGACGACCAATACGACCCCGCGAAGGTCGAGCGGCACGGACACGCCCTGGAGGGGTCCGGGGAATGCCCGCCCGAGAGCTGCTGGGGCGTCGCCGGCTACGACAAATATTGCCGGGGTCTGCTCGAAACCTACGACCCCTATTGGAAAAAAATCTAGCGGCCTGGCCTTCCGCCCGGATGTCGGCCGCCAACACGCGTTGTCAAAGGAGAGATAAAAATGTCCGGCACAGGAAAAAAAGAACCGGCGAAGCCCAAAAAGCCCGCGGAGGCCAAAAAGCCGGCGCCTCCCAAAAAACCCGCGGAGGCCAAAAAGCCGGCGCCTCCCAAAAAACCCGCGCCTCCCAAAAAACCCGCGCCGGCCGGAAAGCCTCCCGAGCCGGGGCCGAGAACAATTCTGCTCAAAATCGAGCTCGCGCGCATCAGGCCCCTCATCTGGAGAAAATTTTACTCGAGTTCGGAAACCACGCTGAGCAAGCTGCACGGTGTGATTCAAAGCGTCATGGGCTGGTCCAACGGCCATCCCCACGAGTTCGAGGCCAACGGGCAGGTCTACAGGAACCTCGACCTGGATATGTGGAGTTGCAACGACCTGCCCGAGCGCGAGCACACCCTGGGGGAGGTGGCCCGGAACAAGGGCGACAAGATTTTCTACACTTACGACTTCGGCGACAACTGGCGCCACGTCATCAAAGTCCTGAATCCCGACTACGACCCCGGGCCGAAAGAGTCCCCCGACCTGATCCTGGACGGGGCCAGGGCCTGCCCGCCGGAGGACTGCGGGGGCGCCTGGGGCTACGCCGAAATTTGCAGCCGCCTGGAGGCCAGCGAGGACCCCGAGAACGACCCCGACCTCGAGTGGTTGGCGGACTACGACCCCGAGGATCTTTTTTTCCGCAATTAACGACCCCCTGCCGGCGGCCGCAATTTCGACCGCCCGCCCCCGCCCACGGACGAAGCCGAACGGGCCCCGGAACGGGGGGCCGGAAGGCCGTCGGACGCTTGACAAGGGGACGTCAAACTGATAAATAAATACCAAGGTTCCGGACCGCCGATCAGAATCACTGAAGGCGGGGCGACTCGTTTGGTCGCCCCGCCTTCTTTTTTTTTTGGCGCCGGAAAAATATTTCAGAAAGCGCGCAAGCCCGAAAACGCCGCGGCCCCCGGCCGGCGCCCCCAAATTTTGGACGCCCGCCGGAGGGACGGCCGGCCGGGCGCGGAGGTGGGAGATGACCAAGAAAACCGAGACGGACGGGCTCGCCAAGCTGGTGGAGTCGGTCCTGGCCAACTACAGGGAGCACGGGCGCCTCATCAAGGTCGGGGTCTCCGACCAGATCAACCGGGAGGCCGTCATCGAGGTCGTCCACAAGCTGCAGGCCCTGGTCTTCCCGGGGTTCTTCAGCCAGAAGCCCGTCCGGCAGGACTCCCTGGCCTACCATGTCGGGGACCTCCTGGAGTCCGTCCGCCACGACCTGACCAAGCAGACGGAACGGGCCTTCCGGCAGCAGCAGGCGGCCAAAAAAATTTCCGGCGCCCCCGTCGTCATCAACTCCTTCCTGGAGCGGCTGCCCTCCGTCAGGAACCTCCTGGCCGCGGACGTCGAGGCCGCCTACGACGGGGACCCGGCCGCCTTCAACCATGACGAGATCATCCTCTCCTACCCGGGCGTCTTCGCCATCACGGTCAACAGGCTGGCCCACGAGCTGTATCTTCTGGGCGTCCCCCTCATCCCCAGGATGATGACCGAGCACGCCCACAACCAGACCGGCATCGACATCCACCCGGGGGCGACCATCGGCCACCATTTTTTCATCGACCACGGGACGGGCATCGTCATCGGCGAGACCACGGTCATCGGCAACCACGTGAAAATGTACCAGGGGGTGACCCTGGGCGCCCTCTCCACCCGGGGCGGCCACCTTTTGGACGGGGTCAAGCGCCACCCGACCATCGAGGACCACGTGACCATCTACTCCGGGGCCTCCATCCTGGGCGGGGCCACCGTTGTCGGCGAGGGCGTCGTCATCGGCTCCAACGCCTTCATCACCAGGAGCATCCCGGAGAAGACCAAGGTCAGCGTCAAGAACACCGAGCTGAAATTCATGTTCGACAAGAGGGACGAGCCGGCGCCGGAGACCCTGCAGGACGAGTTCTGGGACTGGGTGATTTAAGGGGCGTTCGGGAGGATTCGTTCGACGGGACGGACCGACTGACCGACTGACGGGCGGGTAAAATTATGGCGGAAGACGCGCGGTCTCGCCGGGACGGGAAGAAACCGGCGGCTCCCCCCGCCCCGCGTCCGTCGTCGCCTCCCGGAGGTTATTCCGCCTCGGGACGGCAGAGGCTGGGATGCGCCGGTCCGAAGGGCTCGACGTTGTCGACAAAAACCCAGGTCAGTCTCCCGTCGGCAAGTTCGTTGTAGTATTCCGTAACTTGGAAGCCGTAGGTGACGGGGGTTCCGACCGGCGCGTCGGTGATCCGGTCAAATTCCTCCCGCGAGCCCGCCATGTCAAGATTGAGATAGTAACAGTCGGTGTTGGTCTGAATTGAGATCCCGCCGGCGCTGTCTCCGGATTCAGAGGGAAAGCAGCCGCAAAAGATCCCCGCCGCGCCCGCGGCCTTGGCCAGCATTCTGGGAGGGTCGGGCTGGGCCAGGGCGGAGCGGCCGACGAAAAATCAGGAAAGCGCGGCCGGCAGGCCCAGACGGACGACAAGCGCCCTTTTAAAATTCTTGTTCTAAGTCATGATCCCGCCTCCGTTAAAAGTTTTTAAATAAAAATACATATTGGAATCAACGATATTCGGCGACAATATTTTTCCCGACACTTGACTCCGCCGACGCGCGCGGACGCGGGCATGACGGACGTCCCGATCAGAAAGCTTGGCGCCGCCCGCCGTCCGCGGCCGGTCGTCGACGGTCGTCGCCCCGGCCGCGGTCTGAGCGACAGGTTTGTTGTGTTTGACGTCCCGCCTGAAACAAAAGTATGTCAGACCAAAACAAGGGCGTCAATTTTCAGCGCATCCCGGGCATGTCTTTTCCATTTTCCCGCCCCCTTCCGCCAATCCCGGCGAAAAACTCCGACCCGCCGAACGTCGTCGTCGCCCGCGCCAAAATATATTACCGGAACCGTCCCGTCCCAAGCTTCCTGAATTCGGCCCGACAAGGCTTTGGCCTTGCCGTCTTTTTTGCCGTCGCTCCTGAAGAGACGGGGCTCCCGAAACCCGGGCTTCCAAAACCGCACGTCCGTCAGCCGTCCCGCGGACGGGACGGCTGGGAGACGATTTGCCGGAACACGATCAAAAACGGGGGGCGGGAGCCCGTCCTGTTTTTGCGACTGAGATTTTTGCGGGATAAAAGAAAAAAGGCGCGGGGTGTCCGGTTTGGCGCGGCGCCTACTGGCGATACGAAGCTCGACGGCCAGCATGGCCGCTTGCGGCTTTTTTTAAGGATGCGGAATAAAAATTTATTTTCACGTCAAAAGTCCCTTAAGAATACCTTAAAATTTTAAAAAAGTCAGCAAACAGAGGATGGATAAGGAGATAAGAGAAAAGCGAAAGCAGGGGAAAAAAGAAAAACCATCTTTTTATGGAGTGTTAAGGGAATTTGACAAAGATAATGATTAATAGAAATGAGTTTTTGGTGGTGATGCAGTACACAAAAGATACGTGTAACATAGCCACTGTATTACACAAATTAAAATGACGATTCATCAATGCCGTCAAAGATACCGTCAGCAGCTTTTTTAAAAGGCCTCCTCTTTTTTCGCCATATCAAGGAGACCTCCCGGCCAAGCCTCACTCCCCGCTTTCCATCAAGGCCAGGCACTGGCCACGCCAGGAGACGCCAAGGCCGATCCTGACAAGACCGTCGGCCTCCGCCTGGAACGGCCTCCAGTAATCCTTTTCGTCGATGGCGGACAAAGCCGCTTTGGTCAGTCCGGCCACGAGCCGTGCCTGGAGCGGTATTGACTTGCCGACATCGTATTTAAGCTCCATCACCCGCATACAGGCCATCGGGGAAAATGACCAGCAGACTTTTCGCGATGGTTCCTGACAATTCAGGCTGCCAACCACCAAGCTCAAGTTTCCATTAACACCAAAGCCTGATCCCTCCCATATATTCCCACGCCCATTTTCACTATCTTCTTGGCCCGGTCCAAATATGGCCTCAAATAGTGCTTGTTTTCGATGGCCTTCAACCCTTCCTCAGCCAGACTTGTCAGAGTGGTTTTAAGTTTTTCTTCGGTAAGATCATTATCAGCCTCTTTTTCGCACTTCAGCTCCATGACGACGTAAAGTCCGTCATCAAATATCAGAACCAGGTCGGGGATGCCCATGGCCCCAGGCCGCTCCGGGAGAGTGATGACGGTATCGGGCATATCGTAAAAATATCCGAACAGCACGCTATGATAAAAAGACTCCTCGGAACGATGATGCCTTGATGGCAGCGAGGCGAAAAGAGAGCGGAACAATACCGAAACTTTTTCGGCGTCGCCTAATTGAATAGCGTTTTTGAAAGTCCGTTTTTCAGTCTCTGGCTCCTTCTTTAAAATTGCGTATAGGCCATTTGAAAATATAGAGTCAAATTTAGGTTTTATTTCCTCGTTTGGTATCCTAAAGTTATATAAAGAAGAACCCTGAGATGAAATAGTAACTTTATCAACCGTAAGGTATCCAGTCTGGAACAAGGCGGAGACAGGAGCCAAGGATCCAACTTCAGCCACGCCAATTTGGTCTTCTGA
>JAISET010000129.1 GCA_031264015.1 Deltaproteobacteria bacterium | reverse complement strand
AATAAGAACGACGCGGGAAACAAGAAAGACGGCGGCCGCGGAGGGGAAAAAAGGAAGACGACAACGATGACGGCGATGACGACGCGGGCTCGGAGGGCGGCCCCGACCAAGGAGGGGGGAACGGCCCGGAAAACCAGGCTGGCGGCCTGGTCGTCGCCGCCGATCTCGCGACGGGCGACAAAACCTCTTTTGAACATTCCATCCGGACGAGACGACATGGCCGGAAGACAAACTGGCGGGAAACAAACTGGCGGGAAACAAACTGGCGGGAAACAAACTGGCGGGAAACAAACTGTCCAAAAGACAACCTGGAGAACGAGAAAAGCCGGCGCGCGGGCCGGCCTTTCCCATACCCCGAACTAATCTGTCTTTCCGTCGGCCCCTGTCGGCGGGATCGGTCTTTCGGCCAATTTCCCAAGTCGTTCCGGCGGGCCCGCCAGGCGGGATCAGTCGGCCCGGCCGATCCTCATGACCGGTCGTCGGGCCCGTTTGGCGGGACCGGCTGTCTTCCCGACCAAGCCGGACCAATCCCCGCCGACCACCACCGCCCCCCGCCAATCCCCGCCAATCCCCGCCAGATCCCCGCCCGGACCCCCGCTCAACCAGCCAGTCTGGCGGAGGGGTCGTCGGCGGCCCTGGCCAGCTCGCGGGTCTTCATGTCGCGGGCCACCGTCATCATCAGCTTGATGCGGTTCAGCTGGTTGACCTCGCTGGCCCCGGGGTCGTAGTCGACGGCGGCCAGGTTGGCCTCCAGATACCTGCGCTTGAGCTCCTTGACCACGCCCTTGCCGGTGATGTGGTTGGGCAGGCAGCCGAAGGGCTGGAGGCAGAGGATGTTGCTGATCCCGTGCTCCAGCATGAGGATCATGTCGGCGGCGAGATACCAGCCCTCCCCGCTCTGGTTGCCCAGGGAGACCAAAGACTCCCCGGCGGCCTTGAGGTCGGAAAAGGAATTGAGGCGGCCGAAACGCCGGTGCCCGGCCAGGGCCTCCCGCATGAGCTCCCGGTACCCCTCGACGAAATTGATCAGCCACTTGTTGACCCACCTGGTCAGGCGGCTCCCGGTCATGTACTCGGTCCGGAAGACCTCGTCGTAAAGGCAGTAGAGGAAAAAGTCCGTCAGCTCCGGCAGCACCGCCTGGCCGCCCTCGGCCTCGACGGTGGCCACGGCCTGGTTGTTGGCCTCGGGGTGGAAGTTGATCAAAATCTCCCCCACCACCCCGACCCGGGGTTTCTCGGGCGGGTCCAGATCGAGCGCCGCGAAATCCCCGACCATCAGGCGCATGTTCTCGGCGAAGGCCTTCTTGTCGCCCCCGGCCACGGCCGGGGAGGCCCGCCCCACCCACTCCTCGAAGAGTCTGGCGGACGAGCCGGGGACCCTCTCGTAGGGTCTCGAGCATAACAAAAGCCTCTGCAGCATGTCCCCGGTCAAAAGGCCCAGAAGCACCCGCCGCCAGCCTGCCCGGTTGATGGAGAGACCCGTCCCGTCGGAGCTCCCCGACAACGAGAGAGGCCAGACGGGGATCTGCCCCAGCCCGGCGTCGGTCAGGGCCTTGCGCAGAAAGCCCACGTAGTTCGAGGCCCGGCAGCCCCCCCCGGTCTGGCTCATCAGGACGGCCAGGCGGTTCCGGGGAACGGGACTTTTCCTGACCTCGTGGATGATCTGGCCGATGGAGACCAGGGCGGGGAAGCAGGCGTCGTTGTTGACGTACTTGAGGCCGTCCTCCACAACGTCCTTGGAGAAGCTGGAGAGGAGCTCGATCTTGTAGCCGAGGGGCCTCAGGGCGGGCACCAGGAACCTGAAATGAGTCGGGGACATCTGCGGGCAGAGCAGCGTGTACTCCCGCTCCCGTCCTTTTTCCATCTGCGCGGGATAGTAGTGGTAGGTCCTGGGGCTGGAGTTGCTGGCGCTGTGCCTGCCGCGCTCCCTGATGGCGGCCAAAAGCGACCGCACCCTGATCCTGGCCGCGCCCAGGTTGGCCCCCTCGTCGATTTTCAAAAGCGTGTAGACCTTGCCCGCCTCCTTGACGATCTCGGCCACCTGGTCGGTGGTCACGGCGTCCAGGCCGCAGCCGAAGGAATTCAGCTGCACCAGCTCCAGCTCCTCCCGGGCGGCGCAGACCACGGCGGCCCGGTAGAGCCTCGAGTGCGGGATCCACTGGTCCCGGACCCGCAGCGACAGGGCGTGCGGGGCCAGATGGTCGACGGAGTCCGCGGACAGGACGCCCAGGCCGTTGGCGGTGATCAGGTCGGCTATGCCGTGGTGGACCTCGGGGTCGATGTGGTAGGGGTGCCCGGCCAGGACGACGGCCCGGCGCCCGTTCTTTTTCAGCCAGCTCAGGGCCCGCTCCCCGGCGGAGCGCACGTGGCGCCTGTATAAAAGCTGCTCGGCCCCGGCGGCCCTCAGGGCCTTTTTGACCTCGCCCGCGCCCAGGCGCAGAAAGGCGAGCTCGTCGACGAGCCTTTTGGACAGGGCGCCCGCGCCCGCGGCCAGGTCGACGAAGGGCGAGACCAGCTTGACCCCGGAGTCGCCGATGGCGTCGATGTTGAGTCTGACGAGCTCCGGGTAGCTGCCCACCAGGGGGCAGTTGTAGCGGTCGACGGTCCCGTAGACGGCGGGGAGCTCCCTGGGCGTGGCCGGGAAGAAGATGAAGTCCGGGCGCATGTCCAAAAGCGCCAGGATGTGCCCGTGGACCAGCTTGGCCGGGTAGCAGACCGTCTGGGAGGGGATGGTGTCCAGGGCGGAGTTGAAGAGCTCCTTGGACGACGGGGGGGACAACTCCACCCTGAAGCCCAGCTCGTGGAAGAAGGTGAACCAGAAGGGGTAGGTCTCGTACAGGCCCAGGCCCCGGGGCAGCCCGACCCTCCCCCGGCAGTTGTCGGCCGGGCGGGGGGTGTAGACCTGGAAGAGGCGGTAGAGGTTCCAGGAAAACAGATTCGGGAGCTGCCCGAAGTCGGTCAGCCTCCGCAGGCCCCCGAAAGGCGGCAGCTTGGCCAGCCGGTCGGAGATGTCCCCGAGCCGCGCCTTGTTGGCCAGGGCGTCCAGGGCGTCGGCCGCCGGGCTCTTGTCCCCGGCCCCCCGCTCGCAGCGGTTGCCGGAGGTGAAGCGCCTGCCGTCGGAGAAGTTGTTGACGGTGAGCAGGCAGCGGTTCTCGCACTTGCGGCAGCGGACGTTTTTCGAGGCGACGGAGAACGAGCTTAAATTTTCCCGGGAGATGAGGGAGGACTCGGGCCTGCGGTCGTGCCCCCACTCGTCCAGGGCCAGAAGAGCCGCCCCGAAGGCGCCCATCAGGCCGGCGATGTCCGGCCGGACAACCTCCCGGCCGATGGAGAGCTCGAAGGAGCGCAGCACGGCGTCGTTAAAAAAGGTGCCCCCCTGGACGACCACCCGCTCGCCCAGGTCCTCGGGCCGGCTGATGCGGATGACCTTGTGCAGGGCGTTGCGCACCACGCTGTAGGAGAGGCCGGCCGAGATGTCCCCCACCTCGGCCCCCTCCTTCTGGGCCTGCTTGACCTTGGAGTTCATGAAGACCGTGCAGCGGCTGCCCAGGTCCACGGGCCTGTCGGCCAGCAGGGCCATGCGGGCGAAACCCTCGGGGTCCAGGCCCAGGGTGCCGGCGAAGGTGGCCAGAAAGGAGCCGCAGCCCGACGAGCAGGCCTCGTTGAGCATCAGGCGCTCGATGATGCCGTTTCTGACCATCAGGCACTTGATGTCCTGGCCGCCGATGTCGACGATGAAGCTGACCTCGGGCACGAAGCTGGCCGCCGCCTTGTAGTGGGCCACCGTCTCCACCTCGCCCAGGTCCACCCCCAGGGCCGCCTGGATCAGGGCCTCCCCGTAGCCGGTGATGGCGGACCTGACCACCCGGCAGCCCGGGGCCGCCGCCTGGTAGAACGACGAGAGGGCCATGATGACGGACTTTAACGGGTTCCCGTGGTTGGGGGCGTAGTGGGAGTAGACGAGGTTCCTCTCCCGGTCCAGGGCCACCAGCTTGGTGGTGGTGGAGCCGGCGTCCAGCCCCAAAAATATCTCGCCTCCCGACGGCCAGTCGGCCCGGGGGAGGCGCGCCTTCTCGTGGCGGTCCCGGAAGGCCTTGAGCTCGCCCAGGTCGGCGAACAGGGGCGGCAGGGGGCTGATCTCCGGGGCCGCCCCGACGGTCTCCAAAGCCCGGGCCCGGGCCAGCCAGACCTCCGTCGCGGCCGCCTCCGTCCCCTGGGAGAGCATGGCCGCCCCCAGGGCCACGAAGAGCTGGGCCTCGCCGGGGCAGACGGCCTCCCCCGGCCCCAGCTTCAAAGTCTCGACAAAGCGGCGCCGGAGCTCCGAGAGAAAAAACAACGGCCCGCCCAGAAAGGCGACGTTCCCTCTAATGCGCCTGCCGCAGGCCAGACCCCCGATGGTCTGGTCGACCACCGACTGGAAGATGGAGGCGGCGATGTCCTCCTGGGCCGCGCCCTCGTTCAACAGAGGCAGGATGTCGGCCTTGGCGAAGACCCCGCAGCGGGCGGCGATGGGGTAGATGGTCCGGTGCTTCCTGGCCAGGTCGTTCAGGCCCCCCGGGTCCGTCTTCAAAAAGGCGGCCATCTGGTCGATGAATGCCCCGGTGCCCCCGGCGCAGGTCTCGTTCATGCGCTGGTCGATGCCCGCGTCAAAAAAAGTCAGCTTGGCGTCCTCGCCCCCCAGCTCGATGGCCACGTCGGTGCGGGGCAGAAGCCTCCTGATGGCCTCGGCCCCGGCCACGACCTCCTGGATGAAGGTCGCCTCCATCAGCCGGGCGGCCCCGATGCCCCCGGAACCGGCCACGGCCAGGGTGGCCGCGCGTCCCGGGAACTTGCCCAAAGCCCCGACCACGGTGTCGATCATGGTCTTGCGGACTTCCGAAAAGTGCCTCTCGTAGCTCTGGTGGAGGATGTTCGTCCCGCCGTCGACGACGACGATCTTGATGGTGGTGGAGCCGACGTCCAGACCCACGCGGAGCAGGTCGGGGGGCGGGCTCTTGATCAGGTCAAGCATGTTTCTCCCGGTAAGTTTTGTCCCGGCTTCCCGCCCTCATGGCGGGGGGCGGCCTCGTTTCCGCCGGGCAGGCAGGCCGGCCGGCCGGGGGGATAAAAAATTGGCGACCCGGCGGCCCGAGGCGGCCCGGCGCCAATAATCCCGAACTATTTTAGGGGAAGGGGGCGGGATAAGCAACTGCGGAAAAGTCTGGTCAAAAAGGTCCGACTGGCGGCCTTGTCATATCTTTTGTCAGTCAAACGAGAGCGTTCGGCCATAATTTTTCGGCCGGCGCCCGCCCGCCCCCGCGGGCGCCGAAAATGTCTTGAAAGGCTTCCGGGGAGATAAAAAAGACCGCCGCGGCCGGCTCCCTGGCCGGGAATCGTCGCGGCCGGATGTCCGCGGCGCCCGGAACTATCGACCGGGCGCCCCCCGGTTTTTTGGTCGGGAACCGGGGCGGGGCGGGGCGAGGAAGGCGGCGGGCAGGCGGGCGGGCAAGTCCGGCCAAAAATTAAGCGCCCCGATCCTTTGTCATGCCTTTCGCCGCTCGGACGCAACGCTTCGGGCATCAATTTTCATGTCGGACCCGCGGCCCCCGCCCGTCCCAGTCCCGCCCGTCTCGCCCCCGGCCAAGGGAAGCCCCGCCGGAGGGGCGAATCCCGCCCGGACGACGGCCGGGGCCTCAGTCGTCCTTGGTTTTGGGCTTGACGAACTTGGCCAGGATCTCCTTGCCGACGTCCGACTGGTTGAAGGCCTCCACCATCCCCGCCATGGAGATCCCGCCCCTGGGGGTGAGGACCTGGGCGGCGGAGTCGATGCCCTGGGCGGCGTCCCCGGCGGTGGCCAGGATCTTGATGTCGGCGTGGCCGATGTTTTTGGCCTGCTCGATGCCGATGTCCCGGCTGGCCTTGATCTGCTCGATGGTTATCAGGTACTGCTGGTACTCCCTGTTCGAGCCGACCTCCCGGGCCAGCTCCGTCTGGGCGGTGACGGAGGCCAGCTGGATGGCTTTCTCCGCCTCGGCCTTGGCGCGGCCGATGGCCTCGACGCCCTTGGACTCGTTCATCTGCTGGACCAGGGTGGCCTGGGCGATGTTCTCGATGCGGAACTTGTCGGCCTCGGAGGATTTTTCGATGGAAGTCTTTTTGGCCTCGGCGTCGTACTCCACGCGGTACTTGTCGGCCTCGGCCGCCTTGCAGATGGCCATCTTCTTGGCCTCGGCGTCGATCTCGATTCTGGCGCGCTCTTTTTCCGCGGCGACGATGGCCGCCTCCTTGTCAATCTCCGCCTGTCTGACCGCGGTCACCTGCCTGACGCCCATCTCCTTTTCCTGAGTCGTCCTGGCCTCCTGGGCCACCTGCTGCTTGCTCCTCTCGTTGGCGATGCCCACCTGCTGGGTCGTCTCCGCCTGCTTTTGCCCGACCAGGCGCTGGGCGTCGGCTTTCTTGACCTCGACGACCTGGTTGGCCTCGATCTCGGCCTCCTCGGCCTTCTGGCGGTTGGAGGCCACCACCATGCGGGACTCCTTCTCGATCTCGGACTTCTTCTTGGCCATGATGTTGGCGATGACGTTGGAGCCGGCCGCGTCCTTGATGTCCATCAGCTCGATGTTCTTGACGGCCTCGACGCCCCATTGGAGCAGCTGGGAGGAGACGTCGACGGTGAACTGCTCCCCGTAGATGGAGCGCTCCGACATGATGATCTCCAGCTCGGACTTGGCCATGATGCTGCGGATGGAGCCCTCGACGATGCCGGTGAGATGCTTTAAAAGCTCCTCGAAATTCTCCACCTTCTGGGCGGCGGCGTTGGTGTCGGCGATGCGGAAAAACGTCTTCACGTCGACGACGAAGGGCAGGCGGTCCTTGTCGTAGGCCTCGTAGCCGCTCAGGTCCAGGTCGAAGTTGGAGACGGGCAGCACCCTCACCGCGATGCCCACCACGGGCAGGCAGGAGGGCCAGTCGTAGTACGTGTTGCCCGCCGGCAGCCCGGCCCCGTAGGAGGTGGTCGAGTTGGACCTCTGAACGATATGAACGACGTTGGTGGGCACGATGCGGCGAAGGGAGACGATCCAGGCCAGCAGGCACGCG
>JAISET010000124.1 GCA_031264015.1 Deltaproteobacteria bacterium | reverse complement strand
GCGGTCCTCGCCGCGGCTCTTACGTTTGCCTTGACCGCGGCCACGTTGACTTCGCAATGTTTGCTCTTTGGACCAAGAAGGGGATCAACTTCGTCGCTCGAGCCAGGCGAAATATGAGCCACGAGGTGGCGGGGAGTGGACCTGTTCCCAATAAAGTCGGACGCCCTCTGAAAAATGACGACGGGCCTAATTTCACGTTCGCCTCGGATGACGACAAAGAGATCATGCCAATTGATGGCGGCGCCTCGGCCAAACTGGTTCGGAAAACAGTCAAAGAAAATGGCGGGGCGCTCGAGACCGCGATCCTTAAAGATGAAATAATAAAATTAAAATGTGACACTTCTTCTAAGGTTTATCCAGATAATTAAATGCTTGTTACTGTTATTGCTGTTTCTGGCAAGAAAAAAAATATCAAAAGACGGAGAATGTCCTTTTTAACTAACAATATGACTCTGTCATCTGTCACGATTGCTAATTTATACCGTGCCAGGCGGCAGATTGAGGCGTTTTTTAAGCTGCCAAAGCAAAATCTTAGACTCGACGAATTCTTGGGCGCCGGCCGCGACGCTGTTAAAACACAGATTTATACAGCTTTGATCGCCCTCCTTCTTTTACGCTATTGGCGGGCTACATTCAAGGAGCATTGGTCTTCGCGCCGGATGCTCGCGGTCGTTCGTTCGCTTTTGCGCGAACACAGAGGCCTGGGGGCCTGGACGGACCGCGCGACGCCCAACCGCGGCGGCCGCAGGAAGGCCGACAACAGGGACGGCCCTGATGGGCGGCCGCCTTGCAAGCCTCCAAACTTGTTTGCGGGGAAGTTTTGTGACGCCCCGGCGATAAAATTTAAAAAGACGCGCTGAAAGTCGGACAAAAAACTCCGTCCGACCGCGTGTTCGACAAAAACACCCGGACGGGCGTCAGTCCGGCCGGCGGCGGCTAAAGACGGCGCCCGGCGGCCCCGGCGGTGCCCGGCGGCCAAGGCGGCCAAGTCGGCCAAGTCGGCCAAGTCGTCGGCCGCGGCCCGGGAAACTGGCGGCAAAGCCGTTAAAAATTTAAAAAATATTTCCTTCCCCCCTTTATAATCCGACCGCGGCGGGCTATAATATGTCAAGCAAGCTCCCGCCTCCGGCGGTTATGGCCGGCCGTAGGCTGACCAGCGGCGATCGACGCCCGCGGCGATCGACGCCGCCGGGTTTTTTCCGAGGCCGAGGGGTGTTCCCCCGAGACCGGGCGGTTTCCGGCCGTCTCGTCGAGGTTCCGTCACCATGATCAGAACGCTCATAGCCCAGACCAACGAGGTGGACGAGCCCGACCTGGCCATGATCGACCTCATGGCCCAGCTGGAGCTCGACGGCAGCCTGCAAAGGGCCTCCGTCGGCTTCCTTTTCGGCGACCTGGGTCTGCTCGACCCCGACTTCCTGCCGTCGCTCTCCGAGATCCTGCCCTTCGACCTGGTCGGCATCAACGCCTCCATCACCACCGGCCCGCGGCAGAAGGACGACTTCTTCCTGCTGACCCTGATGGTCCTGACCGGGGACGACCTGGAGGTGGCCGCCGGCCTCTCCGACGACCTCTCCGAAAACGACCTCGGCTGCGTGGAGGAGCTCTACCGCCGGACCCTGGCCAAGCTGGAGGGCCCGGCCAGGCTGGTCCTCTGCTTCGGCTCGCGGCCCAGCTCCGCGCTGCGCCCCGACAGGGTGCTCGCCAGGCTCAACGGCGTCAACGGCGACGCCCCCGTCTTCGGGGCCCTGGGGGCCGACCTCGACAGCATCGCCAGCCGCGGCTGGCTCCTGTACAACGGCCGCCTGCACCTCGACCGGGTGGCCCTGGTGGCCGTCGGGGGGCCGGTCAAGCCCAGGTTCTCGCTCTACCACATCCCGGAGAACAAGATTTTGAAGCGCAAGGCCATCATCACCTCCTGCGAGGGGAACATCATCAAGCAGATCAACGGCCTGCCCGCCCTGGACTACCTGACCACCCTGGGGCTGGTGCGCAACCGCAAGGTGGAGTTTTCCGAGAACATCCCGCTGATCATCGAGGACTACAAGGTCGGCTACTGGAAGCCCGTCCTCATCACCGGCCAGATCAAGGACTACATCGTCTGCAGCCAGGACGTCCGGGTGAAGACGACCCTGGGCATCGGCAGCCTCAACGACAGCGACGTCTTGAAGAACGCCGCGAGCCTGGCCGAGGAGCTCAAGTGGGAGAAGTTCGACTTCTGCCTCATCCACTCCTGCCAGGGGCGGCACGTGGCCCTGGGCCTGGACTACCTGGGGGAGATCGAGACCCTGCGCTCCGGTTTGAGGGACATGCTGCCCTACGCGCTCTGCTACACCGCGGGCGAGTTCTGCCCCAGGGCCAGCGACAAGCCGGGCCCCGCCAACGCCTTTCACAACCTGGCGCTCATCTGCTGCCGCTTCTGACGAGCGCCCCCCGCCCCGGGGGTGAGGACGGGCGCCGCCGGGCCCGCCGCCGGACGCCTCATGGAAGGACGACCCCGTGACCGACACCGAGTCAGCGAACAACGACCAATACCTGGGACTGGAGCTCGAGCTGCGCAGGCTCCGGCGCGAGTACAAAAAGATCAACCGGCAGCACTCGTTCCTGCAGAAGCTCATGGCCCGCACCAAGGAGGCCACGGCCAGCAACATGAACCTGTCCATGGTCATCTCGGCCGAGAAGACCAGCCGCGAGATATTTTTGGACCTCATCCTGCAGAACAGCACCAACGTCATCCTGGTCTTCGACGGCTCCAGCCGCCTCCTCTACGCCACCAACAGCTTCATTAAACTTCTCAACATCCCGCACATGGGCCTGATCACCGGCCGCACCTTGAAGGACCTCTTCCAGAACCTCCTGGCCGAGTCGGACATGCGGGAGTTCGAGATCGCCTTCAGCCAGGCCATCCAGGGCCAGACCACCTCGATGCTGGAGCTGGTGGTGGACTTCGACCCCGAGGAGAGCAAGCCCCGCAGCTACAACATCCGCATCAACCCCCTGATCGACCCGGACACCAAGACCTCCGGGACGCTGATGCTCTTCCACGACCAGACCGAGCTGGTGGAGGCCAGCAAGGCCCGGGCGTCGTCGGAGGCCAAGAGCGCCTTTCTGGCCAAGATGAGCCACGAGATCCGGACGCCCTTGAACTCCATCATGGGGCTCTCCAAGGTGGAGCTGCAGAAGGACCTGCCCGAGCAGACCATGGACAACCTGGCCAAGATCAACGCCGCGGGCGGGACTCTTCTCGCCATCATCAACGACATCCTCGACCTGACCAAGGTCGAGATCGGCCAGTTCGTCCTCTACCCGACCCCCTACAATTTCGCCAACTTCGTCAGCGACACGGTGAGCCTGAATTTGGTGCGCATCGCCAACAAGCCCATCAAGTTCGTCCTGGAGATCGACGACGACATCCCCGCCATGTTCTTCGGGGACGAGCTCAGGGTCAAGCAGATACTCTCCAATCTGCTCTCCAACGCCTTCAAGTACACCGAGATGGGCCAGGTCAAGCTCAGTTTCTCCTGCAAGTCCGACGGCGACGACGCCTGGCTCTCCATGACCGTGGCCGACTCCGGCCGCGGCATCAAGCCCGACGACCTGGAGCGCATCTTCGGCATCTACAGCCAGGCCGACAAGGACGAGCAGAAGGCCATCGAGGGCACCGGCCTGGGCCTCTCCATCTGCAAGGACCTGGTCGAGCTCATGCAGGGGACCATCCTGGTGGAGAGCGAGTTCGGCACCGGCAGCACCTTCAAGGCCTTCATCCGCCAGAAGATCATCGACCACACACCCATCGGGCCCGACATGGTCGTCAACCTGCAGAGCTACCAGTTTTTGAGCCGCAAGAGGATCGAGGAGCTCCCCTTCACCCGCTTCCACATGCCCCAGGTCAAGGTCCTGGTGGTGGACGACGTGGAGACCAACCTCGACGTGGCCCTGGCCCTCATGCAGCCCTACGGCTTCACCGTGGACTGCGTGACCAGCGGCCTGCAGGCCCTGGCCAAGCTCAAGAGCGGCGCCACCCAGTACGACTGCATCTTCATGGACCACATGATGCCGGACATGGACGGCCTCGAGGTGGTCAGGAACATCCGCGAGCAGATCGACTCGGACTACGCCCGCAACGTCCCCATCATCGCCATGACCGCCAACGCCCTCCTGGACAGCGAGAAGCTGTTTCTCAAGAGCGGCTTCCAGGCCTACCTGGCCAAGCCCATCGACCTGGGCAAGCTCCACGTCATCCTGACCCACTGGATCCGGGACCGGCTGTCCCACGTCTACCAGGTGGAGGAGCCGCCCGCCCCGGGCGGCGGGACGCGGGGGGCCCCGGGCGGGCCTCCCCCCGGGGGCCGCGCCGACCAGGGAGGGCGCCAGTCGGACGCCCAATTCACGCAGAGAATCGAGAGGCCCCCCATGAGCGAGGAAGAAATCTTCGAGAGACTGAGCACCTACTACATCGACGGGCTGGACCTGGTCAAGGGCCTGGCCCGCTTCGAGAACAAGCCCTCGATCTACCTGCCTCTGCTAAAGTCCTTCACCCGCCACTCGCCCATGCTGGTGGACGAGCTCAAGAACCCCGCCGAGGGGACCCTGGGCCAGTACGCCATCAAGGTGCACGGCTTCAAGGGGGCCTGCGCCGGCATCTGCGCCCACAAGGTCGCCGCCCTGGCCCTGGCCCAGGAGATGGCCGCCAAGAAGCCCGACCTGGCCGCCGTGGTCGAGCAGAACGACGACTTCGTCGCCGCGGCCGAGATCCTCATCAGGGAGATCGTCATCCTGCTGCGCAACTTCCCGATCGGCCAGGGGGAGGAGACCAGGGAGGTCATGCAGGAGCCCGACAAAAAAGTGCTGGCCAGCCTGTACGCCGCCTGCCGCGCCTTCAAGAACTCGGAGATCCAAAAGGCCCTGAAAAGCCTCGAGTCCTACGAGTACCGCTCCGACGGCGACCTGGTGGAGTGGCTCCGGGAGCAGGCCGACAACATCGAGTACGACTCCATCGTCGAGCGCCTCGGCCAGTATCTGGCCTGAGCGCCCCCCGGCCCGACAAGGCGGCCGCGACAGAAAAAAGGCGGCCCCCGCCGGAAAAAGGCGGCCGCGACAGAAAAAAGACGGCCCCCGCCGGAAAAAGACGGCCCCGGATGAAAAAAACGGGCCGCGGGCATAATTGTGTCAGGCGTCAAACAGCGGGCAACCATCCGCAGACAGCTGAAGGCAAACAGCGGGCCCCGGCCGCCGGGGACCGAAGAGGACGACGCCATGTTTGAGACGACGCACTACCTGACCTCGCCGGACCTGGCGAAAAACATGAACGACATCATCCGCACCAGCATCCAGAGCTGCGTCGGATGCAACAAATGCATGCGCGTCTGCCCCGTCTCCACGGCCAACGTGGCTTTTATGGACCGCCACCAGCGCATCAAGGTGCGCACCGACAACACCAAGTGCCTGGCCTGCGGCGCCTGCATCGACGTCTGCCCCAGACGGGCCAGATATTTCGTCGACGACACCGAGTCCTTCTTCGCCGACCTGGCCGCCGGCAAGAAGCTCTCCGTTTTGATCTCGCCCTCCGTCAGGACCAACTTTTCCGAGTACAAGACCGTCATCAACTATTTGAGACAAATGGGGGTCAACCGGGTCTACGACGTCTCCCTGGGGGTGGACATCTACGTCTGGGCGCACATGCGCTATCTGGAGCGCAACCACCCCTTCACCATGATCACCACCTACTGCCCGGTCATCGTCTCCTACTGCGAGCTGCACCGCCCGGAGCTTCTGCCGAGGCTCTCCCCCGTCAAGAACCCCACCTGCATCCTGGCCATCTATCTGAAAAACCAGCTCGGCAACGACGACGACCTGGCCGTCGTCTCCCCCTGCATATGCAAGCAGAACGAGTTCGACCCCACCAAGGAGAACCTCCGCTACAACCTGACCTTCGCCAGGCTCCACGAGCACATCGCCCGCACGCGCCCGGAGGGCCTCGAGCCC
Organism: Deltaproteobacteria bacterium; assembly: GCA_031264015.1. Taxonomy (GTDB): domain Bacteria; phylum Desulfobacterota; class Desulfarculia; order Adiutricales; family Adiutricaceae; genus JAIRNQ01. The sequence continues at coordinate 8,101 of JAISET010000124.1, read as the reverse complement.
GTCGAGAGCGACTTCGACCTGCCCGACATCGCCCTGGGCTCGGCCGCGGCCGTCCACGAGGGCTTCATGCGCAACTTCGAGTTCTTCATGGGGGACCGGGTGCGCATCGACTCGGCCAGCGGCCAGAGCGTCTTCGGCCTTCTGGACTCCTACGCCTCCTCGGACCCGGCCGACCTGCCGCAGATCCTGGATTTGGTCAGCTGCGACTCGGGCTGCAGCCTGGGGCCCGGGCACAGCAGCGACCTGAGCCGCTTCCGGGTCAACAACATCGTCTACCGGAACTCCAAGCTCTCTTTCACCGAGGCCGCCAGGGCCCGCTACGAGAAGCTTCACGCCCAGTTCGACGCCGATTTGGAGATAACGTCGTTTTTCCGCCAGTTTATCCCCACCCCGCTCATCCAGGACGACTACGTGGCCGAGGACCGCATCGAGCAGGCCTTCCTGACCATGGGCAAGCGCACCAGGGCCCAGCGGACCATCGACTGCTTCGCCTGCGGCTCGGCCACCTGCCGGGAGATGGCCTCCAAGATCGCCATGGGCGTCAACATCCCCAGAAACTGCACCATCCTGGCCAAGAACAGGCTCTCCGACTCCAACAAGAGGTTCAACGACTACCTCCAGTTAATCAGGATCATGGGCGAGTACATGCTGGCCAGCGGGCAGTGCGACAAGCAGGACAGCATCGAGAACTCTCTGATGGCCCTCTGCTCGGCCATCAACGCCTCCAAGGCCTCCATCTGGCGGACCACCTACGACCGGATGGAGCTGCCCCGCTGCCACATCCTCCTGTCCTTCCCCAGCACCAGGCACTTCGGGCTGGTCTCCATGAACACCGAGAACATGCCCGGCTGGCTGGAGGCCCTCGGCAACGGCGAGCCGGTCATCAGGTCCTCCGTCTTCATGACCCCCAAGGAGAAGAAGTTCTTCATCGAGCCCGGCTTCGACAACCTCTGCTGCGTCCCCGTCATGGCCGAGGGGGACTTCTGGGGCTTCGTCATGATCGTCCGCGGCCCCCAGCACCCCTTCACCCCCGAGGAGATGAGCGTCATCGAGTCGGCCAGCTTTCTGATCATGAGCAACCTCATCTCCTCGCTGCCCCACGACCCCGTCGGGGAGCACTACTTCCAGGATCCGGGCCTGTCCGGCGACTAGCGGGGAGACCAAAGTTGGGGTACAATGGGCGGCCGGGGACGGGCCGGCGGACGTCGCCGTCCCGCTGGGGACAACCAAACATCCGAGGAAGACAGCATGAAAACCGTCAAAAGGGCCCTTCTGAGCGTCTCCGACAAGACCGGGCTGGTCGGGCTGGCCCGATTCCTGGCCGGCCGGGGGGTCGAGATCGTCTCCACCGGGGGCACGGCCGCCGAGCTGGTCAAAAACGGGCTGGCCGTCGTCGAGGTCTCGAGCTACACGGGCTCCCCGGAGATGCTGGACGGCCGCGTCAAGACCCTGCACCCCAAGGTCCACGCCGGAATCCTGCACCGGCGGTCGCTCCCGGACCATGTCGCCCAGATGGAGGCGAGGGGCTGGACCGGGATCGACCTGGTCGCCGTCAGCCTCTACCCCTTCGAGAGCGTGGTCGCCCGCCCCGGGACAAGCTTCGAGGAGGCCGTCGAGAACATCGACATCGGGGGGCCCTGCCTTTTGCGCGCCTCCGCCAAAAACCACCGGGACGTCGTGGTCCTCTGCGACCCCGGGGACTACCAAGGCGTCATGGACGAGCTGGAAAAGACCGGGGACGTCTCCCGGGAACGGCGCCTCGAGCTCGCCCGCAAGGTCTACGCCAGAACCTCCGAGTACGACCGGGCCATCGCCGACTACCTCGCCAAACGCGCCTGAGGGAACGCCCCGGGCGGCCGCGGCTGCCCCGGGTCGTCCCGCGTCGTCACCCGCCCGCCTTTGTCCGACCATGTCCGCCCGCCTGGCCCGTCGTCATCCCTCCCGGCAGCTCCCCCGGCATCCCTCCCGGCCCGCGGTCGTCCGAGACGGTGACGGTGACGACAATGACGACAATGACGACGGTGACGACGGCGGAGGCGGACAGGGAATGGATATGGAATCGCTGATGACTGGATGTCGATGCTGACGATGCTGCCGATGATGACGTTGATGCTGACGATGATGACGTTGACGACGATGATGACGTTGACGACGATGATGACGATGATGACGTTGATGACGTTGACGACGTTGACGATGACGATGACGACAACGGCAGACAGCTCCAGGACGCCTCAAAAAAAATAACTAACGTTCATATGACTATTTGTTGAAAAAACCAGCCCCCACCCGCCCCCGTCTCGGCCGACCTCCCCGAAGTAAACAAACATTCACCAGGCATTCCGTATAAAAACATCCCCGCCGCGGTCCCGGGCCCGGTTTTGGAAAACTCCCGAAAGGAAACGGCCGCCCGCCGCCTTCTCGCCTCCCCCTCCTTCAAACAAACAGCCGTCCCCTCCCCGCCGTCCGCAAGACCTCCGTCCTCCGCCCCCCGTCGGCCCGCCCGTCATCCCCGGCTCCGGCTCCCGGCCTCGACGTTAAATTGGCCGCCCCGGCGAGAAAAATCTCCGGGGGCGGCCCGGGAAATTTCAAAAGTCCCGGAGGCTTGGGCTGGCAAAACGCTCCAACTTTTCCTCCCCTATTTTGGCACCGGAATTGCTTTAACATCCTCGAACCTCTCCGGGCGGCTGAAAAGCCGGCGAGGGAGACCATAATTTGACTGCTTTTTTTAGCCTTTTCAGGGTTTTCATATGGCCGAATTCATCGAACGACTAGCCAGGGGCAGCCACGAGTCGGAGACCAGTCCGAACATGGTCCTCGAGAGCATCCTGGGCCCGAGCTTCAGCCTCTACCGGCGGCGCTTCCAGCGGGCCGAGGCTGGTCTGGGCCCCAGGCCGCCCGCCCCCCTGCACCTGGACGTTGACGCGACCACGACCTGCCAGCTGTCCTGCCCGATGTGCCCGGCCGGCAGCCCCCCGGAGAAAAACCCCTTTCCCGGGTTCGGGCTGTTCATGGAGGAGGAGACCTACCTGGAGACCCTGCGCCAGGCCGCCGAGCTCTCGGTGCCCTCCATGCGCCTGGGGATCACCGGGGAGCCTCTTCTGTGCCCCGACATGGACCTCTGGGTCGGGGAGGCCAGAAACTCCGGCTTCCAGGACATCAGCCTGATCACCAACGGCCAGCTCCTGGACGTCGGGACCAGCCGGGCTTTAATCAAGGCGGGGCTGACCAGGCTGATGGTCTCGGTGGACGCGGCGACGAGCGAGACGTATTCGCTGGCCAGGCCCGGGGGCGACTTCGACCTTCTCGTCAACAACCTCGAGGGCTTTCTCGCGGCCAGAAAAGAGGCCGGCGGCAGGCTGCCTCTGCTGAGGCTCAGCTTCGTCCTGATGCGGACCAACATGGGCGAGGCCTCCCTGTTCCGGGAAAAATTTTCCCCCCTGGCCGACTATCTGGCCTTCCAGGACTACCTGAACATCATGGGGACCCCGGGGACCGACCTGCGCGTCACCCCCGGCGTCGCCCACTCCCCCGACCGGCCCTTCCGCTGCCCCGACCCCCTGACCAGGCTGGCCGTCCACACCGACGGCTCCTTGTTCCCCTGCTGCTCCGACTTCGGGCGCCTGAGCCCCCTGGGCTCCGTCTGGGACCTGGGCCTGGCCCAGTGCTGGAACTCCAGGCAGGCCAAGTTCCTGGCCACCCCGGAGGGCAGGCTCAACGAGGAGTGCCGGAGATGCCTGCGGGCCGGCCAAAGCGGCCCGGGCGCCGGCCATGTTGACGGAAAGCAAAAGAGCGGCCAAAAGAGCGGCCGAGACGGCGGCCAAAACGACGGTCGAAAGAACGGCCGGAGTTGTGACAAAAGCGCCGAAACGGACGAGTCGGGCCGCCGGGAACATATAAGCGTCGCCGGCCTCTACCCCCGGCCCCTGCCCCTCTCGGCCATCAGCCTCGCCGTCGATCAGGAGACAATCATGCCCGTCTTAAGAAAACCCGTCAGTCTGCGGAAAGAGGCGTCCTTGTCGGCCCGCCGACGTCCGGCCCGCCCCGGGGCGACCCCCGCCCAAAGAAAGAGAACCATGGTCAGCCTGGCCCGGAAACAGCCGCGGCACAAAGCCGCCGTCGCCGAGCTCGCCTCCATGACGGCGGGACCCGCCGCGACGACGACCGGACCCGCCCCGACGACGACGGGGCCCGCCCACGACGTCTGTCCGGACGTCCTGGAGACCCCGACGGTCCTGACCCTGGAGGGGGTGGTCGAAATCGTCAGCGACTTCGAGGGCGCCGGCGACATCATGGGCGACCTCGAGCTGGCCGCCCTGGAGCGGACGATGGAGGCGGACTCGGCCATGGCCGAAAGACGCGGCTAGAGAAGATTTTCAGAAGGGAGGCGTCCGGCGGCCCTGTCCGGACGGGCGTCCCCAAGCCTTCGGGAGACCAAAGCCAACGAGCGAAACGGAGACCACTCATGTTGATTCTTGCCCTGGGGAGTGAATACTTTCACTTCGCCTTCCAAAAACTGGGACATTCCGTGCTGATACCCCCGCACCAGGAGGGCGTCGGCGTCGACGCGCTCTACAACAACCTCCAGGACCGCCCCGACCTGATCGTCTTCACCGACCACCTCGGGCAGCACGCCTTCCCCGACGGTTTGAGCAACATTTACGGCATACCGAAGATCTACTACGCGGTGGACGCGCCCATCAACTTCTGGTGGCAGAAGCACTACGCCCGGCTCTTCGACTACACCTTCGTCGACCAGAAGCCCTACGTCTCCATGCTGGAGGACGAGGGGGCCAGGGCCGGCTGGCTGCCCGTGGCCGTGGACGTCAGGAGCTACCTCCCCGAGGAGAACGAGCCCGCCGCCCAGACCTACGACTTCGGGTTCGTCGGGGCCATCGACCCCGGCCGGCGCCCCAAGCGCAGCCGCCTGGTCGAGACCCTCTCCAACCGCTACACCCTGAAGACGGCGGGCGACCGCCAGGAGGGCTGGCTGACCCCGGTGGAGTCCGGGCAGATCTACCGCCAGTCCAAGCTGGCTTTGAACGAGTGCCTCTTCCCCGGGGTGACCACCAGAATGCTGGAGGCCATGGCCTCCGGGTCGGTCCTCTTCACCGAGAAGGCCGGCGGCGACCTGGGCGAGCTCTTCAAGCCCGGCGAGGACTTCGCCTGGTTCGAGCCCGACGAGGTCCTGGCCGCGGCCGACTACTGGCTGGGGGACGACAAGCGCCGCCGCAAGACGGCCAAACGCGCCCTGGAGAAAGTCGCCGCCAACCACGACATCGTCAACCGCGCGGAGACGCTGTTAAACTCCGTCAGACGCATGGAGCGGGGCGTCGCCCTGGTGGACGTCGAGGCCTGGGACCACGAGGCCAGGGCCCTGTTTCTGACCGCCCTGCGCTGGCCGCAGCAGGAGGGGCAGGCCCGGGTCATCAGGGCCGAGAAGCTCTTCCGCCGCGCCGAGCAGGAGGGGGCCGCCTCCCCGACGGGCCTGTACATGCTGGGGCACATCCAGCGCATGCGCCACAACGTCGACGAGGCCGAGCGCCTGCTGGTCAAGGCCTACGAGGACGGCGAGCCCAGGGGGGCGCTGTCCATGGGCATCCTGCACCTGGGCATGGGGCGGCTCGAGTCGTCCCGGGAGTGGATGGCCCGCTTCGCGGGCGACGACACCCTCTCCTCCCCCGAGCAGGGCACCCTGCCCTTCGACCACGTCAAGGCCGCCGCCCGCAGGCTCATGGAGCTCGGCCACGACGTCTCCCCCGGCTTCAGCCGCCTGCCCCACGACCCCGCCGTCTGGAACGCCCTGGAGTTCTACCAGGCCGCCCACTCGTCGCGGCCCGACGACCTCGAGGTCGCCAGGGAGATGGCCCAGCTGCTCTACAGCCGCGGAGCCACCGCCGAGGCCCTGGACGTGGCCCAGAAGGCCCTGGAGAAGCACCCCGACGACGGCGTCCTGGGCGGCATCTTCTCGGCGGCCGGACGCGCCTCGTACCTGACCATCAACTAAGTCTTTCATCCTCCCCGCCGGGCGCGAAAAAAACGTCCGGCCGGGGAGACGACGACGGCGGCGGAATAAATTAACGGCGGACAAAAATAGCGACGAACAAAAAAGGCGCGGGGAAAAAATCAAGCTGTTGATAAAAACAGCCGATGTATAAAAATGGCGGCGGAAAAAAAACAGCGGAAGAAAAAAGAAAGAAAGAAAGAAAGAAAGACAAATAGCGGCGGGGAAGGAATAGCGGCTGGGAAAAAATATGGAACGACGGAAAGGAAAGAACGACGGAAAGGAAAGAACGACGGAAATGAAAGAACGACGGAATGGGAAAAATGACAACGGCAACCGCGGCGACGACAACGACCGCAGACGATATAAAAGTCGCGACGACGACGGCGACAGCGACAAGAAAGACGACGACTAAAACGAAAGATTTAAACCGCGCGGGCGCGAGAGGCGAAAGGCAACCGTCCTCCCCGAGCGAACGTCAGACCGCCGGACGGGCAGGGGCCCGGGGCGGACACAGGGAGAAATCATGGGCGAGGATCTCTTAGCCGCTTTGAACGCGCGCCTGCTCATCGACCGGGCCGCGGCCGCCGCCCCCAAGATACTGCCCGGCCCCGACGGCCCCGGGCTGATGTACAGGGGGGTGACCATCCACAACCCCGACGACCCGCTGGGCGAGGCCAGGAACTGGGTGGGCATGGCCCTCTCGCAGCGCCGGCGCCAGAACCAGAGGCCGTCGCTGGCCCTGGTCTTCGGCCTGGGCCTGGGCTGGCACATCCGCCTGATCATGGAGATGTTCCCGGGGATCGCCGTCCACGTCCTGGAGCCCGACAAGAGCCTCCACGACCTGTACGAGAAGTACAACGTCCTGGGTCCCGGCCAGGAGCCCAGGATCCACTTCAGCCAGAGGGACTTCGACGAGGTGGTGGCCAGGGACGTCGTCCACGGCGAGGGCGGGCCCCCCGTGGTGCTGCCCGTGCCCGGCTACCGGCGCGTCCACCCCCAGGAGGCGGCGGCCTTCGTCAAGCAGATCGCCATGGAGACCTCCAGGCGGGAGGTCATCGAGCGGACCAGGGAGCTGACGGACTCGGCCTTCATCGAGAACCTGGCCAAGAACACGGGGCTGACCACCCAGGTGCCGGACCTGATGCTTTTAAAAGGCCGCTTCCCCGTCCGCCCGGCCTTCATCGTCGGCGCCGGTCCCAGCCTGGCCAAAAACGGCGGGCTCTTGTCCGAAGTCTCCGGCCGGGCGGTCGTCGTCTGCGCCTCGGCCGCCCTGAAGCCTCTTTTGTCCCTGGGCGTGCGCCCCGACGTGGTCCTGGCCTTGGAGTCCTCGGACACCAGCTCGTACCTGAAACTGAGCCCGGCGGAGCGCGAGATCCTGGGGCCCGACTGCGTCCTGGCCGCGGCCTCCGGCAGCCACCCCAACCACTTTCTGGCGGAGGGCTTCCACAAGGCCCTGTTCCATCTGAACGGCGGCGAGGCCCAGCTTCTGGGGCGGGGCCTGTTTCTGCCCCAGGGCGGCAACGCCGGCACGGCGGCCTTCGCCCTGGCCTACGTCTGGGGCCTCAACCCGCTCGTTTTGGTCGGGCAGGACCAGGCCTACGAGGGGTCGCTGCTGCACGCGCCCGGCACCGAGGACAACGTGACCGAGGAGGACCGCGGAACCACCATCTCCGTCCCGGGGGTGGGCGGCACGCTGGTGGAGACCAACACCTCCCTTCTGGCCTCCCTGGGCTGGTACGTGGAGGCCGCGGCCACCATCAGGCGGGGCGCCGAGACCGGTCCCAGGCTGATCAACGCCACCGCCTCCGGGGCGTCGGTGGAGGGCTTCGAGGAGATGACCCTCGAGGACGTCGTCGCCCTCATGCCCCCGGACTATCCGCCCCTGCATCTGCCGTCTCTGCTGGCCGTCATCCCCAAGCCCTCGGCGGGCGAGATCAAGCGCGACCTCAAGCAGATGTCGGGCATTTTGAGCTCCTTAAAGCGCCTCCTCCAGGTCAACTTCCAAAGGTGCCTGGCCGAGATGATGGCCACCTCGCGGGCCAGCGCCTTCATGGCCCAGATCCTCTCCCCGGCCCTGGCCTCCGGCAGCAAGCC
>JAISET010000035.1 GCA_031264015.1 Deltaproteobacteria bacterium | reverse complement strand
CGCCGTCCCCGCTCAGGACCCGGCTCCCCTGACGGCGTCTATGTAGATGTCCATGTCCTTGTCGCCGCGTCCGGAGAGGTTGACGACGACGCCGCTCCCGGGCTTCAGGGCGCCGCTTTTGACGGCCGAGACCACCCAGGCCAGGGCGTGGGCGGACTCCAGGGCCGGAATGATCCCCTCGGCGCGGCTGAGGAGCCTGAAGGCCCCCAGGGCCTCGGAGTCGACGACGATCTCGTATCTGACCCGGCCCGTCCTGGCCAGATGGGAGTGCTCCGGGCCCACCCCGGGGTAGTCGAGGCCGGCCGAGACGCTGTGCGAGGGCAGGACCTGGCCGTCCCGGTCCTGCAAAAGCATGGAGTAGGCGCCGTGCAGGATGCCCGGGCGGCCCAGGTTGATCGGGGCGGAGTTATAACAGCCCTCCTCCCCGGTGCCGCCGGCCTCGACGCCCACCAGGGCCACCCCCGGGTCCTCCAGAAAGCCCCGGAAGGCGCCGACGGCGTTGGAGCCCCCGCCCACGCAGGCGACCACGCAGTCGGGCAGGCCGCCCCGCTCTTTCAAATACTGCCCCCGCGTCTCCCGGCCGATGACCGACTGGAAGTGGGCGACCAGAGCCGGGAAGGGATGGGGCCCGGCGGCGGTCCCGAAGCAGTAGTGGGTGTCGCCCTGGTTGGCCAGCCAGTATCTCAGGGCCTCGTTGATGGCGTCCTTCAAAGTCCGCGTCCCGTCCTCCACCGGCACCACCTCGGCCCCCAGAAGCCGCATGCGCTCGACGTTGAGGCTCTGCCTGACCACGTCGACGGCGCCCATGTAGATGACGGCCGAAAGACCCAGCCTGGCCGCCGCCGCCGCCGTGGCCACCCCGTGCTGCCCGGCCCCGGTCTCGGCCAGGAGCTTTTTCTTGCCCATCCTCCTGGCCAGCAGGGCCTGCCCCAGGGTGTTGTTGACCTTGTGGGCCCCAGTGTGCAGCAGGTCCTCCCTTTTCAAATAAAGGGAGACCCCCAGCTCGGCCGACAAGTTGGGACAGAAGCACAGCGGGGTGGGCCTGCCGGCCCAGCGGGTCAAAAGTTCGGAATATTCGGCGTCGAAGGACTTGTCCGGGAGGTGCGCCCGCATGGCCTCCTCCAGCTCCAGAAGAGGCGGCATCAGGACCTCCGGAACAAACCGCCCGCCAAACTCGCCAAAATACGGCTCGATAATCACCCTGACACTCTCCTGACGCTAGTCCGCCCGTCCGGGGCGGGCCGCTATGATCCCGGGGGCGGCTCGTTCTTCCGCCGCCCGGCGCGGGACAATATTCGGTTGAGGAACAACAAGCAAAAGACCGGACGGCCGGACGGCCGTCGCCAAGCGTCCTGTCCGGGGGACGCGTCGTCGCGGACCGTCCCGACGACGACGAGGCGGCCGAATTTCCCCGGCCCGGGAAAAGCCCGGACTTGCCGGGGCTCGGACTTGCCGGGCCCCGGCCCGGCCCCGGGCCCGCCTCAGGCCGGCCCGGCGGGCGTCCGGCGGGGCCAGGGCAGCAGGCTTTTCAGGGCCTCCCCGTCCTTTTGTCCGGGGGACAGCTCCAGGCCGGAGTTGAGGTCGAAGCCGGCCAGCATGGGGTCGTCGGCGGGCCATCGCCTTCTGACCTGGGCGGGGCTGAGGCCGCCCGCCAGCAGGTAGGGGACGGGGCTTTCGGGAACGTCCGCGGCCAGGCGGCGCCCGTGCCCGCCGCCGCCGGAGCCGGCGTCAAACAGGTAGAGGTGGGCCAGGGCCCGCCACTCGTCCATCTGCCTCGCGAGCTCCCCGGAATCCTGGGACTCCGGCCAGAAAACCCGGATGACCCGGCCCGGGGGGAGGCGCCCGGCCACCTCGGGGCCCTGGGCCCCGTGGAGCTGGGCGACGTCGAGGCAGGCCTCCTCCATAAACTCCAGGATCTCCTGGAGGCCCTGGTCGACGAAGACGCCCACCCTTCTGACGCCCGGGGTGGGCATCAGCCTGGCCCGGGACGCGGTCACGGACCTGGGGCTGGGCGGGTGGAAGATGAAGCCGCACATGTCGGCCCCGAGGATGGCGGCCAGGGTGGAGTCCTGCGGGCGGGTCAGCCCGCAGACCTTGATCAGGGGCCTGCCGGGAGGGACGGGCCCCGCTGTGGCGAGAGTTGGAGACATGGGCGAAAAGACCTTATGCGCGAAATAATTCGGGAGCGTCGACCGCAAACTTGTCAATTTTAGCACGGATTTTACTTTTCATGACCTGCCGGCGACAAGTTTTTCATCGTCATGAGACAAAATTTTCCGCGCCGCCCCTTTTTTCCGGACCGCCGCCGTCGCGGCCGCCTTCCGGACCGCCGCCGGGACTCCCGCGGCCGTTCAGGCGCCCGAGCTCGGCGAGCATCCCGTCCAGCCTCTCCGAAGGTTTCTCGGCGGACATCAGGGCCGTCCCCACCAGGACGGCGCCGAAGCCGGCCCCCGCGGCCTCGAACAAATCCGAGCCGCTCATGACGCCGCTCGCGGCAATGAAAAACTCCCCGGGGAGCGGCCTCTCGCCCCCGGCCAAATTGAGCGCGGCCCGCCGGTCCACCTCGAGGCTTTTCAGGTCCCTGGAGTTGAACTGGATCAGACGGGCCCCGGACCGCCTGGCCGTCTCCAGCTCCCCCGGCCCGTGGACCTCGACGACGGGCTCGAGGCCGCGACTGACGGCCAGGCCGGCCAGTTCCTTTAGAAGGGCGGGGTCCGGGGTCAGCCGGACGATCAGCAGAACCGCCGAGGCCGGGGTGCCCGCGGTCTCCAGCACCTGCAGGGGGTGGAAAAGAAAGTCTTTCCGCAGGATCGGCCCGGCCCCCGCCGCGGCCGCCCGGCGCACAAAATCCAGCTCCCCCTTGAAATAGGCCCCCTCGGTCAAAACGGAGACGCAGTCGGCCCGGGCGTACTCCCGGGCCGCCTCCTCGGGGCTCAGGGCCAGGTTGATGTCGCCCAGGCTCGGGGAGGCCCGCTTGTACTCGGCGACCACCCCCAGGCCGCGGGCCGCCCTGCCCCGCTCCAGGGCCGCCAGAAAGCCGGGCCTTGACGGCGGCGGGAACTCGGCCCGGCCCGGAGCCTCCAGGAGGCCCCGGTCGGACAGCCCGCGCAGGCGGGCCAGCGCGTCTGTTTTGGCCTCGGCGAAACGGCCCAGGTCGGTCCCGAGGGCCCGGTCCAGGAGGACGGAGTCATGTTTGTTAAGCATGTGTGATTTTATCCCCTGTCGGCGAACAAGGCAAGGAGCCAGACTGTTTTCATAATACCGCCGTCCCCGCCACATTCATAGGCGCGGGGTCGAAGAGTCCGACAATATCCCGGCGGAGTCCGACCATGGGACCGGCGCCCGCGTCGCCGGCCGACGCCTGTGAAAACAAGCCTGCCCGCGGGGCGGCCCCCGCCTCGGCCGACATTCGTCGCCAAAGGGAGCCGGCGTCGCCCCCGGCGCCCGGGCCGGTCACCGGGGGGCCTCGGGAAGTGTCCTGCCCGCCGCGCCAGAGAGCACGGCCTCCCTCGCCTCCCCCATCCTGTCGCCGACGGCCCCGCCCTTCAAAAGCAGCAGGGCGAGACCCACGTTGAAGACCAGCATGTCCCGCATGGGGGCGGGGCCGCGTCCGTTCAAAAGCTCCCGGAGGACCAGGGCCCCCTCGGCGGGGTCGGCTATGGCCAGGTCCTCGGGGGAGCAGGGGGAAAACCCGAAGTCGGCGGGGTCCAGGGTCAGGCTGGTCACGCGGCCGCCCTCGACCATGCGCGCCTCGGCGGGCCCGATGGGGGTCAGCTCGTCGTAGCCCCCGGCCCCGTGGACGACGGCGGCCCTCACCCCGCCCAGCCTGGCCAGGGCCCCGGCCATCAGGTCCAAAAGCTGCGGCTGGTAGACGCCGACGAGCCTGTGGGTGGGCCGGGCCGGGTTGACCAGGGGGCCCAGGATGTTGAAGAGGGTCCTGACCCCCAGCTCGCGTCTGACGGGCATGATGTGCCTGAAGGACGGGTGGTGCTGGGGGGCGTAGAGGAAGACGAAGTTCTCCCGGCGCATCCGGGACGAAAGCTCCTCCGGCGTCAGCTCGATCTTGTAGCCGAGACGCTCCAGAACGTCGGCGCTCCCGGACCGCGACGAGACCGAGCGGTTGCCGTGCTTGAGGACCCTGTGCCCAAGGGCGGCGCAGGTCAGGGCCGTCCCGGTGGAGCAGTTGAAAGAGAAGCGGTTGTCCCCGCCGGTGCCCACCACGTCCAGGGCGGGCCCCTCCCCCGGGTCGACGTCGGCGGCCCTGTTTAAGACGGCCCTGGCGGCCGCGGCCACCTCGACCGCCGTCTCGCCCTTGGTCCTGAGCCCCATCAGCAGCCCCCCGGCCTGGGCGGCGGAGAGCTCCCCGTCCATCAGGCGCTCGAAGACCCGCAGGGCCGTCTCCTCGTCGAGGTCCTCGCCCCGCCCCAGGGACTCGAATATGGCCGGGAGGGGCCTCGGGGTCTCGACGGGGACTGGCTGCGGCGCAGACGCCCGGGCGGGGCCGGCCGTCCCCGCGGCGGCGGGGGAGGCCTTGGCGGAGGCGCCCGGGGCCGCCAGGGCCAGGAAGTTGGCCAGGATGTCGCGCCCGTCCGGGGTCAGCACCGACTCCGGATGGAACTGCACCCCGTGCCAGTTGTCGTCGAGAAAACTGATGCCCATGATCTCGCCCTCGGGGGTGCGGGCGGTGACTTTGGCCAGGGGTTTGGCGGCGGGTTCGGCCGCCCCGTCCGGCTCGACGGCCAGAAGCGAATGGTAGCGCCCGGCCTGGAAGAGAGGGGGCAGCCCCCTGAACAGAACCCCCCCGTCGTGCTCGACCGGGGAGGTCCGCCCGTGCATGACCCGGCCCGCCCTGACCACGGGAAAGCCGGCCAGCCCGGCCAGCACCTGGTGGCCCAGGCAGACGCCCAGGACGGGCAGGTCCCGGCCCCGGGACTTTAAGGACTTGAGGAAATCGGCGCACAGGCCGGCCTCGGAGGGGCGCCCCGGGCCCGGGGAGAGGCAGACCAGCTCCAGGTCGGGGGAGTCGCAATAGGACATGAGCCCTGGGGAGTCGTTTCTGACGACGACGGGCTCGACCCCCAGGGTCTGGAAGGCCTGGGCCAGATTGTAGGTGAAGGAGTCGTAGTTATCGATGAGAAGAAGCATTTTCGCCCCCCTTGTCCGCCGGCCGCAAAGCCGCCATGACGGCCGCCGCCTTGGCGCGGCACTCGGCCCACTCGGCGGCCGGGTCCGAGTCGAAGACGATGCCGGCCCCCGCCCGGAAGCGCGCCGTGGTCCCGTCCGTCCACATGCCCCGGATGGTGATGCCCAGATCCAGGCTGACGGAGCCCTTGTCCAGGCCCAGCCAGCCCATGGCCCCGCCGTAGGGTCCGCGGTCGGCCCCCTCCATTTTGGCGATGAGCTCCATGGCCCTGATCTTGGGGGCCCCCGAGAGGGTCCCCGCCGGGAAGGTCGCCCGGACCACGTCCACGGCGTCCAGGCCGGGGGCCAGGTCGGCGCCCAGATGGGAGGTCAGGTGCATGACGTGCGAGAAGCGCTCCACCTCCATGAAGCGGTCCACCGTCACCGTGCCCGGCCTGGCCACCCGGCCCAGGTCGTTGCGGCCCAGGTCCACCAGCATGACGTGCTCGGCCCGCTCCTTGGGGTCGTCGGCGAGCTCGCTGACGAAGAGGTCGTCCTCCACGGGGTCCTGTCCCCTGGGCCTGGTCCCGGCGATGGGGCAGAGACGCAGGCGGTTTTCGGCGCAGCTGACCATGACCTCCGGCGACGAGACCACCAGGGCCGAGCCGGGCCCCTGCAGATAAAACATGTACGGGGAGGGGTTGAGGCGGCGCAGGCGGCGGTAGACGTCGAAGGGCGTCCCCTCGTGCGGGCTCTCGAAACCCACCGAGAGGACCAGCTGGATGAGCTCGCCCTCGCCGATCAGCTCCCTGGCCCCGGCCGCCAGCCTCATGTACTCCTCCCGGGAGGGCGAGGTCAGGACGCCGGCGGCGGCAGGGACGGCGTCGGAAGCGTCGGCGGCGCCGGCGGGCTCGGGGGCGGGCGGGGCGCCGGCGGCGGAGGAAAAGACGCCGAGCCGGGCGGGGTCGATCTCGTCGAGACCCAGGCTCAACTCAGTCAGGGTGTTGTAGGCGTGGTCGAACAAAAGGACGCTCGCCGGCAGCACGAGGGCGGCCTCGGCCTTTTTGGGGTCGACGAGTCCGGCCAGGCGCGGCTCCATCAGGCCGACCAGGTTGTAGCCCAGATATCCGTAGAGGGCCCTGGTGAGGGGCGGCAGGCCCGCGGCCCGCGGGTCAGGCAAAACGGCCAGGTCCCGCATGACCGCGCGCAGCCCGTCCAGGAAGGGCATGCCCCTGCGCGCGGACAAAGGCGCCAGCGTCGGCGAGGCGTACTCCAGTTCAAGCAGGCCCCCCTCGCAGCGCAGCAGCAGGACGGCGCCCGCGCAGACCAGAGAGTGCCTGCCCCAGCGGCCTCCCACCTCGGCGCTCTCCAGCAGGACGCCCGCCCCGCCCGCGCCCACCCTGCCGAGGAAGACGCTGATGGGCGTGGCCACGTCGCTTTCCAAAAAAGAGGCCTTTTGACTCAACTCAATCATGGCGGCTCCTTTGTCCGGGAATTTTGGTAAAAAAAAAACCACGGCGCGAACCGTGGTCAGAATAAAACAGCTGCTTCCAAGCGAGGCTTAGAGGGGGACTGACTCCGACCACGGACATGGGGCAAACCACCACCAGGCCCGGCTGGAAGTCGGGACGCTCCGAAAGTTATGGGCGGTCGTCATGAACATGGTCGTTGTGAAATCTCCTGAAAAACTCGTCGTCGGTCGTCCCGCCGTCGGAGGGAGCCGGCTGAGGCGGCCCGCGGCCCCTGGGACGGGGCGTTTTCCGAAGGCGATTAAAAGTCGAGAGGCATTATACCCAAAGTCAAGACAGCGCGCAAGTTTTTTTTCAACCCGCGTGAGGATGTAAAAAGTCATCTATTTTATCTAAAATTTCAGCGGCCCTCGGAACTTGCCCGGCACAGGCCGAACGCGGGACAAATCTTCATGAAAATTAAACTGATCGCGGATAGTCCCCACCACTTCCGATTCCCATGAGCAGCTTCCATATTTTGAAGCCGGCGCGGCCATGTTCCGCGCCGACGGAATATTCCGACGCGTTCCGGGGAGTTTCAGGCGACGCCGTGAAACCGTTCGACCGGCGCTTTCAGCCGCGCCGCCTCCACTGAAAAAACCCTTCCGCATATAAGTCGCACAGTCTATGTTGTCTCTATTATTGTTGGTATATTCCGGCAGATCAAAAGAGGCTTTTTTCAGCAGGCTTGGTTTTACAGATTTTATCTCGCCGAGCCGAGCTTCAGTCGGTTGAGGGGACCTCGTCAGACCCTTGAGGACTATCCGGAAGTGCCCGCCAACTTTCAAAATAACATAGCCCGCCGTATTGGCGCTCATCCCTGGAAGCCTCGCCGTCGATCT
>JAISET010000144.1 GCA_031264015.1 Deltaproteobacteria bacterium | reverse complement strand
CCTCCATGCATCCATCCAACCATCCATCCATCCGTCCCTCCTTGCATGCATGCATCCAACAATCCATCCATCCATCCGTCCATGCATGCATCCATCAATCCATCCGTCCATGCATGCATCCATCCATCCGTCCATCCATCATCAATCCGTCCATGCATGCATCCAACAATCCATCCATCCGTCCGTCCATGCATGCATCCAACAATCCATCCATCCATCAATCCATCCGTCTATGCATGCATCCATCCAACAATCCATCCATCCGTCCATGCATGCATCCAACAATCCATCCATCCGTCCGTCCATGCATGCATCCATCAATCCATCCGTCCATGCATGCATCCAACAATCCATCCATGCATCCAACAATCCATCCATCCGTCCGTCCATGCATGCATCCAACAATCCATCCGTCCGTCCGTCCGTGCATGCATCCATCAATCCGTGCATCCATCCATCCATCCATCCGTCCATCCACCCATCCACCCTTGGTGCCGCCTCGGCGTCTCGCTCATTTTTGCCGACTAAACAGCTCATTTAAGTATATAAATAAATACTTTTATGAAAAATGAAACTCATCTCCAAGGAATTTGCTGTCCGGACGCTTCTAAAATTTGACGGAGATAAGTCTCATGCTTTCATGACGCCTCTCTTGACATTATTAATTTTTAAAGTTATCATTGTGTCTATCGTTAGTCTTAAAACATTTCGGTAGTTATAGTTTTTGTCCGTTAAACAATTGTTTTTTAATGTTAAAAGAATTTTATATTTCTAAAAATATTTATTGTTCCTCAATAAATATTTTTTTAGATTATAAAGATGTCTAAAGTCTTGCCTCTCTCTATTCACAGTCTCTTAATATTGGATGATTGTTGAATCGCCAACGGCGGGGAGCCGCTGGCGGGGAGGGGAGTCTCGAGTCCGCATGACCGACGTGTTCGACAAGGCCAAACGCTCGCTGGTGATGAGCAAGATCCGCTCCAAGGGCAACAAGTCGACGGAGCTGCGGCTGATCGACATCTTCGCCGAGCGGGGCGTCAAGGGCTGGAGGCGCAACTACGACGTCAGGGGCCACCCGGACTTTATTTTTCCGGAACGCAAGATCGCCGTGTTCGTGGACGGCTGCTTCTGGCACGGCCACGACTGCCGCCTCTCGAGGCCCAAGCAGAACGCCGAGTTCTGGGCGGCCAAGCTCGAGAGGAACATGAGCCGCGACAAGACGGTCACGAGGGAGTTTGAAAGGCGGGGCTGGACGGTGGTGCGGATTTGGGAGTGCGAGCTGAGAAAGAAGAACCTCCCCGAGCTGTTCGCCAGGCTGGACCGCCTGTTCCCCGGCTAGGGGCCCGCCCGGGCCGCGGGCCCCGGCTTGTCCAATAATAGCGGCGGCCGGCGTCCCGCCTCAGCCGCCCCGTCCGATTTTATCCGCTCCCGCCGCGTCTTTTCCCGCCGCCAAACTTGTCTCTTGCCAGCCTGGTCAGTCCGCGTCCGCCGCGACCGCCAGACGCGGGGGCGGCGCTCGTCCGACTTGGATGCCGTCTATTTTCGGGCCAAAAAAACGGGGCGGAAGCCGGAGGATTTCTCCCCAGGTTTCCGCCCCGTCAGGGTTGTAGGTCAGGCCGTCATGGCTACGGCGTCACGGCGGCCGCGGCGTTGGCCATGAACTCGTTGTAGGGGAGCGCCCAAAAAACGATCAGGCCGACGATGATGGCCAGGCCGAGAACAATGAGAACGTTGGCGTAGGCGAAGGTCCTCTTGTACTCCGTCATGACCGTCTCCTCGGCCGGGATGACGTGCATCTCGGCCAGGATGTCGGCCTCCTGCTTGCTGGGCTTATGGCCCATGCTGCCCAGGAAGGCGAAGATGATGGAGAGGTAGAGCCCGATGAAGAAGGGGTCGGTGAAGTTGGAGAACACCTTCCAGATGCCCGAGGCGTGCAGCCATTTGGTGATGATGAAGCCCAGGAAGCCCGCGACCATGGACCACAGGGCGCCCCTGGCGGTCAGCTTCTTGCTCCAGACGCTGCCGAAGGCCACCACGAACCACGAGGAGGCGATGATGGTGGAGGCGAACCAGGAGATGATCCTGATGCTGCCAAGGTCGGCGAAGGCCAGGATCAGGGCCACGACGCCGACGATCAGCATGATTATCCTGGTCCAGACCAGCTTGCTGTGGTCGTCTTTGAACTTGACGCCGACGATGTCCTGGGTGACGGTGAAGCCCACCACCGAGAGGAAGGTCGAGGCCGAGGACAGACCGGCGGCCATGATGCCCGCCAGGACCAGGCAGCCTATGACTTTCGGCATCATGTTGTAGGAGGCCCAGATGATGACGCGCTCGGGCGGGTCGAGGGCCGGATCCAGCTGGATGACGGCGATGCTCATCAGATAGAGGTAGGTCAGGAAGACGGTGGTGCAGACGCAGGCGACGGTGGAGGAGCGCATGGCCACGTGCTCGCTCTTGGCCATCATGTTGCGGCCGGCCTGCCAGGGGCTGATGCCCACCACGATGAGCCAGATGACCCCGTAGATGAGCCCGTACATGACCGCCCCGAATTTGTCGCCGCTGCCGTAGGTGGTGCCGTGGTAGGCGAACATGTCCGCGGGGGCGTTGGGGTTGTTCAAGATGTTGTCCATCAGGTTGCTCAGGCCGCCGGCCTCGGAGAACATGTAGGGGCCGGCGATGACGGTCGCGCCGAGGAAGAGAAGGAACATCATCGTGTCGGTGATGATGACGCCGGAGGACCCGGAGTAGAAGGTGAAGGAGGTGAAGCAGACCCAGGCTATGATGAAGCCCACGGCCCTGGAGGACCCGATCAGCTCGGACAGGAGGATGCCCGTCCCGGTGGTCACCGCCAGCAGGTAGGAGGTGATGGAGAGGACGGTGATGACGCCGGCCACCTTCTGGACGGCCGGGCTGTTGAACCGCTTGCCGAAGTATTCCGGCATGGTCAGTCTCTTGGCCCGTCTGAGGTAGCGGCCGAAAAATAGGACGCCGACGACGTATCCGGCCCCGCAGAGGGCGTTGAGGGTCACGGCGTTGACCAGGGCGCCCCCGTAGGTCCAGGCCGTGTCCCCCATGAAACCGTTGGTGCTGAGCATGGAGGCGAACAGGGTCCCGGCGATCAACAGCGTCGGGGCGTTGCGCCCGCTGACGTAGTAGTCGGCCGTGTCCTTGACCTTGCGGCCGGCCCAGAGGCCCACGACGATGTAGACCAGGATGCTAAATATGACGAAGACGAATTGCATGCTCATAATATGGCTGCTCCTTTAGGCAAAAATCTTGTGAGGGGAATCGGGGCCGGGCCTACTCCTTGCGGCCGACCTTCTTGGCCTCGTTTCCCAGACAAACCCTTAGCAGCACGCCGGAAATGAACATGCAGCCGCCGATGACGATGGAGATAATGATTTCTCCCATAATTTTTACCTCCCTAGAGAGTTGATAACCTGAGCGAGCCATATGTCCCGGACTTTTTTGCCATCCCCGGGGGAGCGCGTCGGACATTTCCAGAAGAAATTTTGGGGGCGCTATATGACTGTTTTTAGGTTGGTTGAAAAGCAATATAAGTCGTAAATCAAAGTCAAAGGCAAATAAATGATTGAAAAACTGCTCTCTTTAGAAACAAAAGATAACGGTTTTCTTTGAAAACAAGGACAACTGCTCTCTTTGGAAACAAAAGACTGACGGGTTATATAAAGGCCAAAACAAAAGGCTGACGGCTCTCTTGGAAAACAAAAGGCAAAAGCAAAGGCAAATCCAAAGGCTGAAAGACAAAGGCCGACGGCTTTCTTTGCAAACGGAAGGCTCTCTTTAAAAACAAAAGGCAAAGGCCGGGGCAAAAATAAAGACAAAAGGCAAAAGACAAAAGACAAAGTCAAAATCATGAATCATAAATAATCTTCAAAAACTTAACAAAGCAAAAAACAAAACAATAAAAAATCAAAACTGCATGAAGGCATGGTCTGCGCTCGGGCCGCTCGCGACCGGGGGCCGGACCCCCTAAAAAAGGCCCGGCCACCGATCGCGGCCCTTATGTGGAGCCTCGGAGTTTTGGCGCGTCTTCAATTGGCTATGTTTTATTAATTAAATTGTCAGACCGAAAAAATCGTCGAAACGCCGAGGCGTGAAAACCAAAAGGCAAAAACAAAAAGACAAAAACAAAAAGACAAAACACCGACAAACCAAACGTCAAACCGTCGAATCGTCAAATCCCGGAGCGGCGGCGCGGCGGCGCGGCGGGTCGCCGCGCCGTCCTGCCGTTCCAAAAAGCCTCTCAGCACCTTCTCTGGACGACCGCCTCGCAGGCCTTGTCGGCGTCGGGCGACAGGTAGTCGCTCCTGGCCTCGGCCAGACGTTTTTCCACGGCGGCCGCGGCCCTGGCGCCCAGGGACTTCCGCTCGCCGAGCTCCAGCCAGTTGTGGTGGCTGTCCCAGTGGGAGAGCGTCGGCGTCCAGAGCTTGCGGAAGTTCTTCAAGGTGTTCTTGTGGCTGATGAAGCTGCCCCCCGGGCCCACGTCGGCCAGAAGATCGACGCAGTAGTCGGCCTCCGCGGTCGAGGGCCCTTTCATCATGTGGGCGCAGCGCAGATAGATCTCCTCGTCGAAAAGCATCTTCTCCGGGCTGAAGGCCAGGATGGAGTCCAGGCAGCCCAGGGAGATGTGGAAGAGGTGGGCGCCGCCCATCATGGCCATGAGCATGCAGAGCATGGTCTCGGCCCCGGCCTGGGCGTCGAAAACCTTGGCCTCGGTCATGCTGGAGTTGGCGCGGATGGGGAGGCCGTACTTGCGGCGGCAGAGCTCGAAGTTGATGGCGTTGGCCAGGTAGGAGTCGGGGCTGGAGACCGCGCAGCCGGCCGTCTTCATGTAGCCGGCGAAACTGCCGGGCATGTAGAGGACGGGGCTCCCGGGCCTGATCAGCTGGACCAGGACCAGGCCCCCCAGGATCTCGGCGTTCTGCTGGACGGCCGTGCCCAGGTGGCTCAGCGGGCTTGACAAACCCATCATCGGGGCCGGGGCCAGAAACAGCGCCTGGCCGCGCCCGGCGAACTCGATCATCGTCTCCAGGGCCTCGGCGCCGTACTGGAGGGGGTTCAGAGGAGTGATGCCGGCCGAGACGACGCACTTTTTCTCGTAGATCCGCTCGTCCCCGAAGCCCAGGGCCACCATCTCCAGCATGTCGAGGCACTCGCCCCGGTGGCTCATGGGGATGATGAAGGGCTTGGAGGTGTTCCTGAGGGACTCCTGGACCATGCGCAGGAACTTGATCTCCGCGGGCACGTCGGACGGGTAGACGGGGGTGTAGCCGACCATGTCGACCACCCCGCTCGTTTGGTAAAGCCTCTGGATGTCGGAGAAGTCGGCCAGGGTGGCGGGCCTGCGCCCGTCCTTTTCGGTGACGAAATACAGGGCCCCCGTGGCCGTGGCCACCACCATGCCCTCGCCCAGGACGACGTCGTGTCGGGGGTCCCTGGCGGCGACGGTGAAGGACTTGGGCGCGCTGGCTATGGCCTCGTCCACCGTTTTGGCGTCAAAATAGACCCTGCGCCCGTCGACTTTCAGGGAGTGCTTCTTGAAGACCCCCAGGGCCTCCTCGCTGTGGAAGTTGAGGCCGGTCTTCTCCAGCACCTCCATGGTGCTCCGATGGACCTTCTCCAGGACTTCGGGACCGACCGGGTCCCAAAAGGCCGCGGGATATGGCTGCATGGGGTCCTCCTGACGGGGCCGGGGGCGGCTCCCCCCGACCCTGAAAAACTCGCCCGGCGGCGGCGGGGAGTTTGGGCCCCCCTCCGCCGCTCCCGGCTTCCTATATGTGAAAAGGCCCGGGGCGGGGAGCTTTTGCGGGCTCCCGTCCGGGCCTCGGGGATGTGCTAGTACTCGCTTTTGGGCAGGCCGAAGCCCTCCTCGGTCCGGTGGACGATGGCCCTGATGGCCTCGTGGGCGCCCTCGGGCAGGGGGTCGGGCTGATAGTTGTCGTAGAGGTCCTTGAACTGCTTCTTGGCCCGCTGGAACATGTCCAGCCCTCCCTGGTCCTCCAGCCACCTGACCCTGGTCCGGCGGTCGATGAGCTTGGGGGACGACTGGATGAAGCGGTTCTTGAAGGTGTTCTTGTGGGTCAGAAAGTCCTTCTTGTAGCCGTTCTCCTTGATGATGTCCAACGAGAGGGTCTCGTCGGTGACGGGGATCCCGCCGACGGCGTACATGATCATCTTGGCCATGTCCGCGTCCATCAGGAGCTGCTCGAGACTGAAAGTGACCCCCATTTCCAACATGCCCAGGCCGTAAATGATGTTGGCACCTGCCAACGCCGGCAACAGCCCGGTGAGGGTCTTTTCATGTCCCGACTGGGCGTCGGGGAGCTTGCTGTCGCCCTACCCCCCGGCGACCCAGCTGGGGAGGCCGTAGAAGCGGGCGATGGAGGCGACGGCCGCGTTGATCATGGCGAGCTCGGGGGAGCCCACGCAGGCCGTGGCGATCTTCAGGTTCATGGCCGTGGTGGAGCTGCCGTAGACCACTTTGGCGCCTTTTTTGACCAGCTGGGACAGGACTATCCCCGCCAGGACCTCGGCGTTGTGGGTGACCAGGGTGCCGGCCAGGTTGACGGGAGCCGAGCCCCCGCTCATGGCCATGGAGAGGATGCAGAGGGCGACGTCCTCCTCGGCGCAGGTCATGATGATGTCGCAGCAGTCCTCCACCAGCCGCAGGGGGCTGACGGGGCAGGTGATGAAGGAGACGGGGGAGCCCGCCGCCTTGT
Organism: Deltaproteobacteria bacterium; assembly: GCA_031264015.1. Classification (GTDB taxonomy): domain Bacteria; phylum Desulfobacterota; class Desulfarculia; order Adiutricales; family Adiutricaceae; genus JAIRNQ01. Next base: position 31,658 of record JAISET010000144.1, on the reverse strand, counting down.
ATCTGGCCTCGCCCACGGCCGCCTTGGCCATCTCGAGCATGATCTTGATGTTGCGGCCGTTTTCCGGGCCCAGAAACACCGGCTTGGTGGTGTTGTTGACGATGGCCTCGTAGTTGTGGACGCACTGGACCTTGGCCGGCACGTCCTGGCTGCCCACGCAGCGCTCGACCACGGAGATGACGTCCAGGGAGTCGATGATCCGGGTGGAGTACTTGAGGTCGTTCTTGCAGGTGGTGCGGTACTCGCCGTCGAAGGGGTCGTAGATGGAGATGCCCTCGCCGAAGCAGGTGAAGGTCACCCGGCCGCCCTCGATGACGCAGTCGCGCTGGGGAGTCCGGCCCGCCATGGTCAGCCTCCGGGGCGCGCTCCTGATGGCCTCGTCGACCATCCAGGGGGGCATCTTGACCACCCCGTCCGACTCCACCAGGGCGCCTTTCTCCCGAAAGAGGGCGCGGGCCTCCTCCTTCTGGACGTAGACCCCCGTGTGCTCGAGGATCTCCAGGGTGGCCCTGTGCAGCTCCTCAAGCTCGTCGCGGGTGAAGGTCTCGAGCCGAAATCCGCCGCTGGCCAGAAAGCCGGCCGACGGTGCTCTAAAGGTCATGATTATCCTCCTTGGTCCCCGTGGGGAATTACCTCTGAGGGTGTGATGAATATGGTTTGCGGCCCGCGGCCGCCCCGGACTTCCGCCGCCGTTGTCCGGGGAGGTTCCCGGAGGCGGCCCGCGGGCGCCGGCCCGGCGGGCCGGTCAGCCTTTGAGCCATTTGCCCAGGCCCAGGAACTTGTTGGTGGCCGAGGTGGCCGAGGCGGAGTCGGGCTGCAGCTTGAAGGCGGCCCTGACGGCGTCGATGGTCTCGGGGATGGTCACGGACTCCTGGGGGATGTTGATCGCGTACATGACGTCCGGCCCGGACTCCACCACGCTGTCCTCCCAGAGGCCGATCTCGTACATGTCGCCCCTGGGGTTGCCGAGGTCGCGGGCGTAGCGGAACAAGGAGGCGTTCCCCAAAAACCCCCGGGCCAGCGACACCACCCTGATGCGCTCGTGCTTGCCGAAGGCCTCCAGGGCCATCTCCCTGGTGATCTTTTTGCCGTCCCTGCCGCGGGCCAGCACCGTGATGATGTGCCCGTGGGTGACGGGGGTGTGCACCAGGATGCCGGTGGCCTCCACGTGGGGCATGATGGTCATCAGGTCCACGGCCTGGTGGCTGGGGGCCTTGTCGATCTGCAGGGCGTTGGTCAGGCCCCGGTGGTAGTCGCCCGGGTCGGCCACCCGGCGGATGATGGTGATGGCCACCCTCTCCAGCCCGTAAGCCCTGTCCAGGCAGTCCACCGTGCGGATGAGGCCGGTGGTGTTGCAGCTGGTCAGCTTCAGGTAGTTGGCTCCCAGGCCCTTTTCATAATTGGCGTAGCCGTGGAAGAAGACGTCGGCCACGCTGTTGGCCTCGCCGCCCTGGAAGACGGCCTTGACGCCCGCCTTCTCGTAGAGGGCCTTGTTCTTGAGGCCCACCCCGCCGGGGGAGCTGTCCAGCATGACGTCCACCTGGCCGACCAGCTCGGCGAAGCTCCCGCTGACGGGGATGCCCAGGCCGTCAAACTTCTGCCGGTCCGCCCCCTCCACCAGAAACAGGCGGTAGGGCATGCCCTTCTCCCGCAAGGCCTGTATCGACAGGGTGGGCAGAAGATCGGCCACCCCCACCAGCTCCATGTCGCCCTGGAGGGCCACGCCGTCGGCCAGGCGCTGTCCGATGACCCCGTAGCCGGCCACACCAACCTTTATCATAATGAACGCTCCCTTGTATTAATTTTGGCAGTGCCAAATCGTCTGATTGTCGCCACGTCGCCCCCGGGGGGCGCGAAAAATCCGCCCGCCCGGCCGGGCGGGCCAAAAAACTTCAAATCCTCTTCTCGTCGATGAGCGAGCCATGGCGCAGGGCGCGGACGACGGGCAGCACCTCGCCGGAGAGGAAGCGGATCAGGGCGCCTCCCCCGGTGCAGACGTAGCCGATCTTTTCCGTCACCCGGAACTTCTCGGCGGCGGCGATGCTGTCCCCGCCCCCGATGACCGTGTGGGCCCCCGTCTCGGCCAGGGCCTCCCAGACGGCCTTGGTGCCGAGCTCGGAGGGCGCCTCCTCGAAGATGCCGACGGGCCCGTTGACGAAGACGGTCTTGGCCCCCTCGATGGCCTGCCTGAACTTCCCCGCCGTTTTGGAGCCGATGTCGGCCAAAAGATGGTCGTCGGGCAGTTGGCCGACGTCCGCCTCCGCGCGCTTGCCGTCGCTCGCGAACGCGTAGTCCTCGGGGACCAGGAAGCTCCCCGGGTGGTCGGCCAGCAGTTTTTTGGCCTTGTCCAGGAGCCGGTCGTGGCCCTCTTTAATAATAAACTCGCGGGTGGTCCGGCCCAGGTCGACGCCCCGCGCCCAGGAGAGGATCTCCCCCACCAGCCCCCCGGCCAGGACCAGGTCGGCGGTCTTCGCGGCCAGCACCGTCTCCATCATTAAAAAGGCGTCGCCGATCTTGGAGCCTCCGAGGACGAAGACGCAGGGCCTCTCCGGGGACTCCGTCAGCTGGGAGACGACGGCGTACTCGCGCTCGAACAGGCGGCCCATGGCCGAGGGAAGCACCTGCTGGAAGCCGCACAGGGACGGCTGGTCCCGGTGGGCGGCGGCGAAGGCGTCGCCTATGTAGAAGTCGGCCAGGGGGGCGAGCTTTCTGACCAGAAGAGTCTCGGCCTGCCGCTCGTGGTCGAGCTTCAAATTGAGCTCGAAGAGCGTCTGCTCCTCGGCCAGGAAGCGGACGTTCTCGAGAATCAGGACTTCCCCGTCCCGCAGGTTTTTAACCGCCTCCAAGGCCGCCGGGCCGCAGACGTCCTCGACAAACTTGACTTTGGCGTCCAGGAGGGACGCTATGACCTCGGAGTGCGGTCTCAGGGTGTAAAAATTCTTGTATTCTATGTCGCTGCCCTGGTGGGCCAGGAGCACGGTTTTGGCGCCCTTTTTGGAGAGCTCGGCCAGGGTCGGGATCGAGGCCCTGATCCTGGTGGTGTCCTTGAGTCTGCCCGTCTTCCTGTCCACCGGCTGGTTGACGTCCGCCCGCAGGAGGACCGTCGCGCCCCTCACTTCCAGCTCGTCCATCGTTCTGATGCCAAACAACATGCCGAGTACCCGCCCGCCCGTTTCCGCCCCGGTCCGGTCCGGGGCCGCGATTGTTTTAAATTATTTCCGTAGTTGAGGCCCGCCGTGGCGGCCGGGGCTTTTTCCAAACAGTTTTAGCGGCCCGGAGACGCCCCCCAAGCTGGAAAAAGAAATAAAAGGGTTTCTTTTGAAAAGACGGCGCCCGTCCGGGCTGTCAAAGTCCCGATGATTTTGACGGGCCGGTCAAAATAAATTCCGACAGGCGGCAGGGGGAATTATTGCCGAAACTGGCAAAATCGGGCCAAAATTCCCAAAATTGTCGAAAGGCCGCCCCGGCCCCGGCGGTCGGACGCGCCCCGGCGGTCGGACGGGCGCTTCCTGACGGGGAGTTTCGCAAGACGGGTTTCCCCCCCGCCCGTCCCGCCTGAGAACGGGACGGGCGGGGGGGAGGCGTCGGGGAGGCGTTTGTCCCCGGTCAGGCCGGACCAGGGTCGAGGGCCCGGTCCGGATGACGCCGACGGGAGGCCGGCGTCCGGCGGGAGGGGAGGGTTTCGGCGGCGCGGGTCATGAGGCCCGCGCCGCCGAAGTAAAAGGCCCGGGCTCGGCGAGGAGCGACCCGGGCCGGAACGGGCTCAGGAAACTGCCTCGATGACCCCGCGGACGCCGGCGTGTGCGTCCTCGGCGTAGATGTCGGCACCGATGCGGCTGGCCCAGCGAGGTGTCACTGGGGCCCCTGCCACCATGGTTTTTATCTTGCCCTTGAGCCCGGACTTTTTGAGCATCTCCTCGAGCTTCTTCTGCTCCGGCAAAGTGGTCGTGAGCAGGGCGCTGGTGGCGATGATCGCGGCGTTGTTCTTGACGGCCGAGTCGACGATGACGTCGTTGTCCACGTCGCGGCCCAGGTCGTGCACGGTGAAGCCGTTGGCGCGGAAGAGGGCGATGCCTATGCCCTTGCCGATGTCGTGGATGTCGCCCTTGACCGTGGCGGCGGTGATGTGGACGTTGGCGAAAGTGCTGCTCTGGCCCTCGGGCATGGCCTCGTTAATGGCCTGCGAGGCGGCCAGCATGACGTCGGCGGACATCATCAGCTCGGGCAGAAACAGCTTCCCGGAGCCGAACAGGTCGCCGACCTGGGTGATGCCCTTGATGAACCCCTGGTTCATCAAAAGCATGGGGTCGCCGCCGGCGTCCAGATGCCTTTTGACCACGTCCATGGCCTTGGCCTCGTCCTGCTCCATGATGGCATCCACTGCCTGTTGAAAAATCTCGGACACCTTTGTCATCTCCTTTTTTTTTCCGGACTAGACCAGGCCGGCTCTTGACTTGAAGCGGTTGAGGCAGTTGATGTCGAGGTCCAGGACCCTGGCGATGTTGAACTTGCATTCCAGGCCCTTGGGGGTTGTTCCTAGGGGCATCATGATGCCGAAGCCCAAGTCGGTCCGGACTTCGCTCATGATGACGGGGTCGGACAGCTCGTCCACTCCCACTTTCAACTTGTCGGCCACGTATTTCTTGGCCTCGTTGATTCGAAGCTTCTTGGCTAGCTGGACTCTTCCCACCAGATCTCCGGCGGTTCTCATTCCACCCATGCCTGAAGCCTCAGCGTGGCAGACGGCCATGCCGATGGGGTCTCCGACGCCCACCTAGATGCCGTCGAGGAAGCAGAGCTCCACCAGCGCTTTCGAGCAGCGGCTGACCACGTCCACCGGGGGGTAGTCGGTGACGGGGACGGCCCCGACCCCCATGCCCATGTTGGCGTGGATGGGGATCTTGGCCGACAGGCCGCATGGTTTGATGATGGCCACCGTCCTGGCCAGATTCCAGGGCGTCGACTCGTTGGTGTTGGTGTTGACCACCGGCCCGAAGATGGCCGTGCCGGCCTTCTCGGCCACCGCGCACTGCTCGGCCGGGTAGAGCCCCGCCAGCCTGGTGTCGGCGTATTCCATCTGGCCGTGCATGCCCAGGACGAACTCGCCGGCCATGCCCACCTCGATGGGCATGTCGGGGTACTTGTTGGTCAGGATCTCCACGGCCCGCAAGGACGCCTGGAAGTCCGGGTCCCCCTGGGCGCCCACGGTGTCGAAGTTGATGCCGTCCGCCCCGGCCTCCCACATCAGCTCGGAGGCGAAGACGATGTCCTTGATGGCCGCCTCGACCATGTCCTCGTAGGCGGCGCGGCCCTCCTTGATCTTGCCCATGGGCAGAAGCTCCATGGGGTTGGGGAAGGGCCCGTCAGGCACGGTGTAGAGCCCCAGGTTGGGCATCGCGCCGTAGAAGAGGGGGGCGATGGTCGAGTAGAGGGCCTGCTCCATGGTGGCCGTCTCGTAGCTGATGATGGGCTTGAGCGGCTTGAAGCTGTAGTCCACGTGGCACAGCTCGAGGGTGTCGGCCCCCAGGAGCTTCTCGTAGATCATCAGGGAGCTGACCCGGTCCTCCAACAAGGAGTGGCGCTTGATCTTCAGCGTGGCGGCGTCGTAGCTCATGACGACTTCCTTGCCCCTGGGCACGCCCACGAACCGGTCGGTCCGCTTGAAGAGATCCATCAGGTACTCGATCTCCTCCTGGCCCAGCGCCGGAACGCCCGCCTTGTCCACCGCGGTCTGAATGCCGTCCTCGATGTCCTGCCGCAGTTCCGCCTCGGTCAGTTCCACGGGGGAGCCGTCCCCCATGCGGGTGAAAATTTTAGACACTTATTTTCTACCTCCTATGTCGTCTCAAGGTTTCGCGGGCGGCGTCCGCCCGCGGCGGGCGCCTTTGTCCCCGCCCCCGCCCGTTCTCCCCGGCTCGGGAGCCCTGGCGGGTGTCCGGCGGGACCCGGCCTCGAGAAGCCGTTGTGCGCGCGCGTCCGCCGGGGCGCCGAAGGACGCCGCGCCGGACGGTTGACGGCCCGCCGGCCCGCCCCGGACGGGCGGGTCGGTCGGGATGATGGGTGGCCCTTGGACAGGCCTGAAAGCGGCCTGGCTTTCAAGCCGCTAAAAATCAAAACAAACAGCCGGCAAGTCCGTCGGTCCGTCGGCCGGCCGGCTTGGTCGCCGGGCGGACGGCCTCTCGAACCGGGGCCTACTTGCGCAGGCCCATGGCCTTCTCCTCCTCCTGGAGGCAGGCCTCGAAGACGACCATGAACTTGTCGATGTCCTCCTTGCCGATGGTGTAGGGCGGGGCCAGCTCGATGGCGCTGCCCATGGCCTTGATGAGGTATCCCTTGGCCATGGCTCGGTTGACGATGCTGCCCAGGTTGGCGGCGGGGAAGACCGGCCGGGTCTTTTTGTCGGCGGTCAGGTCGGCCGAGACCCAGAGGCCCTTGCCCCGGACCTCGCCCACGGAGGGGTAGTCCTTCAGGCGGTCGGTCATGACGTCCAAAAGGTACTTGCCGATCTCGGCGGCGCGGGCGACCAGATTGTCGCGCTCGTAGATCCCGATGGCCGCCAGGGCGGCGGCGCAGCCCACGGGGTGGTTCCCGTAGGTGTGCAGGTGGACGAAGCTGTCGATCTTCGACCAGACCTTCTCGGTCACGCCCACCCCGGAGAGGGGCACGTAGCCGGAGGTCAGGCACTTGGCCATGGAGATGATGTCGGGCTCGACGCCGAAGTGCTCGATGCCGAACATCTTGCCGGTGCGCCCGAAGCCGCAGATGACCTCGTCGGAGATCATCAGCACCCCGTACTTGTCGCAGATCTTGCGGACGGCCTGCCAGTAGCCGTCGGGGGGCGAGTAGCTGCCGAAGCCCTGCTGGACCGGCTCGCCGATGAAGGTGGAGATGAGCTCGGGGCCCTCCAAAATGATGGCCTCCTCGAGGTGCTCGGCGCAGCGCAGGCCGCAGTCGGGGTGTCTGAGCCTGTAGAAGCAGCGGTAGCAGTAGGGGGAGGGGATGAAGACGCCCCCGGTGGCCCCCGGCTCGAACATGTTGCGCATGGGCACCACGGTCCCCAGGGCCCTGAGCCCCAGGCCGTTGACGCCGTGGTAGGCGCCCTGGCGGGAGACGACCTTGTAGCGGTTCTTCTCGCCGTTGTGGTAGTGGTAGAGCTTGGCCAGCTTCATGGCCGAGTCCACGGCCTCGGAGCCGGAGCACTCGAAGGTGAAGTATTTGATCTGGCCCGGGGCCATGGTCGCCAGCTTGGCCGCCAGCTTCATGGCCGTGTCGCTGGCCCTGCCGCAGGGCGTCACGTAGGCGATCTTCATGATCTGGTCGTAGGCGGCCTGGGCGATCTCCTTCTGGCCGTAGCCCAGGGCCACGGGCCTGGTGATCCCGGAGTCCATGTCCACGTAGCGCCTGCCGTCGGAGTCCTCCACGTAGATGCCGTCGCCCTTGACGATTGTTAGGACCCCGTCCTGGATTTCCTTGTCGGAAGTCCGGTGCAGGATCAGGTTGGATGTCTTGTCGTAGAACATGCTCCCACCTCGTTAGCCTTTCCTTGGCCCGCGGCCAACTTTCGGCGTTATTTTTTACCGCCCGCTGTTCGGGCGGCGGGTTTTGTCTCCGTCGGGGCCGGCCCCGGTCGGCTCGCCCGCCGGGTCCGGCCTGGCCGGGCGCGCCCCGGCCCGCCTGGACTTCTTTGCCGGGCGCGTTCCAGGTCCGAAACTTCGGAGGAACAGGACCGTCCCGCGCCAATCGCGCCCGGGCCGCGTTTAAACCGCCCCCGGGCGCCTTTCAAATTCCGCTAAAATCTCGTCTCTGAAAACTAAAAGACCAATTTTTTAGCTCGAAACTCAAAACTTAATTTTTTTGCTCAAAAATCAAAATTCAAAACTTAAAACTTCGTCGACGGGTTCGAAACTTCGTCTTTCCGCGCAAAACCCGCCCGGCCGGGAGGACGGCCGGGGCCTCGTCGGAGACCGTCTGGTGGAGGAGGCTCATGGGGCGCCGCAGAAAAATGAAACCGGTTACATAACACACCTGTCATGGCGGCCGGTTCCGAGCCCCCGCCCGGCGTCGTCCTCATCATCATCATGGCGCCGGACGAAAACCTCCGATAACGAATTATGTCCCCGACCAATCAAACGGCCAAACGGCAAATCAAACGGCCGGACAAACAACCAGTCAACCGTCAAACAATCAGACAACAAATCAAATAATCAAACGACCGACTCCTGGCCGCGCCGGGCCGGACGGCCCGGACCTACTTGGCCGTCAGGGCCGCCAGGGCCTCCCGGCAGATCAGCGAGTGGAAGTGGCCCATGGGGTGCCACTCGTCGTACCAGAGGTACTTGCCGGGCTCGGGGTAGGAGTAGGTGCCCCACCATTTGTCGGTGATGTTCTCGAAGACGTAGCCGTCCTCCTTGTTTTTGATCTTTTCCATGAGGGGGTCGGTCCGGACGTAATAGATCTTGAGGTCCGGATATTGGGCCAGGCCGCCCTCCAATTCCTGGCGGGTGACGGCGTTGGTGTCCGCCACCAGCTTGAGCCAGGGCTCGGCGTAGCTGACGTAGTCGCCCGTCAGGTAGCCCGGGGCCAGGAGGACGCCGGGGGTCTCCCCGTAGAGCACGAATTTGGCGCCGGCCGCGGCCAGCTTCTCGACGGCCGCCCTGATGTTGGCGGCGGAGACGGCCCCGTCCTCGATGCCGCCCCAGAGGTCGTTGGATCCCGCCACCACGGTGAAGAGGACCTTGGAGATGTCCGTTCCGGGGGCCAGGTTTTTCAGATAGTCGTCCACCTGCCAGTCGAGGCCGGACCAGTCCGTACCCTCGGGATGGTTGCAGTTGCGCTGGTTGCTCATGGCCCCGCCCCAGGCCCTGTTCTCCAGGGGCAGGCCCGTCGCCGCGGCCAGCTGCTCGACCCAGGTGGAGGTCTCGGTGTAGCGCTTGAAGCCCCAGCCGTCGGCGAAGCCGTCGTCGGAGAAGCTGTCCCCGAGGGCGACGATGGACGTGAAGGGGAGGTTGTGGTCGGCCGCCGCCGCCGGACGCGGGGAGGCTATGGCGGCCGCCATGACCACGGCCGCGACAACGGCGGCCAGGCTGGCGGCCGGCATCCTGAAAACGTTCTTGGAGGGCATTTGTCTGACTCCTGGAGACATATGTCGGTGAAAATTGTTAAAAGATGCTGACAGTCCTAGAGAGGGCAGTCCAGCGCCTGGGCCCGGCCGACAGTCGGCCGGCCGCGGCGACCGCGCCCGTTCTTAAAACTTGTCAAACATTTAATGCAAAAGTCACTCCAAAGCCGTCCGGCCGTCAAGCCGGGGGGGCCGGCCGGGCTCCTCTCCCGGGGAAAGCCGTTCGCCGGGCGGGGGAGGGGGACGAGGACGACCCGGGGGAGGCGGGGGCGCGTCCGTCGGGCGGTTCAAAGACGAGTCGAAAAGGCAATTCAATACTGAATCAGAGGCTGGGGGGGACGTTTGAGCCAAAGGCTGGAAGTTAGCGGAAAGAATAGTTAAAGATTATATCTCATGGTGGTTTGTGCCAGGCGCGTGGTCGTCGGAATTTTGATTCATATTTGGCTCAATGGCTGGGTGGTGAATCAAGCGTTCCCGCTTGCCCGGCGGGATCAGATTATGCTTTTTCAGTTTCCTGGAGACCCCGGCCTGGCTGATCCCCAAAAACCTGGCCATCTCCCTGGTGTTGCCGCAGATGGTCAGCGCCTCCAGCAGGAGGGCCTTCTCCCGGTCGTCCAGGCGCGCGGGCAGGGCCTGCTCCGGGGCGGGGGAGGCCTCGGACGCCGGCCGGGGGGCCGGGGACGGGGGGACGGGCGCGGCCGGGGCGGGCCCGCCGCCGGGCGGCCAGTCGCCCTGCCGGGACGGGCGGGCGTCCGTCGCCGCGGGGCGGCGGCCCAGGTCGCGGCCCTCCAGGAAGCTTTTCAGAAAGGCGCCGATCTCCGGCGTGGGGCTCAGAAGCACCGACTGGTGGAGGTAGTTCAACAACTCCCTGACGTTGCCGGGGAAGTCGTAGCTCTGCAGGACCTCGATGGCCAGCGGGTCCAGGGCGCGGCTCTGGCGGTAGTGGGAGTTGAGCTTCTGGAGCTCCCGGCGGGCGAGCTCGAGAACGTCCTCCGGACGCTCCCGCAGGGGCGGCAGGTGCAGGCAGAAGACGTTCAGGCGGTAGTAGAGGTCCTGGCGGAAGAGCTTCTGGGCCACCAGCTCCTCGAGGTTGCGGTTGGTGGCGGCGATGATGTTGCAGGGGGAGGTGATGATCTTGCTGCCCCCCACCCGTCTGAACTCGTGGTTGTCCAGGAAGGTCAGAAGCTTGGCCTGGATGGAGACGGGCATCTCGCCGATCTCGTCCAAAAAGACCGTCCCCAGGCCCGCCGCCTCGAACAGCCCGGCGCGTCCGTGGGGGCTGGCCCCGGTGAAGGTGGCCTTCTCGTAGCCGAACAGCTCGGACTCCAGCAGGGTCTCCGGCATGGCGGCGCAGTTGAGGTGGATGAAGGGCTCGTTGCTGTTGGCGGAGTTGGCGTGGATGAACTTGGCGATGAGGCCCTTGCCGGTGCCGGACTCCCCGGTGATCAAAATCTCCCGGACCGAGTACCCCGCCAGCTTCAAGGCCGTGTCCAAAATGATGCGCATGGAGTTGCTGGAGCAGACGATGTCGGTGGAGACCAGCTCGGCCAGCTGGGCCGCCGTCAGCTCGTCCTTGTAGCGGGCCAGAAGCTCGCTCTGGCGGTCGAAGCTCGACTGAAGCTTGATCATGCCGGTCAGGTCGCGCTCGTTGATGACCACCAGCTGGACCTCGCCGTCCGCCGCGAAGATGGGGTTGCCGGTCAGAAGGATGTACTTGTTGGTCTTATGGTGTCTTATCAGCTTGGTGACGGCCTTTTTGGTGGACAAAACGTCAATGCAGACCGTGTTGTCGATCAGGTGGTGCTTGACCAGAAAGTCCACGTGGCGCCCGACCAGCTGGTCCGCGGGCAGGCCCACGTGCGCCGCCGAGGCCTTGTTGACCAGGATCATCCGGCCCTCGTTGTCGCAGATGCTGATGCCGTCGGAGGAGCTTTCGAAGACTTTTTTGTAGTAGGGGGTCAGGGGGTCCAGCAGAGGGGCGGAGTCCAAAAGGGGCTGCCAGAGCCTGCGGTCGAGCACGGTGACGGCCAGGCCCTTGTCGTGGTTCGGCAGGGGGACGGTCTGCAGAAAGCAGCCGTTGAGCTCCTCCAAAGGGAGCCCCGTGGCCTGGCGGCTGGAGCCGGCTATGCGCTCGAGCTCGGGGGCCGTCTGGGGCCAGAACTCGGAGACGTGCCTGCCGATGAGCCATTGGGAGCTCAGGCCCAGCAGGGACGCCAGCTGGTGGTTGGCCTCCATGACGCGGCCCAGGCCGTCCAGGAGCATGAAGGCGACCGGCAGGCTGTTCAGTATTTGAGCCAGATTGAGTTCCGTGCTCTTCCCGGGCCCTATGTCGAGACAATCCGTCCCCACCATGATCCACCTGGCCTGCGCCCGCCGGGCCGCGCCGGGGCGCGTCGTCCCCCGGGGCCGCGCCGCGGGAAGGAAGGCGGCGGGCGGGTCTCGCCCCCCCGGCCGCGCCTCAAAAAAAATCATTGTCGACGCCGCGAAAACTTTCTAGCTGCCGGGCGTTATTTTTTTCGACTCTCGCGCGCTTTAATTGAACTTCTGATGATTTATGCCGGTCGAAGAATAATTCCCCGGCTTGCGGGGACTTTGCCCGGCTCTAAAAAAGCTTGTCGTCGCCGCGTCTTTCGTTCGTTTTTGCCGGCCCGCCTCCGCCGGAAAGACGGTCTTTCTCCCGTCGTCTTACCGAAGGGGTCAAGATTAATATATGATATCAAAGACTTGGCAAAATAACCAGCCTTGTTTTCCAGTTTTATGACGGCCGGCGCCGGCGATTTTCAATTGGCCGTTTCCTCTTTGGGCTAATTGAAAGAAAAATAACAGGTCGTTAGTTTCTCTTGCGTCCCTTAACATTTGTCCCCAAGTGTTCCCATGTGTCCCCATGCGTTCCCATGGGGGCAAGTTGCGCGCCCGGTCATGACTGGGGCCCGGACGCGCCCGACTTTTCCCGACTCCGCCGGGCGGGCGGCCGCGGGCGGCCGGCTTGGGCGGCGTCGGCGCGTGTCGGAGTCTTGGCTCAAGTTTTTCGTGGCGCCTCGGACCCGCCGCCGGGACGACGGCAAAAACAACCGCCAACAGGTTTGAACAGCCGCCCCGGGACATGGCGCCCCGGGACACGGCGCCGCGCCCGCGGGACGGAAATGAATTCGGCCGGACAAAGCCAAGGAAGAAACAAGCCGGGCCGCTTTCCGGCGGCGAACAAAGTCCTGACGAGTCTTTTTTGGCGTCCGTATGTAAACGTTGCCGTCATTTTAACCGAAAATATCGAAAAGGTCAAAGGGCGGATGAAAGTCCCTAAAATAATGACTTTTTATTGTGTCGTCATCCTTTCTCCCCACTGTCATGGGAACTCCGCTCTCCTCAGACTTTTGATTTCTTCCTTCCCGCCCGCGGTTTTTTTCGCCCCTACTTCGCTTTCTTCCTCCCCGTCCCCGCCCGTCTCCGCCCCGCCTCCGCCCCGCCTTTAATTTGTCTGGGGCCGGTCGTTTGTTTTTTCCCGGGCGGGGGCGGTCAAACTTTCATCGGCCGGGGCGGGTTCGGTCCATGAAAGTTTTTTGCGGCCCGGAGGCGGGAAACCGATCGATTATTATGGCCGCGGGGGGGGAATGGACCCGTCCTTTATTTTTGTCGTCGGACGGCGACGGGCCGCCAGTCCTCCCGTCCGCGTTCCCGTCCGCGTCTCGGCCGGCGTTAGCGCCCCCCCCGCCGGCTTTCCAGACCGCCGGTTCGACAGTAAATTTTGTCGCCCTCCATGCGGACGGCGGGTTTCATGACGTCTCCCGGTTTCGGCTCCCCCGCCGGCTTGGAACGATATTTGCTACTTTGGCCGCGGGGGGGACTTTGAATCAAGCCCCTCGGCCGGGGACTTCCGGCCTTATTTTAAAAAATCTTATCCTCCGGGCTGTCGTCGCCCCGGCGGCAACCCGGGGCGGCCGAGTTTTTCGGCCGGGATTTTGGCGGGATTAACATGCTGATAACTTTGAAGTTCGGTCGCGGGAAACTCGAGACCGAGCTCGACGACGATTTGTTCGCCGGGTACCTGCTGCCCGGGACGGGGGCCTCCGACGGCGAGCCGGCCGACATCCTCGACGCCGCCCTGGAAAACCCCGTGGGCGCGCCAAGGCTTCGGGAGCTGGTGAAAAAAGGCCGGAGGATCGCCATAGTGACCAGCGACGTCACCAGGCCCTGCCCCTCGGCCCTCATGCTGCCGCCCCTTTTGCGGGAGCTGGAGGCGGCCGGGGTCAGGGACTCCGACGTGACCATAGTGCTGGCCCTCGGCATCCACCGCGGCCACTCGGACCAGGAGAAAGAAACCCTGGTCGGCCCCGGGGTCTACAAGCGCTACCGGGTTGTCGACCACGAGCCGGAGAGGTGCCGGTGTCTGGGCCGCACGTCCCGGGGGACGGATCTGGACGTTTTCTTCGAGGTGGCGGACGCCGACTTCAGGATCGTCCTGGGGAACGTCGAGTATCATTATTTCGCGGGCTATTCCGGCGGGGCCAAGGCCATCCTGCCGGGCGTCTCCTCGCGCAGGGCCATCCGCAACAACCATAGCCTCATGGTCGACCCCGGGGCCCGGGCGGGCGTGCTGGAGGGCAACCCGGTCCGCTCGGACATCGACGAGCTGGCCGACCATCTCTCCGTGGACTTTATCTTAAACGTCGTCCTGGGCGAGGACAAAAAGATCCGGGCGGCCTACGCGGGCCACCACCTCCTGGCGCACCGGGCGGCCTGCCGGAGGCTCGACGAGATGTTCCAGGTGCCCGTCAAGGCTCCCGGGGCCGACGTCGTGCTGGTCTCGGCCGGGGGCTTCCCCAAGGACATCAACGTCTACCAGGCCCAGAAGGCCCTGGACAACGCCGCCAAGGCCGTCAGGGACGGGGGCGCCGTCGTCTGGGCGGCCGAGTGCGCCGAGGGCTTCGGGGAGGACGTCTTCGAGCGCTGGCTGGACGAGGCCAAAACCGCCGAGGACCTGGTGGCGAGGGCGCGCGCCGACTTCGAGCTGGGCGGCCACAAGGCGGCGGCCATAGCCCTGGTCCTGAGGCGCCTCAAGGTCTTCCTGGTTTCCAGCCTCCCCGATTCCGCGGCCGGAAAGCTTTTCGTCACCCCGGAGCCGGACCTGGACCGGGCCCTGAAGGCCGCCCTGGCCCACGCCGGCCCCGGCTCCAAGGTCCTGGTCGCCCCTTACGGCGGCTCGACTCTGCCCAGGATAGAGGGCTGAAAAACCGGCGGGGGAGGCGGGTCGGCCGGCCTCCCCCGACTCCTGAATTCGCGCCCCTTGTCGCGGCCGACGTGTTCCGGCCGCCCGCGGCCGCCCCCCGGACGCCGCCGCCTTCCCTGTCGTCATCGCCGCCCGGCCGTCCTCGCCGCCGTCGCGTCCCGGCTGTTCCCGCGCCGCCGTCACCATCGCCGCCAGGCCGTCCCCTCCGTCACCGTCGCGTCTCCCGTCACCCCCGCGCCGCCGTCGGCATCGCCCCGGCCGTCTCCCCCGTCTCCGTCGCCCCAGTCGGGACCGTTCCTGGCCGGCGGCGAAGGATAATTGGAGGGGAAACGGTTCCGCCGGGGTGATTTTTATTGGAGCATCATGTCGTTTTTACTTGACTTGACCGCTTGTTGGTAGTAAAAGGTTCGGGAGTTGTTCGATATTTTCCGTCCGGTCATCGGAAGACGGTCGGCGCCCCGCGGGAAAAGCGGGTCCGCGCCCCGGCGGTCTTTTTCCTCCTCCCCGCCCGACGCCGCTCGGCGCCGCCCGACGCCGCCCGCATCCGCGGGTCGGGGCGGGGGGCGCTTTACCAAACGACGCCGGCGGCATATAATCGGCCGTTGTTTTAGCCGGACGGTTCAATCTGTTCAATTTTTATGACCAATTGGTTGCTAAAAGAATAAATATTGTGTAAAGTGTTTTAAACAGACTTCTTTTTGTAACGTTTAATCTTGTCTGCGTCTTAAAAACACTAATTGCATTTTTAATAAAAAAATAAAATATTTTTCATCGCCGCAAGTGAAAAAATATTTGAATAAATTTGTCTTATAATAAAATTTAGTTTCTTTTTGTCAAAGGAGTTCATTTTGAGCGTCCAATTAGTTATCTTAATAGGCTATGTCATCGTGCTGCTGGGCGTCTCCTGGTGGTCGACGGTCCTCATCAAAAGGGGCACCGCCAACAAGGCCTTGAACTATCTTTTGGCCGGCCGCAACCTGCCCGCCAGCCTCGTCACCGTCATGCTGGTGGGCCTGGCCGTGGGCGGGGCCTCGACGGTCGGCGTGGCCGAGACGGCCTACACCCGCGGCTTCTCGGCGGGCTGGTATAACGCCGCCTGGGGGGCGGGGGGCATCTTCGTGGGCCTGTTCGTGGCCCGGCACTTAAGACGCATGTCGGTCAAGACCATCCCCCAGCTGATGGGCATCATGTTCGGGCCCTGGACCAGGTTTCTTTCCGTCGTCTGCCAGCTGCTGGTCATGATCAGCATCACCGCCCTGCAGTACGTGGCGGGCGGGTCGATTCTCACCGCCCTGCTGCCCGACGTCTTCACCTTCAACCAGGGCATGCTGGCCTCGGCGGCCGTCTTCATCGTCATCACGCTGTTCGGCGGCTACTGGGCCAGCGGGCTCACCAACCTCATCAACGTCGCGGCCATCTACCTGGGCATCATCATCGCCCTCTGGGCCAGCCTCAACCAGTTCGGCGGGGTGGAGACGCTGCTGGCCAGGCTGCCCGAGAGCAACCCGGGCTTCAGTCTCGTCGAGGGGCTGGGGCTGGCCTCCGTGGTGGGCTACATGGCGGTCATGATCACCATGGCCACCACCACCCAGGCCGTCTCCCAGATCTGCTTCGCCTCCAAGGACGAGCGCACGGCCAGAAACGGCTTTCTGATCGGCGGCTTTCTGATCCTGCCCGCGGGCTTCCTCTGCGCCGTCTTCGGCCTGCTGGCCGCGGCCAATTTCCCCGGTCTGGAGAAGGCCTCCATGGCCCTGCCGAAACTGGTCACCTCCCTGTCCCCGGCCGTGGGCGGCATCTTTCTGGCCTCGCTGTGGGCCGCCGACATCTCCACCGCCGTGGGCCTTCTGATGGGCTGCTCGACCCTGGTTTTGGAGGACGTGGTCAAGAAGTTTTACAAAAAGCCCCTGGAGGACGCCTCCGAGGTGTTCGTCTCCCGGGTGGTCGTCCTGGTGGTCAGCCTGCTCTCTTTCGCCCTGGCCCTGACCGTGGTCGGGATACTGCGGACCATCACCACCGCCCTGGCCGTGACCACCTCGTTCACGTTCATCCTGCTGGCCGGCATCTACTGGCCCAGGCTCGTCCGCCGGGCGGCCGGCTTCTGGGTCGTGCTGGCCTCCCTGGTCCTCTGGATCCTCTGGACCTACGTTCCCTCCGTCCGCGTCGTCCCCGAGCTCATCTATTTCGAGTGGGCCGTCTGCGGCGGCCTCATGATCCTGTTCGCCATTTTCGCCAGGGAGCCCGCGGGCGGCGTCTTCTCGGGCCCGCCCGACGGGCCGCGGACCGCGCCGCCGGCCGGGTCCTAGGCCCCGGCCCGGGGCGGCCGGCCCGATCGCACGGCCGGCCGGCCGTCGGACGTCCGGGCCCGAGGTCCGGGCGCCCGGGGGACGGTTCCCCCCCCCCGGGGCGCCGGGGCGCGCGGGCCTTTTTTCCTTTCCATTTTTAGGAGCGTTTGCATCATGAGCGGCCTGATCGACTACCAGGATCTTCTTCGCCTGACCACGGACATATTGCTGAGGGGATACGGCTACAACCAAAAGGAGGCCGGGATCACCGCGACCTTGCTGGTCGAGGCCGACGCCCGGGGCATCCCCTCCCACGGGGTCTCCCGGCTGGCCTTCTATCGGACCAACCTGGACATGGGCCACTGCCGTCCCGGCTCGGAGCCCGAGGTGGTCTGGGAGACCCCGGTCTCGCTGGTGGTGGACGCCCGGGCCGGGGTGGGCTGCCGCGCGGCCGAGTGGTGCGTGGAGAGGACCATGGGGCTGGCCCGGAAGACCGGGGTCGCCCACTGCGCCGTCCGCAACTCCAACCATTACGGGATCGCGGGCTACTGGGCCGAGCTGATGGCCAAAAACGACATGATCGGCACGGCCTTCACCAACACCTACATCGCCGGCGTCCCCACCTTCGGGAGCCGCAGGCTTTTGGGCACCAACCCCATAGCCGTGGCCGTGCCGGAGCGCGGCGGGCGGATCTTTTTGTTGGACATGGCCACCGCCACCGTCTCCCACGGCAAGGTGGAGCTCTACGACCGCCGCGGCAAGACCATGCCCCGGGGCTGGGTGGTCGACGAGTCCGGGGAGGAGACCTACGACGCCTCCAGCTTCGAGAGGACGTTCTACCAGACCTCCTTCGGCGGCCACCTCTACGTCGGCGGGGCGGGCGAGGAATCCGGCGGCCACAAGGGCTTCGGGCTGGCCCTGCTGGTCGAGATCCTCTGCTCCGGCCTCTCCATGGGGGCCAGCAGCCTGGAAACCTACCCCAAAGGCGGCCCGGGCGGCATCACCCATTACTTCAGCGCCTCCAGGATGGACCTCTTCGGCGACCCGGGGGAGCTTAAGGACCGCGTCGGCGGGATCTTGGAAACCATCCGGCGCAGCGAGAAGGCGGGCGGACGGGACCGCATCTTCATCCACGGCGAGAAGGAGGCGGAGGCCCGGGAGGCGTCGCTTCGGGACGGGGTCTTCCTCGACGCCGCCACCAAGGCCTACCTGGCCTCCCTGGCCGGCCGGTGCGGCCTCGGGAAGACGCCGGGTCTGGAGGGCTGACTTTGGCTAGTCTCCCGCGGATCAAAGGTCTTCCCCCGGCGGCCCGATGACCGGGCGGGGCCGCGTTTTGAGCGTCCCCTTCGGGACGGGACGCGAGGAGTGCCTGCTGGCCCCCGGGCGCCGGGTGGCGACGCTCAGGTCCCGGGAGGGCTCCGGGGGGCCGGGCGCGGGGGCGGAGTCCGAGGCCGCCGTCATCGGGCGGGCCCTGGCCTCCCCCGTCAACTCGCCGCCCCTGCGCGAGCTCGCCCGGGGCAAAAAGAACGTCGTGGTCCTGACCTCCGACCACACCAGGCCCGTCCCCAGCAGGCTGACCCTGCCCCCGATGCTGGCCGAGATCAGACGCGGCTCGCCGGACGCCAAAGTGACGATATTAATCGGCGTGGGCTGCCACCGGGCCTCCACCCGCGCGGAGATCGACGCCAAGTTCGGGGCGGGGTTCGCGGCCCGGGAGAACGTCGTCAACCACGACCCCCTGGACGAGGACAACCTGGTCTCCCTGGGGAGGCTCCCCTCGGGGGGCGAGCTGGTCGTCAACAGGCTGGCCGCCGAGGCGGACCTGCTGGTCGCCGACGGGTTCATCGAGCCCCACCAGTTCGCCGGCTTCAGCGGGGGCCGCAAGAGCGTCCTGCCCGGGGTGGCGGCTTTCAGGACCGTTTTGGCCAGCCACAACGCCGAGTTCACCGTCCACCCGGCCGCGCGTCCGGGCTCGCTGGACGGCAACCCGTTCCAAACCGACATGGTCGCCGCCGCCCGGATGGCCCGTCTGGCCTTCATCCTGAACGTCACGCTGACCCCGGGGAAAAAAGTCTCCGGGGCCTACGCCGGGGAGATGGAGACGGCGCACCTGGAGGGCTGCCGCCGGGTGCTGGAGCTCTGCGGGGTCAGGGCCGTCCCCTCCCCCGTGGTGGTCACCTCCAACGGCGGCTACCCCCTGGACCAGAACGTCTACCAGTCCACCAAGTCCATCATGGCGGCGGACCTGACCTGCGCCGAGGGCGGGGTCATCGTGGCCGTCAACGAATGCCGCGACGGGCACGGCTCGGAGTCGTTTTTAAACGCCTTCAAAAACGCCTCCTCCATGGAGGCCCTCCTGGCCGAGATCTCCGCCCGGGGGCGCGACGAGACTGTCGCCGACCAGTGGGTCATCCAGCTGACCGCCTCCATCATGGTCCGGCGCCGGGTCGTCATGGTCACCCGGGCCCCCGCCGGCGTGGTCCGGGACCTCGGCATGATCCCCGCGGACACCCTGGGGCGGGCCCTGGAGACGGCCGGGGAGATGGTGGGCGACCCGCTGGCCCCGATCACCTTCCTGCCCGAGGCCGTGGCCGTGGTCATCCGCCGAGACTGACGGGAACGACGACGCGCGGGCGGGCGTCGCCGTGAAAGTTTCCAGTTTCCAGTTTCCAGTTTTTAGTTTCCAGTTTCCAGTTTCCAGTTTCCAGTTTCCAGTTTCCAGTTTCCAGTTTCCAGTTTTCAGTTTTCAGTTTTTAGTTTTTAGTTTTTAGTTTTCAGTTTTCAGTTTTTAGTTTTTAGTTTCCGGCGCGCGCGTCCTCCACCAACAAAACCGGGCCCGCCGAACAGTCGGGGAGGCCCGGTTTAATTTTTCGGAGGGGGAGGACGTTTCGGCCCGGGGCCTCGCCAACAGGCCGGCGGGCCTTTCGGCCAATAAAAAACCGGGCCCCCTCGAACGGACGGGGGCCCGGTCAAATTAAACGGTCGGAAGCCCCGGTCACGGGCGGCCTCGGCCGGGGGCCGTCAAGACTCTCCTGGTCAGCCCTCCTTGGCGGCGGCGGGGCAGGAGGGCTTCTCGGCGGCCTGGCAGGCGGCGCAGTCGGAGCTCTTCTTTTCGCCGTGCTCGGAGGAGCCGTGCTCGGAGGAGCCGTGGGCGGTCTTGCCGGCGGCGCACTTGCTGTCGTTCTTCCTGGCGTAGTCGGTCACGTACCAGCCCCCGCCCTTGAGCTGGAAGCTGTTCATGGACATGAGCTTGTCCATGCGGCCGCCGCAGCGGGGGCACTCGGTCAGGGGCCCGTCGGTGAATTTCTGCAGCGCCTCGGTCACCTGGTGGCATTTCTGGCATTCGTACTCGTAGATGGGCATGGGGGTCGCTCCTCGAAAAGTGGTCCGGACGGCCCGCCGCCGGGGCGGGCCGTCTTCCGGGGGCCCTTTGGCGCCCGGCCCGGACAAAATATGTCAGGCCCGCCAAAAAAGGAGGCGTGAGGTGAAAATCCGGGGGGGGAGGCGTCCGCGCCCCTTCCCGACAGAAAAGAAAATAGTCATCCCCGGGGCTTTTGTCAAGGCTTCCGTCGAAAAACCTCCCCGGGGGCGGGGCGGACGATGTCCGGCGGCAAGTCGGATCAGGCGGGTTTGCCGGGGGCGACGACAAGCCGGGCGTCCCCGGGAGGCTTTCCGCCGCCCGGCCCCGTCCCCGGGAGCCCCCCCCGGCCGCCGCCGGGGTCGTCGGGGAGGGCCGCGGGCGGCCGCCGCGCCAGGACCCGCCCGACGGCCGCCATGACCTCCCCGACGGCGATGTCGTCCATGCAGACGAACGTCCCGGGGCAGCGTCTTTTGAAGCAGGGGGCGCAGGGGGCCTTTGTCTGGACGTAGGCCCCCAGGGCGCCCCAGGTGCCCGCCCTCTCCCCGCTGCTGGGCCCGAAGAGCGAGACGGTGGGGGTGCCGCAGGCGGCGGCCAGGTGCAGGGGCCCGGTGTCGGCGCCGACGCAGACGGAGGCCAGGGAGACCAGGCCCAGAAGGGCCGGGATGTCGGTCCTGCCGGTCAGGTCCGGGAGGTTCAGCCCGGGGGCGGCGTCCCGAATCGCCCCGGCGAGCCCGGCGTCCCCGGCGGCCCCCCCGACGGCGGCGTCAAGGCCCGTCCTGTCGAGCTCCCGGGCCAGCTCGGCGAAGCGTCGCGCGGGCCAGAGCTTGCTGTCCCAGCCCGCCCCCGGGAACAGGAGGGCCAGGGGGCGGGTCAGACCCAGGCCCCGCAGGGCCGCGGCCATTTCGCGGGCGGGCCCGGCGTGGTCCGGGAGGGGGAAGACCACCTCCGGGGGGACGGGCCCCAGGCTGCGCACGACGTCCCGGTAGCGCTCGACGACGTGGCCCCGGGCGTTGGGGCCTTTGACGGCCCTGGTGAACAAAAAGCTCCCCTCGCGCATCTCGCAGTAGCCCAGGCGGTTGCGGCAGCCGGACAGCAGGGCCACCAGGGTGCTCTTCATCAGGCCCTGGAGGTCCAGGACCAGGTCGAAGCGACGCGAGCGGAGCTCTTTCCGAAAAGCGGCCAGATAGGATATCTTGTCCCGGAGGCCCAGTTTTTTCAGCCTGTTCTTCTCGAAGACGACCGGCTCGTCCACCCAGGGGGGGCCGGGCAGCAGCGGGGCGAACTGCGGCTCCACCAGCCAGCTGATCGCGGCCCCGGGATAGAGGCCGCGCAGGGCGTGCAGGGACGGCAGGGCGTGGACGACGTCCCCCATGGCGCTCATCTTTATGATCAGGATGCTCCTGTATCCGCTCACGAGCGCGCGCCCCGGACGCCCGCCCCGGCCAGGCCCTCCACCAGGATGGTCCTGGCCATGATCTTGCTGTCCGGACGCCTCTGCCCCTCGGAGGTCCTGACGGTCAGAAGAGGCATGAGCCCCCTTTCCAGGTATTTTTTCGAGAGCCCCAGGGCGGTCAGGGCCCGCCCGTAGACGGCCCCGGTGTCGATGTTGACGGCCCTGAGAGTCCCGGGCGGGCAGCGGTAGCGGCGGCAACCCGCGGCGTTCCCGTAGGGCCCGAGGAAGCCGGGCGGGGCGGCCCCGGCGGGGCCGTCGGGCCAGACGGCGTCCGGGGAGAGGGCGAAGAGGAAGGGCAGGAAAAACCCGTCCGGCCAGCTCTCGAACTGCCGGAAATAGGGCCTCATGCCGCGGTTGTCGTAGTAGCCGGGATAGTTGGCGGTGGGCGTGTGGCCGTGGACGACGATCTCGCCCCGGTAGTCGGACTCCAGGTCGTAGTCGCGGTTCCACAGGCAGGTGCCCTCGAGCAGGCGGATGCGGAGGTCCGCGAGACTTTCCGAGAACCGCCCCCTCCCGGCCGGCCCCTCCCGGAGGGCCAGGGCGGCCCGGTCCAGGCTCCTGGAGAAGGCGGCGCGGGTCTTGAACCTCTGGTCGTCCAGCGGCGAGCCCCGGTCCGGGAGGGCGTGGAAAAAGGAGAAGCCCAGCGTCCCGCCCGGGAGCTCGAAGGTCTCCCGGTGGTGGAGCCTCAACGACTTGAGAAACGTCTCGTACTTGCGGGGGAGCCTCGGGACGGCCGGGCGCCCCCCCCCGCGGCCGTCCTCCTCCCGGGCCCCGCGCCTCTTTTTTTCGCAGACCCTCAGAAACTCCCGGGCCGTCTCCATGCCGCCCCGGCGGTCGAAGAGGGACTTGTAGGTGTCCAGGGCCCCGTTGTCGAGCCAGACGTCGCCGTCGAGGCCCTCCAGGACCTTGTCCCCGCCCAGGTCCCTCAGCGCCATGTCCTCGTGGTTGCCGAGCAGCAGGACCTTGGGGAGGTCCAGGGCCCGCAGATAGTCGACGACCTCCCTGGAGGAGGGCCCGTGGTCGATGTAGTCGCCCAGGAAGACGACCCTCTCCACCGGGTCGTCGGCCTCCTCCAAAAAGCGGATCTGGCTCATGATCCTCTTCAGGGGGTCGAACATGCCGTGAATGTCGCCGATCGCCCAGATCATTTTTTCCGTCCCCCGTCGTCGTCGTTTTTTTCCGTCCCCCGCCGTCGCCCCGGGGGCCCGCCCGCCCGGGGTTCCGGCCGTCCCCGCCGGGACCGGCCCGGCCGGACGATGAAAAAGTGGCGGCAAAAAATTGGCGGCCGTCATGACGCCTGACTGGCCGGGGCCGGTCCGGTTTCCGGGCCGGGCCCGCCTCGGGCCCGGGCCGGCCCAGGCGGGTCCGGGCCCGGCTCACATGGAGTCGACCAACTCCAGGCCGCGCCGGGCGTCGGGCACGGCCATGAAGGGGAGCGAGCCGTCGGCCAGCATCCCGGGCAGCTCGGAGCGGGCCCGGGGGCCCGCGACCAGCAGGGAGCGGCCGCCCAGGGCGCGGGCCCGCCCGACCGCCTCCTTGTCGTGGCCGAGCCAGTAGGCGCCGGCGGGGTCGACGTCGAGGCGGCGGAGGAGCAGCGTCCAGGAGCGCCGGTCGTCGGCCCGGTCGCCCAGCAGGCCGACCCAGGGGGGCAGGGACCCGGGGTCCAGGCCCGCGGCCTCCAGGTCCGAGGCCAGCATGCGGCAGACGGCCGTCGCCGGGCCGGCCTCGGGGAAGACCTCCCCCGGGGCGGGGGACCAGAAGACGGTCTTGGGGGCCCGGCGGGCGGGGGCCAGCAGCCGGCCGGCGGCCGCGGCCGCCAGCTCCGGGGTCAGCCCGTCGAAGCAGACGCGGTCTTTTTTGGGGCACTCCCGGTGCCGGCACGGCGAGCAGCCGCAGCCCCGGCGCAGGACGGCCAGCCTTCCGGCCAAAGGCGAGGTGCGCACGGGGTCGGTGGGCCCGAAGACGGCGACGACCGGCACGTCCAGGGCGGCCGAGAGATGCATGAGCCCGGAGTCGTTGGCCAGGGTCAGGCGGCAGCCCGCCAGGACCGAGACGGCCTCCGTCAGGCTGGTGCGGCCCGCCAGGTTGACGACGGGGACGCCGGCGGGCAGCAGCCTCTCCACCTCCCCGGCCGCCTCCGTCTCGGAGGGCCCGCCCAGGATGACCACCCCGCCCCCGAGGTCTCGCGCGACCAGGGCGGCGGCGCGCGCGAAGCAGGCGGCCGGCCAGCGCTTGGCGCCCCCGAAGGCGGCCCCCGGGGCCACGGCCAGACGCGGGCCGGCGGGCAGGGGAAGCTCCGGCGGGGGCCCGGGCGGGGCCAGGGACGGCCTCGAGAACCTGGCCTCCACCCCCAGCTCCCCGGCCAGGCGCAGGAAGCGGAAGCTCTCGTGGGCGGCCAGCTCCTCGGGGCTGAACTCCACCGGGCGGGTCAGCAGCGGCGAGCGCAGGTTCCGGGCGCTCCCCAGACGCAGGGGCGCCCGGCTCAAAAAGGCGCAGGCGGCCGCGGAGAAGGAGTTCGGGAGGACCAGGTAGGCCGAGGGCCCGAGCTCCCGGACCGCCCCGGCCGCGGCGAGCCGGCCGGAGAGGCCCGGCCCCTCCACGATGACGTTTTTCTCGCCCGCGGCGAGGCGGTAGAGATCCGCCGTGCCCGCCCTGGCCACCACCGCGACCCCGCCGGGGGGCCGGGCCGCCAGCACCGCCGCGAGCGCGGGCAGGCTCATGACGGCGTCGCCGAGCCAGTTGAGGCCCCTGACCACCACCGGGCCGGGGCCGGGCCGGGCCGGGGGGCCGGTCACGGCCGGCCGGGGTCCGGGGGAGGAAATTTCGAGGGTCCCGGGCGTCACGGCCGCTCTTTTCGGCCGGCGGCGAGGACCCCGGCGGCGATTTTTAAAAACTCCCCCGGCCTGTCCAGCTCCAGCCCGACGTCCAGGGCCAGGACGTCCCGGGAGAAGTCCGGGGGCAGCTTGACGGCGTCCTTGAGGGTGGTCAGCAAACTTTTGGCCCGGGAGGCGCGCCTGAGCTCGTCCAGCCGCCGCAGACTCGCCGGCCCGTAGTCCTCGTGGTCCGGCAGGGCCAGGCGGGCGGCGACGTCCAGGCCCAGCCCGTCCAGGGTGTCCCAGAAGGCCCCGGGCCGCCCCAGCCCGCAGAAGGCCGCCAGGGGGCCGGGGGGGAGGCTTGAAAGCGGGACGCGCCCGAAGTCCGGCGGGACCAGGAGGCCGGAGGGTTTTAGGCGGGCCAAAAAAAGCGGCCTCCCCGCGGCCATTTTGACCAGCCAGGGGGGCGCCTCCCGCCCAAGGGCCACCAGGACGTCGGCCCTGCTCTGGGCCCGGGGGTTTTCCCTCAAATACCCGGCCGGGACGACCTTTTGCCCGGACGGGTCGTCCGCGGTCCTGATCATCAGGACGTCCAGGTGTCTTCTCAGGGCCAGGTGCTGGAAGCCGTCGTCCAGCACCAGGGCGTCCGCCCCCAGCTCCAGCGCCCGGACCCCGGCCAGCACCCTGTCCCGGGCCACCACCACCGGGCAGCCCGACCTCATGGCCAGGCAGTAGGGCTCGTCCCCGGCCTCCCGGGCCCCGACCAAAGGCCCGTCGCCCGCGGAGACGACCAGCGGCTCGCGCCCCCGCTTGTCCGGCGTCCGCCCGTAGCCCCGGGAGAGGATGGCGGGCCCGCGGCCCAGGCCCCCGATTTGCCCGGCCAGCCAGAGGGCCATGGGGGTCTTGCCGTTGCCGCCCAGGGTCAGGTTGCCGACGGAGAAGGTCGGGACCCCCAGGTCGTAGCTGGGCAGCCAGCCCCTCTCGTAGGCCCGGCGCCTCGCGGCCGTCAGCGAGCCCCAGACGGACCCCAGGGGCGCCAGCAGAGGCAGGGGCCTGGCGGAAGGCTTGGTCATAAGGAGCGGCTCCCCCGGGGGCGCGGCCCGGCGCCCGGTCGGGCGGGCGCGGAAAAAAAAGAGGCCGGGAAAAATGGCCGAAAAGGCCGGGAGCAACCGCCCGGCCGCCAATTTTGGAAACTAAAAATCCCCAAATTCGGGCGGGGCCGGGGACGGGCGGACAAACGCGGGCCCCTCGTCCCGCCCCCCGGGGCCCGCCGTCGCGTTCCGGCTATTTGTCCGCCGGGGGCGCGGTCCCGGCCGGTTGGTCGCCGGCGGGCCCGGCCTCCCCGGGGGTCCTGGCCGGGTCGGCCGGCAGGGGGCTCCCGGACCAGAGGTCCCCGGGGCCGCGTCCGGCCAGAAACTTCAGGGTGGCCCGGGCGGCCCCGCGGTGGGCCCCGACGAACTCCAGGCCCCGCCTGCCCATCTCGGCGGCCAGGCCGGGCTGGCTCAGCAGCCGGTCCAGGGTCCGGGTCAGCTCGGCCTTCTCGACGGTCTTGGCGGCCCCGGCGGCGTTCAGGGCCTTGTACATCCATTTGAAGTTGGAGACCCTGGGGCCGGCCAGCACCGCCTTGCCGCGGGCCGCCGCCTCCAGGGGGTTGTGGCCGCCGCCCTCGTGGGGGCCGGGCCAGCTCTTGCCGACCAGGGCCACGTCGGCCAGCCCGTAGTAGCGCTCCAGCTCGCCCAGGGTGTCCAGCAGGAAGACCCTGGCCCCGGAGTCGGAGTCCCGGGGGGCGCCGCGCCTGGCCGAGTCCCGGGGGAAGCGCTCCCGGACCAGCCTCCAGGTCAGGCCGAACTTGTGGCGGTCCCGGGGGGCGATCAAAAGGCGCAGGTCCTTGTGCCTGGGCCATAATTCGAGGAACGAGGCCATGATCATGACGTCCTCGCCCGGGTGGGTGCTGCCGGCCACCAGCCAGCGCCCGTCGGGCCAGCCGCTTTCCTTGAGCAGGGCCTCCTTCTCCCCGGGGCCGCCGGGCGCGGCCTGCTGGTCGAACTTCAGGTTGCCGGTGACCCCCACCTTGTCGGGGTCGGCCCCCAGGGCGACAAACTTCTCGCGGTCCTCCTCGGTCTGGGCGGCTATGGCCTCGAAGAGCCTCAGGACCCTGCCCCAGAAAAAGGAGATGCGCCTGTAGTTTTTGAAGGACCTGGGCGAGAGCCGGCCCGAGACCAGATACTTGGGGACGCCGCGGCGCTCCAGCTCCAAAAGGATCCCCGGCCAGATGTCCGTCTCGACCAGCACCAGCGCGTCCGGGTCGACGAAGTCCAGAAACCTTCTTGTCGAGAGCTCGAAGTCCAGGGGGGAGGGCAGGACCGGCAGGGTGGGCCAGACGGACTTGGCCTGGGCCAGCCCGGAGAGGGTGGTGGCGGTGACGACGACGTCGCAGCCATTTTCCCTCAGGACTCTGACCAGCTCCCTGGCCGAGAGGACCTCCCCCAGCGAGAGGGCCCAGACCCAGACCCTGGGCCTGCCTCCCTGTTTGGGCAGCACCCGGCCCGGGCCGATGAAGCGGGACCTCAGCGTTTTCAAATAGGCGCGGTTGAGGATCCCCCGGACCAGCCAGTAGGGGGCGGCCAGGCAGAAGGCCAGAAAATATACCACTGCGTAAAACGTCTGCATAAGGCGGGTACCCTCCGGATCAGCGGCCGCCCCCCCGGCGGGCGGGAGGCGGCGGGCGGTCTGGGCAAGCGGCCGGCGGCGCCCGCGGGGCCTCCCCGGCGGGCCCGCCCCCGGCCGGGAAAAAACTCCCCGGCCGGACGGGCCCCTGGAAACGTCGAAACTCCGAAACTTCGAAACTTTCAGCCCCGGCGGGGCGGCCGAAAAATCGGCCCGGCGGGCGGGGCGGGACGCGCGCCCGCCGCGGGCGGGAAAGGAGCCCGGGGCTCAAAAAATAGCGCCCGGGCTAGAACTGCCTGAGAAACCTCAGGTCGCCCTCGTAGAGGTGGCGGATGTTGGAGATGCCGTACTTGAGCATGGCCGCCCGGTCGACGCCGATGCCGAAGGCGAAGCCGCTGACCTCGGAGGGGTCGTAGCCGACGAAGCCGTAGAGGGCCGGGTCGACCATGCCGCTGCCCAGGAGCTCCAGCCAGCCGGTCTCCTTGCACAGGCGGCAGCCCCTCCCGCCGCAGAGGACGCAGGCGATGTCCACCTCGGCCGAGGGCTCGGTGAAGGGGAAGAAGCTGGGCCGCAGGCGAATTTTCGTCCCCGGGGAGAAGAAGTCGGCGGCGAAGGCGGTCAGCACGCCCTTGAGGTCGGCCATGGTGATCCCCTTGTCCACCGCCAGCCCCTCCACCTGGCAGAACATGGGGGAGTGGGTGACGTCGTCGTCGCGGCGGTAGGTCTTGCCGGGGGCGACGATCCAGACCGGGGGCCTGTTTTTCTCCATGGTCCTGATCTGCACGGGGGAGGTGTGCGTGCGCAGCAGCAGCTTGTCCCCCACGAACAGGGTGTCCTGCATGTCCCTGGCCGGATGGTCGGCCGGGAAGTTCAGGGCCTCGAAGTTGTAGTAGTCCGTCTCCACCTCCGGGCCCAGGGCTATGGAGAAGCCCAGCTTGGCGAAGCATTGGCAGATCTCGTCCATGGTCCTGCCGACCACGTGCTCGTGCCCCCGCCCCGGCGCTCGGCCCGGCAGCGTCACGTCCAGGGCCGGGGGCCCCGTCTTTTTTGACGGGAGGCTCCCCAGGGCGGCCTTGTGGGCGCCCGCGACCTCCGCCTTGGCCCGGTTGGCGGCCTGTCCCGCCGCCGGGCGCTCGGCCGGGGGCAGGCTCCCCAGGGAGCGCGCGAGCTCCGTCAGGCGGCCCCTGGTCCCCAGAAACTCTATTCTGACTTTTTCCAGGACCCCGAGGTCGCAGGCCCCGGCCAGGGCCTCCAGGGCGTCTCTTTTGGCGTCTTCGATCTTTTGCAGGACGTCGCTCATGTCTGCTCGTCTTTCCGAGGCCGGCCGACGCGGGGGGCGGGTTCCGCGCCCCTTGTCCCGGGTGTGGATAATTAGCGTCGCGCGGTCAATAATGTTGTCAACTTAGTTGTTTCAGGCAAATTATTATCACAAATAAAGAGACATTATACACGCTCGTCCCCGCCCCGGTCAAGGGCGGGACGGGTCTCGGGCCGGACGGGCCCGGGGGCCGGACGGGCCCGGGGGCCGGGGGCGGGGCGGATCCTCCCCCGCGGCCAAAAAAAAGACCGCCCGGCGTCAGTCAGGCGGTCTCGGCAGTCGAAGTCTTGTCCCTGGTCCCCGGCTCCGGCGGCCGGCCGGGCGGGAGGGCTCAGGCGGCGGGGACGGCGGCCCCGGCCGTCTGGACGAGGTTGGCGAAGCTCTTGGGGTCCCTGGCGGCCAGCTCGGAGAGCATCTTGCGGTCCACCGAGATGCCGGCCTTGTTGAGCATGTCGATGAGCCTGGAGTAGGACAGGCCCAGCTCCTTGCAGGCGGCGCTGATGCGCACGATCCACAGGGACCTCATCTCGCGCTTGCGGGTCCGGCGGTCCCGGTAGGCGAAGCAGAGCGCCCTCTCGACGCCCTCCCGGACGCTTCTGTAGAGGTTGCGACGCCCGCCCCGGTAGCCCTTGGCCATGGCGATATACTTTTTGTGGCGCTTTTTGGCTTGCAGGCCGCCCTTGACGCGCATGATGAACTCCTTTTACCCGTCGGGACCCCGCGGGGGGCCCCACCAAATTCCCTAAAGATTTTTAGGCCCTGTTATGTCGCGCCGGCCGGTTCCGCAAAACGGGCCGGCTTCGCCCCGAGCTTTCAGACGCCCAGATAAGGCAGCAGCTTCTTGATGGACTTCATGTTGGCGGAGTCGACCAGGGCCGGGCCGCGCAGGCCTCTTTTCTGCTTGGTCGTCTTGGTGGTCAGGATGTGCCTGGCGTAGGCCTTGCTGCGCTTGACCTTGCCGCTGCCGGTGGTTTTGAAGCGCTTGCAGGCGCCTCTGTTCGACTTCATTTTGGGCATCTCTGCTTCTCCGATCTTTCTGGCCCGCCCGGGAAATTTTGCCGCCGGCCGTCCGGGGAGGCGCCTTGGCGGCTCGTGTCCGGCCCCGGCCCCGGCCCCGGCTTCCCGGGCTCGAGCAATACAGCCTTGGAATCATAATTCAAGGGGCGGGGTTTGTCAACAAAAATTTCGTCCCTCATCCGGCCGGCCGTCCCGGGCCGGGGGAGGCCCCCGGGGCGCCGGCCGGACAGCCGGGCGCTCCCCGGCCGTCGTCCGGGCGTTTTGACCGCCTCCCCGGCGAAAGGGAAATCGCGGCCCGGGGGTGGCCGGAGGGCGGGGGCTTGGGGAGGGGTCGGGGGGGGCAGGAGGCGGGAGGAAAGGGCGGGAGGAGGCTTCGGTCGGGCGGGGGACCCGGTCGGGAGGCGGGTCCGGGGGTTTTGGAAGAGCTCCCCTCCGGCGCCTTCCGTCGCCTGGCCGGGTCCGGAGGGACCTGAAGTAAGAATTTGGTGGATTTGGTAAGCGTTCGCGTGGTCCCTGGTGACCCCCGCCAGGGTTGGGACTGGACCCGAGTCCGGGGCCTACCCCGGGATGAAAATTGCCATCAAGATTTCTGTCTCCATGGTTAATTTATCACCTTCAATGTCAAATTTTTAGGGCAAAAGGAAAAATTAAATGCTAAGGCTTGACAAATTTAATTTTTTTTACTCTATAATTTCAATTATTAGCCCTCGAATTAAACCTATAAGAAAAGGTTTTACGTCCTCTGAGGTACATCTTGAGCCACTCTCCAGCTGTACCCTCGCAAAAATTATTCCTTTAAATCCTATTTCTCATGGTCCTCAAATACAGACTTTTGACCAAGTTGACTGTGAGGAGAGCTATAATAGAGGTTCTAACCAAGAGCACAACGATGCTCAGCTTGGACATGACCCCAACGCGGGTCAAAATAATATTTCTCCGAGCCCTGGGTGCGATGACTTAAGAATGGAAATCCAGGCGCTTAGGTCGCCGCTTTTGGAATCGGAGGAGATAATTGGCAACCTCACGAAAGAAAACAGGGATTTGAAGGCTAAACTGGGTCAAAACTCCTCTAATTCCAACTGGCCTTCCGGCAAAGACAAATTCAAGGCAAAGCCCAAAGACCCGAGTCCGGACGACGCGCCGGATCGGCGACAAGGGGGCCGGCCTGGAAGACCCCTTTTCCGCCGGGAGCCGATCAAGCCCGAAGACGCCGATGACATCCAGGAATATGGTCTTACTCCGGACGATTAAAGCGGGCCCCGGAACCTCGCTGGCCGCCCCCGCGAACGATTACCTTGAAAATGTCATCACGGAGCTAAAAATAGGTTTTATTTCAAGCCTATTTGAATCTAACTAAAAAACGCCAGTAATTTCATCAAAGAAAAATAAGATAAAAATGTAACCATAAGGCGAGGCCCTTAGAGAAAGCTTCGCCTTAAACATTTAAGACCGATTAAGTGTGCTAGTATTAAAGATCATAAATAGTCAATTTTCTACCTTGCCTATGACTGCTATATATCTGTAATTTTCAGCATCCAACCACGTGTATAGTCTTACCTTGATATTGCTTGATATCCCAAGTCAGCTTATTCTCCAAAGGTCTGTTTAAGTCCTTATCGCATACTAAGAGCCAGCCCTCCTGAGAACTGCTTCTGTCCAGGTAACCCCATAACTGTTTTAAGTTTTCTTCTTCACTTTTCGTATATTTAATTTTAACCTCCAAAGGATAGCGTTTTTCTTTATAAGTTATAAGGATATCTACCCGTAATCTACCTAAGGCATACTCTCTTTTGATTAAAGCCCCTCCATTGAAAACCCGTTGCAAAAAGGCGAACAAGACCAATACCACAAGATTTTCATTGGTCTTAAAAGCGTTGTCGTCAAACTCTTTTCCGGTTTTATCTAGTAAAAGTTCAGCATTTTCCTTCCAGTAAGTTTGGAAAGCCTTCAGAAGACCAGAAATGTCCGCCTTCGTTCCGTCCATCCATTTGTTGATTAAAGAAGGAGGCAAGCTGTCCTGGATATAACGAGACAGAACTCTCGCCAAAATTTCTTCATAGATAGGATTGGCCGGCAGGTAAATCGCTTCATTGAGTTTATCTTTTTTTATAAGTCCCAGATCTAAAACGTATGTCACATCGTCACTTGGCAGTCCTAAGGGCATGTTGGCCGAGGAGGTGATGATTGGTTCCATGACCCTTCTGATTCTTGATTCTTTAATCCGTTCAATTAGAGAATCTAGATGAGCGTCTTTTCGTAAAATCAACTCCTGAGCAGCCTGGTCATTGTTAATGCTAAGTCATCTTGTCTTAAAATTGCCAGGACAATTTGTCTAAAACCTGCCAAAAATCCTTGTCAAAAGTCACATTCAAAATTTGTTGCCTACCTTTTCTCACTTAACTGTC
>JAISET010000143.1 GCA_031264015.1 Deltaproteobacteria bacterium | reverse complement strand
GTCAAAAAGAAAATGAGCTCCTTTCGGGTTAGAAAGCGTGGGGAATTGTTAAACCAAACAAGAGACATTGCCCCAGAAGTATTAGAAGTTGCTCAACCTAGAATCAAACGTGCTGCTTCTTAACCGAATAGTATTGCGCTTAAGGTAGAAAGTAGGCTATTATTGATCTCTAATGCCAGCATGCTTAATCGGTCTTAAATGTCTAAGGCGAAGCTTTAACGGCTTCGCCTTATTGTTGCATTTTTATCTTGTTTTCTTATAACCATTCAGGTCCCCTCCAAACTGGGGGGACATGAATGGTTACGAATTTAGGTTATAAATCAACACCCAACAACGTGTATAGTCAGATTCCCTATCTGCTTGGTGTCCCAATAAATTTTCTCTTCCCAAGACTTCCTGACGTCTCTATCAAAAATGACCAGCCAGCCTTCCTTTTCACCATTATTATCTAGGTATCCGGCTAATTGCTCCAAGCTGTCTTCTAATTTGGCATACTCAAGCTTCACCTCTAATAAATACTCTCTGCCATTATACAGAATAGCCAAATCTACTCTTCCACTACCTTCTGCAAATCCACGGTGAACTTTAGCCTCACCATTTACTATTTTCTGCAAAAAAGCTTGAAGAATAAACGCATACGTTGCTTCATCATACTTATAAGCAGCAAATTCTTTATAATTAAAAGGAAAAGAATCTGAATCGTGCCTTAAAAATCGTTGAAAGTCTTTTAATAGATCGCTCATGAATAAAACTTTACCATCAGTCCATTTTTTTATCTTGATGTAATCTCCGATAACATATTGCACTTGATCAGTGATAACTCTAGTTATGACCTCTTTGTAGATTCCGTTAGCAGGTCTAAGAGACCCATCTTCATTTTTGGTAACTAATCCTAAATCTATGCAGTACTGTCTATTGTCACTGTCGATAGGAACTTTGCCTTTAGAACCTGAAAAAACCGCATCCATGACACTTATAACTCTGGGCTCTTTAAGGCGCTCTAGCAAAGAATCTAAATGGGTGTCTCGTCGTTGGATCAGTATCTCAGCCGCTTGGTCTATGTCAGGCCTGGAAATAGCCTTTGAGTAATCGTTTTTTAACTGCTCGACCACAACTTCATATGCCAAGGCGTTAACTAGCCATGGCTGGCCCTCTGACCAATGCCAGGCTTTCTCAATGGCTTCAGGATCAAATGCCTGTCCAGTGGCTTCCGTATGCTGATTGTAGAGGCTTTGAATTTCCTTTTGGGTAAAATTGGCCAAAGTTAACGCTTTCTTTTTTACGTTAAAAGGGCTGGCTAGGCCAGTGGACGCTTCTTCTGGTCGAACTTGAACAATGTAATCTCTGATGTCTCTCATGCCGATTAAAGCCATGGATCTTGGAAACTCATTGTTCCGCTGGTGACGTACGAGATAACCGGCTCTAATTTGTGTTAAAAACTTAACAAGAGCAGGGCCACTCAAACAATCTGCCTCATCAAAAAAAACAACTAACTCTCTGCTAAGATTCCTGCAGATGGAATTAAGCAACATGCGGACTTTGCTACCAGACCCGCGAATGGCCGCTATTGAGTTGTAGGTATCGGCCATTTTATTAAGCTCGTCTACCCCGGAACTAGCCAAACTGACATTGATCAGATCGACGATTTCTTCCACAGCTTTATCTATGTCAATTGTACCCCTCAAAGGGGAGAGATCACAATAAAGAGCGTAATAGTTACATTCAAGATTGATTTTATCGGTCAAAGCTTCAATAAAAGTGGTCTTACCAGATTGCCTTGGGGCGTGAAGGATAAAATAATATTCACCTTCAATCATGTCGGTTACATCAGGGATACGAGGCAGAACAGGGAGCATGTAGTGCTTGTATGGAACACAAACACCCGTCGTATTGAATTTCTTGGGCTGAGACCTATCCATTGGTTGTCCCTGTTAGCAGCTGAAAATAAGGGTGGGAAGATGAAGAAAGCCGCTTCAGACCAAAAAACTATCTTGCTGGCTATCTTTATGATCAGGCTATATGATAGCGCTTCGGCTGGGTTTTATCAAACAGATGGCATTGGCTCATTGGCTTGGCAGACGGGCAGGTGACGTGACGTAAGGAGGATCTTCGGCTGCTATTAAGAGAAAGATATTTTTAAAGAATGTCTATAACATTCTTTTACTAATATTTTTATGCAAATAATATTTTTTTTATAATTAAAGATAAAACTGTACTTTCTTTAAAAAAATTTGGATGATAAGTTTGTCGAGGACGCCACGCTCGACAATATCGCCACGCACAACAAAAAAGATTGCTGTATTTAATCCTGTCAATCCGAGGTCGAATAAAGTTCCATCATATCTCCGGAACAACCGACGCTCACACTAACACTCCAAACGCAACCGCGCCGCGCCCCCAAAATCAAGAAATACGGCGGAAGCGACCAAGCCTCGCAAAAAGCTGGAACCTTGCCTAAACTCCAGAGTATTTCATCAGAGACAAAAAAACTACCAGGCGACGCCGGCAAACCTCCCCGACCCGGTCTTGCCGCCCCTCAAATGAACCCGGCGTACAGGCTCATGATCCACTCGATGACCTCGCCCTCCATCTTGGCGAACTTCTCGCCCCGCCGTCTGGGCCTCGGCAGATCCACCACCAGCTCCCTCATGATGCGGCCCTTTTCCAAAAGAATGACCCGGTCGGCCAGGGTGATGGCCTCGGCCACGTCGTGGGTGACCAGCAGGGCCGTGAAGCCGTGGTCCCGCCAGACCCGCTCCACCAAGGCCTGCATCTCTATCCTGGTCAGGGCGTCCAGGGCGCCCATGGGCTCGTCCAGGAGCAGAAACTTCGGGGCGTGGGCCAGCGCCCTGGCCAGGGCCACCCTCTGCCTCTGGCCGCCCGACAGGACCTTCGGCCAGTCGCCTCCCCTGGCCCCGAGCCCCACGTCGTCCAAAGCCCCCAGGGCCGTCCGCCGCCAGTCGCCCTTAAGGCCCAGACCGACGTTTTCCAAGACCGTCTTCCAGGGGAGCAGACGGTCCTCCTGGAACATGATCCTGGTGTCGCCGACCAGCCTGGTCCTGACGACGCCGTCGACCAGCACCTCCCCCGAGCCGGGGCTCTCCAAACAGGCCAGGTGCCGCAGAAGCGTCGTCTTTCCGCAGCCGCTGCGCCCCACCACCGCGGAGAACTCCCCGGCCCGCAGCTCCAGACTGAAGTCCGAGAGCACCGTCAGGTCCCCGTAAGTCTTGGTGAGACCCCGGGCCTCGACGGCCGCCCCGCCATGGTCGCCCTCCCCGCGGTCCGACCCGGCGACGTCCGAGGCGACCCGGCCAGCCGCGGTCCCGTCCGCGGCGGGCCCCTCTAAAATTCTGTCGGTCAAAATCATCCCTCCCCGGTGAGATTATCCCCGGCCAAAATCCCCGGCGGGCGCGTATGACAACCGGCCCGCCGGGCTTCCCCCGCCTCCGGACCCCGCCGTCTCCTAGGCCGCCCGCCAGGACAGGAACCGTCTCTCCAGCGCCCTGGCCACCACGTCGGCCAACTTGCCCAGCAAGGCGTAGAGGAGGATGGTCAGAACGATGACGTCGGTCTGCATCATCTCCCTGGCGTTGGTGGCCATGTAGCCCAGCCCCGAGGAGGCGGCTATGGTCTCGGCCACGATGAGCGTCATCCACATGACCCCCAGGGAGAAGCGCACCCCCACCAGAATGGAGGGCAGGGCCCCGGGCAGGATGACGTCGAGCCAGAGCCTGAGCCTGCCCAGCCCGTAGACCCTGGCCATGGTGATCAGGTTGGGGTCGACGGAGCGGATGCCGTGAAAAGTGTTCAAGTAAATGGGGAAGGTCACCCCGCAGACGATGAGAAAAATCTTGGCCTTTTCCCCGATGCCGAACCAGATGATGACCAGGGGCAGCAGGGCCAGGTTGGGGATGGTCCGGATCATCTGGAGGGTCGTGTCCAGAACCGTCTCCAGAAGCCTCCAGGTGGCCGTGCCCAGCCCCAGGACGAGGCCCAGGCTCCCGCCGATCAGAAAGCCGGTCCCGGCCCTCGCGCAGCTGACCTTGAGGTTGGCCAGGAGCTCCCCGTTCGTCAAAAGCCGCCAGAAGGCCTTGAAAACGTTGACCGGAGACGGCAGTATCCTGGGGTTGATCCAGCCCCTCTGGGCGCAGATCTGCCAGACGATGATCAGGACGCAGGGGAGCGCCCAGGGAAGGAGCCGTCTCGCGGGCCAGCCGCCGGCCCCTCCCGTCTTGTTTGTACCCCCCGACCTCGCGGCCATGGTTCCCCCCACCCTTGAGCGGCGCCCGCCGGCCTCCCTGCCCTTGGAGACCGGCGGCGACGGCTGAGTCGCCCGAAAAAATAATCTGAAAAAATAGTCCGAAAAAAAAGTCCCCGGCCGCGCAAGCCGGCGGCCGGCCGCAAACAAACGGCCGGCCGCAAACCGGCGGCACCATGACGCCGCCCCTGGCCGCGGGACGCCTAATTCTTCCAGACGGGAACGTCGGCGACCTTGATGGGCTTGGGCAGCAGCTTCTCCTCGACGAAGAGGTCGGCTATCTTCTGCTGCTCGGCCACGGCCGGGTCGTCCACCTGGGCCACCTGGTAGCTGCGCCTGCTGTTGCCCAGCTTGACGATGGCGATGTCGAGGCCGACCAGGGGCGCCTGCAGCTCGGCGGCGTCGTCGGGGTTGCCCTTGACCCAGGCGCCGATTTTGCCGAGCTCGTCGGCGACGATCTTGGCGACCTCGGGGTTGTCCCTGAGGAAGGGGGTGGAGATCGGGTAGAACCTGGTGTAGGAGACCCCGGTGCTGGCCCCGTCGTCGATCTTCCTGGCCCCGCTGGTTATTTCAACAGTGGCCAGAAAGGGGTCCCAGGTGGCCCAGGCGTCGATGGCCCCGCTCTCGAAGGCCGTCCTGGCGTCGGCGGGCTGCAGATAGTTGACCTCCACGTCCTCGCCGAAGACCAGCCCCGCTTTCTTCAGGGCCACCACGGTCAGATAATGGGCGCCGGAGGCCTTGGCCACGGCCAGCTTCCTGCCCTTGAGGTCGGCCGTCGCCTTCGCCGGGGAGTCCTTCGGGACCACTATGCCCTCGGCCGTGGGCGAGGGTTTCTCCTGCAGAAAGTAGGTGAACTCCGTCCCCGCCGACTGGGCGAAAAGGGGCACGGTGTCGGCCACGTCGGCCGAGAGGTCCAGATGCCCCATGTTCAGGGCCTCGACCATCGGGAGCCCCGAGGTGAACTCGTTCCACTCCACCGCCACGCCCAGGGGCTCCAGAGCCTTCTCCAAAGTTCCCTGGCCCTTCAAAATAATCAAAAGCGTCGACGACTTTTGGAAGCCGATGCGAATTTTCTTCTCCTGGGCCAGGGCCTCGGAGGCCAGACCCAAACCTAAAGCCAGCAGACCGAGCAGGACGACGGACGCCGCGGCCGCGTGAAATTTCGACCTCATGATTCTTCTCCTAGATGGCGCGGCCGGAAAAAGGGTCGCGCGAAAGAAAGTTGGAACGTTGAAAACGCCAATCGACAAAAACGCCAATCGACAAAAACGCCAGACGACAAAAATGCCAGACGACAGGTCAAAGTTAACCGGAATGTTGCCAAAAGGTTGCCGAACTGTTGCCAAAGGGTTAAATGACGCGCCGACAAGACAAACAGACCGTCCGAGGAGGCCAAAAAAACGAAGGCCGCGGCGCCGTTTTCGCTAAAAAACGACCCCGCGGCCTTCGTTTGTCTGATCGGCCGCGATAAAAGCTATTTATTATGTCGTCCGGCTCCAAAGCCGGCCGGGTCGGCCCGGTCG
The DNA here is from genome assembly GCA_031264015.1 of Deltaproteobacteria bacterium. Lineage (GTDB taxonomy): Bacteria > Desulfobacterota > Desulfarculia > Adiutricales > Adiutricaceae > JAIRNQ01. The sequence continues at coordinate 7,992 of JAISET010000143.1, read as the reverse complement.
TCGGTCCGACGGACAGGCTAGCCCAGATCGAGATTCCAGCCCAGCTCCAAAGCCAGGACGTTCGTCTCGCCTCCCCGCTTGGAGAGCTCCCTGGCGGCCCTCTGTCCCTCCGCCAGGGGGACGCCCCCCAGAAGCCTCAGTATGACCCCCAGGGAGATCATGTTGGCGGCCAGCTCGTCGCCCAGCCTGGAGCGGGCCAGCTCCCTCGCGGGCAGGCCCAGGTCCCGGCCAGGCAGGGCGCCGTCCGGGGAGACCATCTGGCTGTCGTAGAGGGTCAGGCCAAAGGCCGCCAGAGGTTTGAAGCGGTTGTAGGCGGCCTGGGAGAGGGCCAGAAAAAAGTCGGGCTTTTCAACCACCGGGCTGTCGATCTCCCCGAGGGCCACCACCACCTGGCTGCGCACGTAGCCGCCCCTGGTCTCGGTGCCGTGGCTGACCAGCATGGTGGCCTCGAAGCCGGCCCTGGTGGCGGCCGTGCCCAGACATCGTCCGGCCAGGACCACCCCCTGCCCCCCGAAGCCGCTGAGAAGTATCTCCGATCTGGCCGGCATGTTTCCCCGCCCCGGGGCTTTATTTTCGGCGGTCCCGCCCGCCGGCCCGCTCATCGGCCGGCCCCCTCGCGGACGTTTTTGGTCCAGGCGATCAGCGAGGCCGCGAACTCCGGCCTCAGCCCCCGCCCGTCATGGTACGTCCCCCGTTTCAGGCGAAAGGCCGGGTCCCCGGAGACTGGGCCGGAACCGGCCTGCGGACCCGGGTCTTTCCGTCCCCCGCCGTCAGTCTCACCGCCCCGCCCGTCGTCCCGGTCGGTCGGGCCGCCCTTCCCGCCGCCTGCGAACATGGCCCGGAAGCTCCCCAGGATTTTTCCCTTGTCCCTCTCCCCGAGCGTCACCGCCCCGAAGTGGGTGACGCAGGGATAGATGAAATGGACCAGCGAGAAGCCGGGGTTTTCCAGGGCCATGACCAGGCTCTCCACCGACGAGGCCCCGTCGAGGCTCAGATGTCTGGCCAGATACGTGGCCCCCGCCGCCTTCAAAATCTCCAGGACGTCCAGCCCGCCCCCCAGCCAGCCTGGCTCGTTGAGGCCGTAGGGGCTGGAGTCGGTGACGGATCCCCGCGGGGTGGTGATCCCGAACTGGCCTCCGGTGGACTGGTAGCCCAGGTTGTCGGCCACCACCACGGTCATGTCGACGTTGCGTCTCGCGCAGTTCAACAGATGCTTGAGGCCGATCCCGAAGGCGTCCCCGTCCCCGGCGGTCAGCACGATCTTTTTGCCGGGGCCCAGGGCCACCCGGAGCCCGGCGGCGATGGCGTAGACGCGGCCGTGGGTGCCCGCGAAGTTGTCTCCGCGCCAGGTGTTGAAGGTCTGCCGCCCGGCGCAGCCTATGCCCGTCCCCCAGACCACGTCGTCCGGGCCCAAATCAAGCCTCTCCAAAGCCAGAAGGACCCTCTTGTGGACCTGGCCCAGGCCGCAGCCGGAGCAGGCGGTGCTGGGGATCTTCCTGGCGCGCAGGAATTTGTGAAAGAGCCGGTCCATTTTCTACCTGAACACCCCGCCGTGTTTTTCGGCCCAATATCCGCCGTCGATCTTTTTGCCGTCCAAAAGGAGCGTCACGGCCTCCAGGAGCTCGGAGACCTTGGGGAGCTCCCCGCAGCGCCCCAGAAACCTGGCCTCCCTGCCCGAGGCCCGGGAGACCTCCCTGACCAGCTGGCCGTCGCAGTTGAGCTCCACGACCAGATGGTCGCGCCCGGGGGCCTGAAAAAGCTTGTCCTGGAAGGGCCAGAGGGACCTGAGTCTGACGGCCCCGACCTTGAGGCCCCGGGCCCTCGCCTCCCGGACCGCCCGCCTGACCGTCCGGGACGGGCTCCCGTAGCTGACCAGGACCAGGCGGGGGTCGTCGTCCAGACAAACGGACTCGCTTCTGTCGATCAGCCCCCGGTTGTCCAGGACCTTGCCGACCAGGCGGCGGGCGTGCCGCATCTGCTCCCCGATCTCCTCGGTGTCGTAGCCCTCCCTGGTCGGGGTCCAGTCGGAGCAGGCGCCCCCCGTGCCGCGGCCCAGGACCACCGGGGGCACGTCTATCAAAGTGTTGTCCGGGTAGAAGTCGGGCCCGGGGTGGCTGGCGCGGTCCGGCAGGGGCAGCCCCAGGGACTCGAGCTCCTCCCGGGTCTCCGGCACCTCGAAGGCCTCCCAGCCGTCGGTGACCAGCTGGTCGGCCAGGATGGTCACGGGGGTGCGGAAGCGCTCGGAGAGCCTGAAGGCCTCCACGGTCATGGCGAAGGCCTCCCTGACCCCCTCGGGGGCCAGCACGATGGTCTCGAAGTTGCCGCCGTGGGTCGGGTAGCGGGACAGATAGAACTCCCCCTGGCCGGGGGCCCCGGTGATCCCGCTGACCGGGCCCACCCTCTGGGCGTTTAGGATGACCACGGGTATCTCGCCGCCGATGGCCCAGCCGTAGGGGTCGGCGTAGAGGACGTAGCCCGGGCCCGAGGTGGAGGTCATGGCCCGCATCCCCCCCAGGGAGGCCCCCACGGCCATGTGCAGGGCCGCCGTCTCGTCCTCGCCCTGGACGTAGTAGCCGCCCGCCAAGGGGAGCCTGCGGGACATGTTCTCGGCTATCTCGGTGGCCGGGGTGATGGGGTAGCCGCTGTAAAAATTTAACCCGCAGAGAATCGCCGCCTCGGTGACGCTTCTGTTGCCCGTGTCAAAAAGCCTCAGCAAAACCGGATCCTCCCCGCGGAAAAAGTCACTCCCGACATGTCACCTCCAGACAAAAGTCCGGGCAGGCGTAGAAGCAGCCCTGGCAGCCGACGCAGTCGTCGACCCTGGCCGCGACCGGCGGCTGGTGGCCCTTGGCGTTGAAGGCCCGGCCCGGGTCGAAGACGTTCCGGGGGCAGACCTCCAGGCAGTAGCCGCAGCCCTTGCAGGCCTCGAAATCAAGTTCTATGACAAAGCTTTTAGCCATCCGGCCGTCGTCCCCGCTGGCAAATTAATCTTGGGCGGCCCTCCCGCCGCCCTCCGTCAACCGTCTCCCGCGCAACCGCCGGCAGCCCCCCCCCGGCGCCGTCGACAAGACAGGCAAATTTATCGGACCTGCCGCGACATTGTGTTTGCCCGAGGCGGTCCTGACAAACATAGTCGAAAGAACCGGCCGCCAGGCGCGCGTCCGACCCGCGGCAGGACGCCGTCAAAAAAATCACTCGACGCCCAGGCCCCGCCCCCGCAGCTCCTCGTATCTGGAGACCAGTCTGAGCCGCTGGATCTTCCCGCTGGGACCCTTGGGCATGCGCCCGGTGAAATAGAAGCGTTTGGGCGTCTTGAAGGGGCTCAGGGCGGCGAGGCAGGCCTCCCTGAGGGCGCTCTCGTCCAGGTGGACGCCCGCCTTGGCGCTGACGAAGGCCACCACCTCCTCCCCGTACAACCAGTGGGGGACGCCCACGCTGGCGGCCAGCTCCACCCCCGGGACGCGGTAGAGAACCTCGTCGATCTCCCGGGGCGAGATCATCTCCCCGCCCCGGTTGATGAGCTCCTTGAGCCTGCCGGAGAGATGCAGGTAGCCGTCCCCGTCCTTGTGTCCCAGGTCCCCGGTCATGAACCAGCCGTTTTTGAAGGCCCCGGCGGTGGACACGGGGTCCCGGTGGTAGCCGGCGAAAAGATTGTCCCCCCTGACGCCCACCTCGCCGCGCTCGTTTGGCCCCAAGATTTTGCCGGCCTCGTCGAACACCTCCGCCTCGCAGCCGAAGGCCAGCCCCACGGAGCCGGCTTTGCGCCCCAGAGGGGGGAGCGGGTTGGAGGCCACCTGGCTGCCGGCCTCGGTGATCCCGTAGGACTCGATGACCGGAACCCCGAGACCGTTTTCAAACTCCTCCAGCACGGCCTTGGGGAGCGCCGACGACGCCGACCGGATAAACCTGAGGGACGAAAAGTCATCCCTGTCGGCGGGAAGCCCCCGGTTCAGCAGGATCGAGAGGATGGTGGGCACGGCGCTGACCCACCTGACCTGGTTGCCGCGCACCCAGGACCAGAACAGCGACGCCCTGAACCGCTCCGGCATGACCACCTCGAGACCGACGTGAAGAGGGGTCAGAAGCGTCACCACCAGCCCGTTGACGTGGTTTAGGGGCAGCAGGCAGAGGACCTTGTCCTCCGGTTTTAACTGGTGGGCCTCGGCGATGTTGCGGCACTCGGCCGACAGGCTCCCCCGGGTCAGCATGACGCCTTTGGGGCGCCCGGTGGTCCCGGAGGTGTGCAGGATGACGGCCAGGTCCTCGGGGATTTGTTCCGGGGCGGAGGTTCGCTCCGGGGCGGAGGATCGGACCCCGAAGTCGCCGGCCCTTGCCCCGCCGGACCCGGGGAGCAGGATTATCGCGCCGTCTTTGGTAAAGTCCGGGCCCTCGTCCCAAACCGGCCGCGGCCCCTCGAAGGGAATCCCGAGACCGGCGAGTTTCTCCAACACCCCGGAAACTATGTCCCGGATGGCTATGACGGCCCGGGCCCCGGAGTTTTCCAGGACATATGCGAGCTCGCCCGCGCTCGAGCACGGTCCCGCCGGCACGACCACCAGGCCCGCCGAAATAATCCCCAGGACGGCCGAGGCCGCGGCCAGGCCGTTGCGGGCGCAGACGGCCACCCTGTCCCCCGGAACCAGACCCAGCCGGGCGAGATTTGCGGACATGGAGGCGGCGAGGGACTCCAGCTCCCCGAAGCCCAGGGAGCCGCCCGACCCGGGGTCCAGCAGAAACCTGCGGGCGGGGTCCTCCCGGGCCCGACTCTCCAGCAGGTCCTTTATATAGTTTGGTGCTTCGGCCATGTCGTTAGTTTAAGTCCGCGGGCATGTCATGTCGTCCATGATGAAGAGTTCGCGGTGGGGACCGCTCTTTCAAGCGGCCTCCCGCGCAGATCCCGGCTGGCGCCGCCAACGCGCCGGGCTCCTCCGTTGGATAATACCGTTTGAGCCATATTAGTATAAGGTCGGCGGCAGAGTGCTCGCCCTCAATTCTGACGCGGTTTATGCGTTCGCATCACAAAAAAAAACGCCTCCGGCGGGATCCAACGGACAAAGGAATCCCGGCCGGCCTGGCGTTAAAAATGCCTCAGCCGCTGACTAGTGTGGGGATCGGGGGCCATTGGCTCCGTCGCCCCGGGAAAAATTTAAGGGCTTTTCCCCGGCAAGTTTTCTAATTCTAGATTAATGTCAATAAATTTACAAGCCCCGTTTTAGGTCGAACCTAGCCGCGCCAGCGGGTGACGCGACGGCGCCGGGCGTTTTTTTCTCGTCCAAGACCGCGACCACAACAGCTTTGGCGAGTTCTTACAAAGAACGCTAATTATTGTATAGTTCCACAGGTCTGGCTCTAAATCAGGGTGTGGGACGGCGAAGGGGCGGTTGACCTTCTCCACAAACAATATCCCGATTAAACTTAAAATTAGACGTTTTAATCTGATCGTCTCATCATAAAATTTATTTTCCCACCATTTAATTAGCTTTTAGTTTCCTTAAACAACAATGAACAATAATTTTAACAACATAATTGAAAAACACCTTACGATAGATATATCTGAGCGTCATAAGGGTTGTCTGTTTGAGAAATTAATAGCATATTTTCTCAAAACATATCGTATCAGTTCACAATCCTGGAACAAGTCCGTTCCGAAAAGTCGCGTCTTTTTGTCCCGTTTTAAACTTGAGTGCGGCCATCTTTGGCGTCAGGTCACTTCGCGCCACTCCGGGCCAAAAACCGCTTTGACCCGCGGTTTATAGCCATAGCCGGCCACCCCCAGGCTGATAATTTGTTTGGCCTTGTGTCTTAACAGACCCGGATAGTCCCTTTTCTTTATGTCGTTTAAGGCCTCCTGGGTGGCTCTGGAAAGGACGCTTTCAACCGCGTCGTCGGAGAGGTCCGGTTTTTCGCCCGCCTCAGACAGAACCGCATCAAGCTCCTGGCTGGAAAGTTTGACTTTGGCCAGATCGGCCAGAACTTTGTTGATGTTGTCCCGGGAGAGCGATTTCCAGGCCGCGTCAGCCAGAATGTCATCTTTTTTTAGTTGAGTCTCGTTAGCGAAGCTGTCTTCAGAGTAAATCGCGAATAATATCGACCCATCCAGCTCTTCTATGGCCAATTTGGCCAGGGCCGAGTTCAGCGATTCTTTTGGAAGCGAATTTAAGGCGGCCCGGGTCAAAACAACGTTCCTTTTAGCGGGGTCGAGCTTCTTTTCGCCCTGGCGATACTTCAGTTCAATAATAACGTAAACCCGCCCGGGCAGCTCAACGCTTAGATCCAGCCTTTTATCGCTTCCTGGCAACTCACTATTGATATTAAAGCCCATGGATATAAGGATAAGATGGACATAATAGTGGAAGTTTTTCTCGTCTAAGGTTCTTTGGTGACAGCTTATGGGCGATAATAAATCGCTTATCATATCGCCGACGGTTTGAGCGTCTCTGGCGAGGAACGCCTTCTGGAGCGCTTTGCCTTTGGTTTTGAGTTCTTCATCGCTCAGATTAAAAATAGTGCGGAGACAGTCCTCATTATACGCAGAGGAAACCTCGTCGTTGGGGAGCCTAAAAGACCAGGACTGAATAACCTTCGCGTTCCTGGTTTTTGAGGACGCCCCGGGAATATTGGTGATTTTATCTATGGTCAGATATCCGCTGTGGAAGAGGACCGGCGCGGGCTGTAATTGAGTCAGCGCGGTTTTTCTTATTGCCTCGGAAGTATATGATTTCAGCCTGGGCTTGAGGAAATCCATGGGTCTGGCCTGGATCAGGGCCGTCAGGTGGGCGGGACGACCGCTTTGAATCCAATAAGTGTCAAATTTATTATGATCGAAAAAATTAAGGATAGAAAAAGGATTAAGAACTCTCGTCTGGCCGCCCCAGTTGTAGCCGTCATACCACTCGTAAATTTCGGCTCTCAAATCATCTTTGGTGGCTGAAGGTTTAAAAACGCCGGCCTCTTTGAGGCTTAAGAGAGTCGTCTCCAGCCGGTCGCCAAAGAGCGGGTCAAATTCCTCCAGGGTAAAGCCGCAGAGACCGGCGTACCTGGGATCAAGGGAGATATCATTGAGATGGTTGGGCCCGGAGTCCATGGAGGTCAAAGCATATCTGGTTATGCCGGTGACGAGGGTAAAGAGGGTTTTAGAAGCCGCGTCCGGGTCTTTAAGAACGGCGAAAAAATCGTGGAGAATTTTGGCGTTAGCCTGGGCGACTTCAGGATTATCCATATTCCTGGTCACGGGGGCGTCGTATTCGTCAATCAGCACTACGACCTTAGAGTTATCGAGGTTGTAAAGCTCGTTAATCAGATTGCCGAAACAGATATCGGGAGAGTCATAACCGACCTCAACTTTGGCGGTTCGGGCGATTTGCGTAAGTTTTTTTCGAAGGTTCGTCTCTAAAAGCTCGGGGGTATTCGCGCTCGTTGAAAGGCTCAACAGGAGGACCGGATGCTTCGGAAAGTCGTAATCGGAGCTGTCAATCCAAAGCTCCCTGAAACGCTCGCGGTTTCCGGAAAAAAGCTCCTGTATCGTGGTTAAGAGCAGGGTTTTGCCGAACCGGCGGGGACGAGACAGGAAATAGTTTCTTTTTGGACTCCGCAAAAGTTCGTAGACGTATTTGGTCTTGTCGGCGTACAGGTAATTATCGTCAACAATTTCGGCGAACGTTTGATTTCCGAGGGGGAGTTCTTTTAAGGTCATTATTCGGCTCCTTACGAGCGTGACGGACGATTTGGGAAATAAGCGGTTTCGGGCGCCCTAAGTCCACTATGCCATAGAGGGGATTATTGGGCGACTGTGGCGGATTTGGGCGGACTCAGGCGGAAAAGGCGTGTCTTACCTGTTCGCGGCTTTTTTCGCGACTTTAAGCGTTTATATTAATGTTAATGCTAAGTCATCTTGTCTTAAAATTGCCAGGACAATTTGTCTAAAACCTGCCAAAAATCCTTGTCAAAAGTCACATTCAAAATTTGTTGCCTACCTTTTCTCACTTAACTGTC
>JAISET010000065.1 GCA_031264015.1 Deltaproteobacteria bacterium | reverse complement strand
GCAGAATTAAGCATTTCATCTGTCGAGGCAAGGGGGGGCGGCCAACATTATGAACCGTTTTTTGGACGGCGGTTATTTAACATAAATTTTAGATCCCGTGTCGGTCGGCCTCAGGGGCCGTTTTATATTAATGAGGTGGTCTTGTCCCTTTTTGATTTGCAGCTTGGACGCTTGGTTTCATCTCAATTATGACTTTATATTAATTTATGTAAGCTTTATGTCAAAAATACAGTAAATGTCAGATAATTATATATTGTGAAGTTGTCTTGACAGTATAATAAGAAAATTTAATATTGAAAAGAAAATTCGTTCCAACCCTTTTAAAACTTAATCATATTTGCTACAATCTTTTAAGATTTACCCCCGTCCGCGCGTCGGGGACGCCTTTTTCCGTCCCGCGGGCCTTGGTCCCGACTCGGGTTTTTTTTGACGTGGACGGCGTTTCGTAAAGGTAATTTCACCCCCGCGCCTCCGGGGGCGTCCCGGCCCTTCGCCTTTTTCGCCGGGCAGGCCGCCGTCGGCCGTCCCCCGAGGGGGGCTTTTTTTTCACCCGGCCCCCTGGTTTATCGTCAATTTATCCGTAGGCTTTTCCAGGGCCGGACGGCCCGCCGAGAATTTTTTCGCGGGCGCCCGCGTCGCCCGGGGGCGCCGGAGACGCCCCGGCCCCCTTGTCGCGGGCCGGAAAGAACGCCGCCGGGGGGCTGGCCCCGGAAGTACGGCAGCCGCCCCTGGCGCCAGGGGCGCAACCGACGCCGCCCAGGCCAGCGGGACGGCGGCCAACCAAAGAAAGGAGGCGTGGCGGGGCGCGGCTTGACGGCCGGCGTCGCGTCACTCAAAATTATGCTTGAAATACGGTTTCACGGCCGCGGCGGACAAGGCGCCGTCACTTCAGCCGAGCTGATGGCCCAGACGGCCATCGGCATGGGCAAGTACGCCCAGGCCTTCCCCAGTTTCGGCCCGGAGAGAAGGGGGGCCCCGGTGACCGCCTTTTTGCGCATCGCCGACAAGCCCATCAGGATCAGGGAGAAGGTCTACAACCCCGACGTGGTCGTCGTCCTCGACCCCACGGTCATGTCCGTCACCAAGGTGGACCAGGGCCTGAAGAAGGACGGGCTTCTCCTCATCAACACCACCCACCCCGTCAAGCTCCTCAGAAAGCAGTTCGGCTTCGCCCAGAAGATCTCGACCATCGACGCCATGACCATCGCCCTGGAGATCCTCAAGGTGCCCATCACCAACACGGTCATGCTGGGGGCCTTCTCCAAGGTTCTGGGGCAGGCGACCCCCGAGGACGTCAGGGAACCGTTCAACCATCGCTTCGGGCCTTCCCTGGCCCCGAAAAACCTCGAGGCTTTCAAGAAGGCCTACGACGCGGCCACAGTGGAGGAATCGCTATGAACAAACCGGCATCAGACGCCCTCGCCAAGGCGGGCGACCTGCCCCTGGGCTTCACCGCCAAACCGGGCAGCACGGTGGCCTTCAAGACCGGCGACTGGCGCTCGGTCCGCCCCGTCCTCGACCGGGAAAAATGCATCTACTGCGGTTTTTGCTACTACTACTGTCCCGACGGGGTCTACCAGGACATGGGCAAGGACGAGAAGTACTACAAGGCTGATCTGGACTACTGCAAGGGCTGCGGCATCTGCGCCCACGAGTGCCCCAAGAAGGCCATCGAGATGACCTTGGAGGAGGTGTGAGCATGGGCAAGCGCATAGGAATCGAAGTCTCCCTGGCCGTGGCCGAGGCCGTCAAGCTGGCCGACACCGACGTGGTGGCCGCCTACCCGATCACCCCGCAGACGCACATCGTCGAGCACCTCTCCGAGCTGGTCGCCGACGGCGAGCTCAACGCCGCCTACATCCCGGTGGAGTCCGAGCACTCGGCCATGAGCTCGTGCATCGGCAGTTCCGCCGCCGGCGCCAGGACCTTCACGGCCACCAGCTCCCAGGGGCTGGCCCTGATGAACGAGATGATCTACATCGCCCCTGTTTTGAGGACCCCCATCATCCTGGCCATCGCCAACCGGGCCCTCTCCGCCCCGATCAACATCTGGAACGACCACAGCGACATCATGAGCGTCCGCGACGCCGGCTGGATCGCCCTCTTCGCCGACAACGGCCAGGAGGCCCTGGACATGACCCTGGCCTCGTACCGCATCGGCGAGGACCCCGCGGTCAGCCTGCCCGTCAGCATGAACATCGACGGCTTCACCCTGTCCCACTTCATCGAGCCCATCCTGATCCCCGACCAGGAGGAGGTCGACAGGTTCCTGCCGCCCTTTAAGCCGAGCCTGCAGCTGGACATCAAGAACCCGATCTCCATAGGCCTGCTGGGCGCGCCGGAGTGCTACACCGAGGCCCGCAAGGCCGTCGACAACGTCCTGCGGAACTCCAAGAAGACCGTCCTCAAGGCCTTCGAGGAGTTCGACGCCGTCTTCGGGCGCAAGTACAACCTGGTGGAGACCTACCGCCACGAGGACGCCGAGACCGTCATCGTCACCATGGGCAGCATATCGGAGACGGCCATGACGGCCATCGACGAGATGCGCGACCAGGGGAAGAAGGTCGGCCTGGTGAGGATCCGCCTGTGGAGGCCCTTCCCCGACGAGGAGTTCCTGGCGGCCGTCGCTCATGCCAAGAACGTGGCCGTGGTCGACCGCCACATGGTCCTGGGCTGCTCCAGCGGCCCCGTGGGCCTCGAGGTCAGGAGCCTGGTCTACACGTCCAAACTGCGCCCGGTCATCACCAACTTCGTCCTGGGCCTCGGCGGCCGCGACGTCACGCGCGACAACTTCAAACATATATGCGACCGGGCCTCGTCCGGCGAGGTCCAGACCCGTTACGAGCTGGTGGGGGTGTACGAATGAGAGCCGCAGACGTTCCTTACGAGAAGGTGACAGTTAAGAATTTCCCCAAGGGGCCCGACTCTCTGGCCCCCGGCCACCGCGCCTGCCAGGGCTGCGGCGAGGTCCTGGCCCTGAGGCTTTTATTGAAGGCCCTCGGGACCGAGTTCATCGCCGTCTCGGCCACCGGCTGCATGGAGGTCTGCACCGGCCCCTACCCGCAGTCCGCCTGGCGGATGCCCTGGATCCACGTGGCTTTTGAGAACGCCGCGGCCGTCGCCTCCGGCGTCGACGAGGCCACCCAGATCCTGAGCAAGAAGGGCCGCGGCTACGACAGGCGCATCCCGGTCATCGCCGTGGCCGGCGACGGCGGCACGGCCGACATCGGCCTGCAGGCCCTCTCCGGCGCCCTGGAGCGCCACCACAAGAACTTCGTCTATGTCTGCCTCGACAACGAGGCCTACATGAACACCGGCATCCAGAGAAGCTCGGAGACCCCCTTCGGGGCGGCCACCACCACCTCCCCCACCGGCTCCCGGAGCAAGGGCCAGTACACCTGGAAGAAGAACATGCCGGCCATCGCCGCCGCGCACAACGTGCCCTACGTGGCCACGGCCAACCCGGCCTTCCAGTTCGACCTTATGTCCAAGATCCGCCGCGCCGCCGCCATCGAGGGCCCGGCCTACATCCACGTCTACGCCCCCTGCCCCACCGGCTGGCGCATGAAGCCGGAGCTGGCCATCGAGAGCGGGCGCCTGGCCGTCAGCACCAGGATCTTCCCCCTCTACGAGATCATCGACGGCTGCTACGAGATCAACCGCAAGGTGGCCGACCCCAAGCCCATCGCCGACTACTTCAAGATCCAGGGCCGCTTCCGCCACCTCAAGGAGGACGACGTGGCCTACATCACCGAGCGCGTCAACGCCGACTACGAGCGGCTGGTGGAGCTCTCGGAGAAGTTCCCGGTGAAGGCGGCCCCCCAGGCCTAGCCTCCGACGTCGGGACTTTTTCAGTCCGACCGCATGCCAATGGGAGCCAGACGGCTCCCATTGGTTTTTGGACCAAACCAAAATCCTCCCGCCCGACTCCGACGGCGCCTCCCCGGACGCTCAAACGGCTCTCCCGAACAACGGTTGTTCCGACGACGACACGCGCCCCCCTCTTGACAAGAACCGCAATAATCGTTAAAAAGACAATGCCAGCCCATGGTCGGAAACGCGCGCGCCAGGGCCGGGGTTCCTTCGCCCACCGGGCCCCTCGACCCGGCCGGCAGGCCCCCCGGCCTGGCGACCTTTTTCAACCATTCAACCATTCAACCCTCGGCCCCATAACCCTTTGACAACCAACCCTTTTTCGGCCAAGTCTTGGCGGCCGCCCGTTTGTTGACCGCAGTCTCCCGCAACCTTTTTAACCCGCAGCCCTTGGCAGAAACACGTTGACCCGAAGGCCCCGACGGCCCGTTTTCCCGAACGGAGCCCCCGGACCCGGGGACTGTTTCCGAGACCGGCCTTTCCCGGGCCTCCCCCGGAAGCGCCGCCCCGTTTGACGTTGACGCGAAACGCCCGCGCCCGGGTGACCGGTCTTTTTTTTCATTTTTTTAACAGTCCGCCGCTGGACCATGACAGTGCCGAGGCGGGACAAAGGCGGGACCGAGGCGGGACCGAGGCGGGACAAAGGCGGGACCGAGGCGGAACCGAGGCGGGACAAAGGCGGGACCGAGGCGGAACCAAAGCGGGAGCAAGACGGGATCGCAACTAGACCAAAAGACGGGACAGGCCTGGCGGGGTCCCGAAAACCATTGATAAAAATTTTCACTTCATTTTTTCTTTTTTCATTTTTTCTTTCTTTCTGGTGGCGACTATGTCTCGGCATTATTTTTCTCGGGTTCCCGGCGTGCTTTTCCTCGCCTTTCTTTTTCTTCTGGCCGGCGCGTGCCTGGCCGGGTCGTCTCTTCTGGCCGACTCCTCCTTCGAGCCCTTCACCGAGTCGGAATGCCGGGAGCTGGTCGGCCAGTCGCCCAGATACGCCCTGGCCGAGAGTTATCTTTACGAGAGCTTCAAGGCCCTGGCGGACTTGGTGGACCGGCAGAAGCTTCAGCACTATCTCGACGACCAGACCAAGTGGCTGGCCGAGGGCCGCAACCTGCGCGCCAGCCAGCTCCACCCCGGGGTCCCCAGGATCAGGGCCCTGATCATGGCCACCGAGGAGAGGGGCAAATTTTTGGAGCAGCTGGCGGGCCAGGAGAAGACCAAGATGAAGCCGTCCTTCAGCGGCGACCCCCTGGACTTCTCGGGGGAGTGGAGGATGACGGACGCGGCCAGCAACAACGTCGGCAGCATCACCGTCAGCGACCAGAACGCCAGCTCCTTCCGCTTCTCGTACAGCGGCGTGGCCGGCCATAATTTCGGCCAAATGCACCAGAAGGCCGTCCTGGTCAACCCTCACACCGCCGTCTGTCTGGTCAGGGACCAGGACGACAACCCCGTGGAGATCACCTTCACCCGGAACAAGGACTCCCTGGTCGTCCGGGGAGGGCCCAAGAACGGCTATTTCGGGATGGGCGTCGACATGGACGGCAGCTATGACCGGCTCAAGCCCGCGGGACTGGCCAGGGACGAGTTCCGCGGCCACGACGGGACCTTTATAGTCGAGGCCGACTGAGAGGAGGGACGGAATGAATGAATTGATGAATAGATGAAAAAAAACATGGAGACTGAAACGACAAAGAAACTGCGATGTTAACCAAACTGACGACAATTTGCCCGTCGGAATTCGACGCCGGTCCTCAAAACATCCCTGACGAACTGGTTCTTGTCGGACAAATCCGATGCCGCCAGGACGTGCGACTCGGGACGCGCGGTCTGAAACTTGCGGCTCGGGCCGATTAAAGCGGCCGGGACCCCGCTTTCCTCCACGCCTCGCGCTCATGACAATCCCAAAAAACGCAGACGTCAGCGTCGCCTCTCTCATTCGCGGTTCCCTTGGCACGGAGGCCGTCAGGACGCGCGGGGCGGACAGGCATGACCGCGCCGCCGGGCATGGTCCGCAAATTGTCCGGCCGGATCGGCCGCGGCCTCATGGTCGACAGCCGTCGGAACGCCTCCCTCGTCCGGACCAATCCTTCCTTTGGACCAACATTTCTTCGGCCGTTTCCCTAAACATAAAAATAATTTTTCCCCCGCTTATTTTGAGAGCCGGCATTATGGAACAACTTTGCCTAACTTCATCTTTTGATTAACGCCGCGGCCATTTTGTCTCCCGGCCGGGTTTTTTTGCCCCCCGCGAAAGATTATCCGGGAAATGGGAAAATCTTGCTTTTTTGATCCTTTTTCAAGTAATATCAACTTATCGTCATTTTTCGTCCTTTTTTAACCCCGGGAGGCCGTCTTGCCCAAAATTGACCACAGGCCAAGTCTCAGAGACTGGAGCGAAGACAAGCTCGCTCAGACAGACCCCGGGCAGGCCCTGAGCGAGGAGCGCGGCGGCAGGCCCGAGAAGACGTCCCGGACCGACCCCAGGGAGACCCTGAGCGAGGGGCGGGGGGACGGGGCCGACAAGTCGGTCCAGACGGTGGACAGGGTCCTGGACATCGTCGAGAGCCTCTCCACCGAGCAGGACGGCCTGACCCTGACGGAGCTCTCCAGGCGCGCCGGCCTGCCCAAGAGCACCGCCCACCGGCTGCTGGGGGCGCTGACCCGCCGGGGCTACGCGGCCAGGCGGGAGGACGGCTCCTACCAGATCGGCCTCAAGCTCATCGAGTCGGTCAGCTATTACATCAACAGCCTGGAGCTGCAGACCGAGGCCCGCCAGCACCTCTCCCAGCTGACCGTGGAGCTGGGGCTGACCGCCCACCTGGGGGTCCTGGAGGGGGACCAGGTGGTCTACATCGAGCGCATCGACGTCCTCTCCGGGGTCAAGCTCTACTCCCAGATCGGCCTTAGGATGCACGCCTACTGCTCCTCTTTGGGCAAATGTCTGCTCTCGGCCTTTTCCCGGGACGACCTCAGGCAGGTGATGTCCCGCTGCGCCTTCGAGCGCTTCACCCCCAACACCATCACCACCCTCAAGGGGCTTGTCAGCGAGCTGGCCCTGGTCCGGCAGCGGGGCTACGCCCTGGACAACCTGGAGTACAGCCTGAACAACCGCTGCGTCGGCGCCCCCATCTACGACTACCGGGGCGAGATCGTGGCCGCCGTCAGCGCCAGCGGCCCGCCCGCCGTCTTTCCGATGGAGCGCGTGCCGGACGTCGCCGCCAGGGTCGCCGAGAAGGCCCGGATCATCTCCCGGGGCCTGGGCCACGGCGGCTGACGGGAATTTTCACCGCCCCCGCCCCCGCCCGCCTCCCCTCTTTCCGACCAATCCCCGATCCCGCCTGGCGGGCCCGCTTTCCGACCCTTCCTCGATCCGCCCTCGGGCGCCGCGGCCGGGCCCGCCGTCCGACCGTTCCCCGATCCCGCCTCGCCCCCCCCCTCGGGCCCGTCGGCCGAACCCGCCGGCCGAACCCGCCGGCCGAACCCGCCGTCCGTGCCCGCCGCCAGCGCCGTCGTTTCCGCCCCCGCCACATAAAATATGCCCGGCGCCGCCTCCCGTCGGTCCCGATCAGGCCGGGCCCGGAAATGACCCGGGCCGCCAAAGGGAAAGGGCGGGGCCAAAATTTCTTTCGACCCCGCCCTTTCGTCGACGGACTGATTATTTTGAAAACGGCGGCCTCGCGGCTTTCCGGCCGGAAGTTCCAGCCGCGGGCGGGGCGCCCCGGCGGAGTCCGGCCCGCCGGGGCGACGCCCGCGGCTCTTCCCGGGCCGGGGCCGGGCGGGGGCTTCCCGCCCCGCCGCGCCTTTTCAGGAAGTCAGGTTCTTGAGGACGATGGTCTTGATCCTGGTCATCTCCTCGAAGGTGGTCATGACGCCCTCGGTGCCCAGGCCGCTGAGCTTCCAGCCGCCGAAGGGCATCTCGAAGGCCCGGTAGAAGCTGGCCCCGTTGATGACGGCCGCGCCGGCCTCCATCTGGGCGGCGACCTTCCAGGCCCGCTTGTAGTCGCGGGAGAAGACGCAGCTGGAGAGGCCGAAGACGGACTGGTTGGCGATCTGGACGGCCTCCTCGTCGGTGTCGAAAGCGACGACGGGAACCACGGGCCCGAAGATCTCCATGTCTATGGCCACGTCGGCCGTCTTGGGGACGTCGGTGATGACGGTGGGCTCGTAGTAGGCGCCGTTCCTCTTGCCGCCGAGAATGATCTTGCCTCCCTGGTCGACGGTCTTCCTGACCTGGGTCTCGACGATCTTGGCCGCCTTCTCGCTGATCAGGCAGCCGATCTGGGTGTCCTCCAGGGCCGGGTCGCCGAACTTCTGCTTCTTGATCCTCTCGACGGCCTTTTTGGCGAACTCGGCCGCGAGGGACTTGTGGACCAGGAAGCGCTTGCTGGCGCAGCAGACCTGCCCGGTGTTGTACATGCGGCCCCAGATCATCTCCTCCACGGCCAGGTCGACGTCGCCGTCCTCGAGCACGATGAAGGCGTCGTTGCCGCCCAGCTCCAGGGCCGTCTTGGTGAGATCGTTAGCCGCCAGCTTCTGGGTGGCGACGCCCACCTCGGTGCTGCCGGTCAGGGTGACCAGGGCGACCCCGGGGTCGGTGACCGCCGCCTGCTTGACGGCCCCGGGGGCGGTCAGGCACTGGCAGACGCCGGCGGGGAGGCCGGCCTTGCCCAGCAGGTCCGTCAGGCGGATCAGAGTCAGCGGGTTGTCGGAGGAGGGCAGGACGATGGGGGCGTTCCCCATCAAAAGGGCCGGGGCGACCTTCTGGTCGAAGAGGTCGCAGGGGAAGTTGAAGGGGATGATGCAGGCCACCACGCCCACGGGCTCCCTGGTCACCAGCTGGACGTTGTGCTCCTGGCCCGCCTCGGACCCGGCGGGGATCAGGTGCTCGTAGAAATGCTTGGCCCGGCCCATGAAGGCCGTGAAGCCGATGCGGATGTTGCCGATCTCGGCCCTGGCCTCGCTGATGGGCTTGCCGTTCTCGGCCGAGAGGGTCCGGGCCAGGCTCTCTTTGTCCTTGTCCACCAGGTCCAGAAAGGCCCTGAGGATCTCGACCCTCTGCCAGACCGGAACCTTGGCCCACTTCTTCTGGGCGGCGCGGGCGGCCTCCACGGCCAGCTTGACGTCCGCCTCGTTGGCCCTGGGCACCGTGTCTATGACTTTGCCGGTGGCTGGCGCGGTCACCTCGAAGGTCTCCTTGGAGACGCTGTCGACCTGTTTGCCGTTGATGATCATTTGCATGGAAATAAAGTCCTCTTTTCTTGTGATGATTTATGGGCTCCGTCCGGGCCCGGCCTGGGGGCCCGGACGGGTTGGAAAACGATGACGCGGGCCGGACGACGTCCCGGCGAGTCTGACGGAATCCGGACGGCGCGCGGACGGATTGTTTCCGGAGGCCGGGGGGGGTTTTATTCTTGACGGCTCCGGCCTGAGGGCGCCCGCCGACGAGCGGGGGACGAGCCGGCGCCCCCCCGCCGCCTTCCGGCTCCCCCGGAAAACCCGCGCGAGGCGGCCTAGGACAGGGCCGTGTAGGAGAGCATCAGCCCCCCGGTGGTGTTGTTGCCGTCGTCCTCGTGGCCGTACTCGCCGAAGGTGAACTCGACTATGAAGGGGACGTCGCCGGCCTCGGCCTTGATGGACTTGACGATCTCGCCGACGCGGTCGCCGATGCCCGCCCGCCTGCCGCCGCAGTGGACCAGGTGCAGGGCGGCCGGCGGGCCTCCCAGCTTGGCCTTGAGCTCCTTGACCGTGGAGGCGGCCGAGGCTATCAGCTTGTCGACGCTGCCGCTCATCTGGATGACGGCGGTGTTGACGGCCAGGTCGGCCCCGATCTCCATGGAGAGGTCGTCGTTGCCGTTCATGGGGTGGCGGATGGCCACCAGCTCGCCGAGTCTGTCCTTGACGCCCAGGGGCCCGGTGATGGTGGTGACCAGGAGGTTGAAGCCGGAGAGCTTGTCCAGGGGGTGGCCCGTCCATTCGGAGTATTTTTTGATGGCCGGGACGCCGTCGATCTCCACCAGGGTCCTCCGGCCCCGGATCTTGGTGATGACGCCGCTGTTGGTCGTCTCGTCGTAGGCCCCGGTGAAAATGTTGGCGAAGCCCCCGGAGCTATAGAAAAAGGCCACGGCCAGGCCGTCGGCCGTCACGGTCTCGTCGGCGTAGAGGAGCCACTTGCCGGCGATCTCGTTGTCGGCGGCGCTCCCTCCGAAGACGGGCACCCGGCCGATGACGTCGCTGATCCCCTTGAGGTAGGTCTCCTCCTCGCCGGGAGGGGCGGCCATGTAGAAAAAGTCGGGGGGCTCGATCTTGCCGGTCGACTTCCTGCCCGCCTTGGCCAGGGCGGCCCGGGCCACCAGGCGGCCGGTCTCCCTGGCGCCGCCGGCGGCCTTGGCCAGACCGGCCACGCCCACCGCCAGGTCGTCGCCGCCCACGGCCAGGATGCCCACGAAGCCGTCGTCGGAGGAAATGAAACCCTCGTCGGTGATGACCCCGGTGAAGGAGGTGTTGCCGACCAGGGGCACGCCGGGAAGCCCGGAGGCTATCGCCGCCAGGAGCTTCTTCTGGTCGTACTGGACCCCGCTGTACACGAAGGCGACTTTCGGGCTCGCCAGCCCGGCCTTGACCTTTCCCGCGGCCTCGGCCCCCGCCTTGGCGGCGTCGGCGTTGACGGAGCTACCGGTCTTCGCTTTCAACATAGTAATCCTCCCTTTTCCCAAGCCCTGGGGCTCGATTTTTCAGACCGCCGGCGCCGCGAGGCGCCCGGCCGGCCAAGTTGTTCGTTTCTCTGGAAATTTGTCTTCAATCGGAGGGGGGCAAAATATATTTGGCCCAAAGATAGAAACTAAGACATTTTATCAAATTTTTTACAAAAAATTAAGATAAAAGTAACTTCACTAGTATTATCTACTACTTCTATTTCTATTATAAGTTAATTAGTTGACATTTTTTAACTTTATTAGCACAAATTTGATTGTCCCCGAGCGTCCACCAACCAGGCCGGAGACGCCGGGAGTGGCGTCCGGCAGGCTCGCCCGCAAGATTCGACCCGCGGCGGGACGGTCTTGCCCGCGGGCGTCAGCATGACTCCGAGCCGAGGCCGGAAACTGGGCCGGCTGAGAAACCGACCCGACTTTAAGCCGCCAACTAAATTTTCTAAATCTTAATCCCCCCGCGGCCCGTCCGTAAACCGGGTAGTTTTACTCCGCGGGAAGGCTGTTCCGCCCAGTGGAACACCCGCCCCGGCAAACGCCCGCCCCTCGGGCGGAGAGGCGCGGGGGAAGACAGGTTTGGCGCGACGGCCGCCCGGAGCCCCGCGGCCTTGAATTTGACGCCGCCAACCGACCAGCCCCGCGGACCGGCCTCGCCCTCGGATGATGATGATGATGAAAAAGGAGGACTGCGGCGAAAGTAGCCCGCCAGGATTGGTTGGGAGCGATCAATGAAAAGATCGACAGTGAAGCGGCGGTAAAGCGGCCACGTGGGGACAAGAAATTTAGACAGTTGTCGTCTTGAAACCTTATACAGGCCAAGAGATTTTACAGAATAATTTCAGCCCCCAAATCGAAAGGGCTTAAAGGATATAAGGCTATAAAGTCTTATCCTTCGAGCCAGATACTTCGTCTTTCGTCTCCGTCCATTATCTCAGGCACAACAGGCCACCGTACTGCCGTCAGCGAGGTCCACCGAAAGACCGGCCAGGTCCGGCGCCAGTTGCAGGTTGCGGCTGCTGATAATGAAATCAAGACGCTCAAGACAATGTTCGACCAGCGGCAGGCACTCCTCCGGCAGAGTCGACATGGTATAGCTGCCCGGGGCCAGGTGAGGGGTCAGATACAAGCCGGCACACACGCCGCAGGCCACCTGCCAGGCGGTGCCGTTGATGCCGAAGCGGCGGAAGCATTGCTGGTGGTCAGCCGTGTTGTAGACATACCGGCTCCGCTCCGTTTCGCCGGTCAGTAAAAGACCCACGGTATCGCACCCCCGCAGATCGTGCCGTACCGGCACTTCCGGGAAATCGCGTCCGCTGGTCCGGCACTCAATGGCCAGCTCCTGGATCAGGTTGGGGGCGGAATAAAGGTAACCGGCAAACTCGCAGTCGGGGTTGTTGGCGGCGATGGAGAAAAGCTCTTCGTGGGGGACCCAGAGATAGTCGGCCTCCGGCAGGAGATCCTCCATCTCCAGACGCACTATGGGACGGTGGCGGTCGAAAGCGAGGTCGACCAATTCCCCGTCCACGCAGACGAAAGGCGGCTCGACCATGGCCTCGCTGTAATAAATCTGAGGTGACCAGGTGGCAAAGGGAGCTGCCCCCATTTCGGCGGTGTCACTTTCCAGCATCAGGGCGTTGTGACGACCGCTGAGGCGTTCCCGCCGATACATGAACTCAATGAGGCCAGGATTCATACCGAATCCCAAAAGGTGTACCGAGCGCCTGGTGTCAGGTCCTGGCAGAAGATCAACGATGTCCCGGGCCATGTCCAATCCGGTGTCGAGGTAATGGATGTCATAATGCCGACACAGGTCACGAATAGAAGCGGCATCATCGGTAGTGACGTTGAGTACCAGATCAATGCGTTCGTGCCGGTCCCGGATCATGGCCTGGCCTGAGGCCCCGTCCTTGATGTCTGTTATGAGCACGTCGTTGACACAGTCGAAAGGCAGGGCCTTAAGCAATGTATGCACAGCCAGGCCTATCCCTCCGTATCCAGCGATCAAAATATTCAAGGCCCTCTCCTTTCCGGCCAGTGTCTTTTCTGGCCAAGAGCCTGAAAACGGCTCTCTTCCCATGATAGCCGTTTCCCAAAAATCAGCTGCGTTACCGCGCCTCCAGGTTGGTTGAAGTGAACTTAGCGGGCTGTTTCATCTGGGACAGCCGTTTCAGCCGGCACAATAGCCAGCTTATAACCCATAGGCGCCAATACTTTGAAAAGGGTGTCAATCTTCGGCGTGGCTTTCAGGGTTTCCAGGCGGGCAATGGCCGATTGCGTCAGCCCGGCGGCTTCCGCCAATTGGACTTGAGTCAGCCCCTTGGCCTCCCTGGCCTCAATGAGCTTGCTGATCAAGGCCACCTCGAAGTCTATCCTGGCGCCTTCTGCTGGTGAGATATTGGCTCCATCAGTATAAAAGTCACGAAATCTCTTGCTGGCGGCTTTTCTGCTGGTCATCTTTTTTCCCTCTTGGTCAAATAGCCATTAAGCTGTGGCCTACCAAAGGATGTCTAAATATAACAAACTTGCTATAATGAATCAAGTCATCGCCTCGACCCCTAAACCAAACAACACTCTCATAAACAAGAGATTTTGCTCTTTCCAGTGAAAACGAGATACATAAGGCCGGGCTTTATCTTTTATGGCTTGAAAAACGATATTACAAAAATAGAAAATTAATTGTGGTGCAAATCGATAGATTTTGACATTAGTGAAAAAATTAATAAATTGGTCATCGTCTGACAGGATTGGGTATGCTGAATTGAATGAGATTAGGTCTAGCACCTTGTATCTTTGATTTCTTCGGCAAAAAGGAGTATAGTCATGGCAACTGCTACCCGAGGAGGTCGCCATGGCAACGATATACAAGATATTCCTCTCCCAGGACGAGCGCGATGAGCTTGATGGCATCATAAA
>JAISET010000061.1 GCA_031264015.1 Deltaproteobacteria bacterium | reverse complement strand
AAAACTGACGGCAAGCTTTGTCCGCTCGGCTGCCCCCCGCGTCAGTCGGTCTTCCCCTCGGTCTAGGCGCCGGAGGGCTCCCCGGCCTCGAGGGCTTTTCTGACGGCCTCCCCCATCGCCCTGGCCAGCGGGGGAGGGAAGGCGTTGCCGACCTGCCTGTAGGCCGAGGTCTTTTTGCCGACGAAAGTCCATTCAGGCGGGAAGCCCTGGACGAGCGCCGCCATTTTCACCGTGAGCCTCGGTTTTCCGACAAAGTTTTTGCCCGGGGGCTCGTCGGCCACCCCTTTGCCGTCGACTCCGAGTTTTTCCCAGGCGCTTTTGGACCTCGTCGGCCCCAGGTCGGCGCCCCCGTGCTTCTTGCTGCCGCCCACCAGGGTGGGGGCGACGCCACGGGCCTCTTCCGCCCACTTTCGGGCGCCGGCCCAGCCGAGCGACGCCATCTCGGAAAAAAGCACCGGCCCGACCTGCGGCGGCGGGGAGTCGGGCCCCTCCGGCCAGGTGAAAAAACGGGCCGGAGGGTGACTCAAAGCTATCAGGACGGAGCGGGGTCTCAATTGGGGGACGCCGAAGCGGGAGGCCCTGGCGACGTCCCAGAAGCAGGAGTAGCCCATGGCCTCGAGGCGGATGACGACCATGCGGCGGTACCGGTCGAATTTTTGCTGGAGAAGCCCGGGGACGTTCTCCAGCATGACCGCCCTGGGGAGGCACTCGCTGACGAGCCTCAGGGCCTCCGGGAAGAGGTCCCGGTTGTCCTTGCTTCCCATCTGTTTTCCGGCCACCGAGAAGGGAGGGCAGGGCACGCCCCCGGCCAGGAGGTCGACGTCGGCGAGTTCCGAGGCGTCAAACTCCCTCAGGTCGCCCTCCAGGACATTCCAGCCGGGCCTGTTCAGCCTGAGGGTCGCGCAGGCGTCGGCGTCCGTCTCCACGAGCGCCAGGGGCTCGAAGCCCGCCTGCTCCAGTCCCAGCGCCTGTCCTCCGGCGCCGGCGCATATCTCGATCGAGCGCAATCTCCGCTGGCCTCCCTGTTGAAAATACCCCATGAAACCAATCCGCCTGTCATGGGTTTCTGAGTCAATATACATTCTAATATCATAACGCCGGAATATCAATAATCAAGATAATTTTCCATCAGGCCGGCTCGGGTTGCGAAAGAATCCCCCGTCCGGGTGGTCCGCTTTTGTTTGAGAATTCCCTGTCAGGTTGGTTCGCTTTTGCCTGAGAATCAGCCCGGCTGTCCGCTTTTGCCTGGGAGTCAGCCGGTCAGGCGGTCCGCTTTTGCGCGGGAATCCGGCTAAAACGGCCCGGTTTTGTGTGAAAAACTCCCGGCCGGGCGGTCAACTTTTCGCGAGAATCCGGCGTCAAAGGGGTGATCAGGCTCGGGCCGGCTTGATTTCGGGGGGGAATAATCTGATCCCGCGGGACGGAAAATCAGGATTTCTCCAGCGTCCCCACCAGGAGGTAGTGGACGGGGGGAAACTCCCTGACTGGCGGAGGCAGGAACACCCGCGCCTCCTCGTCGAATTTCCAGTTCTCCTCCGGGCGGTTTTTCATTTCGGCGCCCCTGAGCAGGTCCTCGAGCCGGAAGTCCGCGCGTCTTATTTGATCGCCCGCGACCAGCGACCACTCCGAAAAGACGATGGCCTCCCCGGCCTCGTCGGTCATGGTCAGCGCGTCGCCGCAGACGACGTTGCGCCCGAGCACGTGGCGGACGGCCAGGCGGCATTTCTCGGAGGCTTTTTTCCCGCAGCCGGCGGCGCGGAGCTCGTCGAATATGCCCATCAGGCGCTTCCGGCAGGCGGCCGCGTTGTCGGGCAGGATGTCGATCCCATAGATGCTGGCGACGGAGACGAAGGCGTTTTTCTCCCAGGACTTTGCGTCGCCCTGGCACGCGTCCGTCACCGCCTGGAGCTTGCGTCGCAGGATCTCGGCCATGAAGTTCCCGTCCCCGCAGGCCGGCTCCAGAAACCTGCTCTCCGGCCGCGCCGCCTCCGGGGCCACCATGTCGAGCATGGCGTTGACCTCGCGCTCGGAGGTCAGCACCTCGCCGTGGTCGGCCACCCGCTGTTTGGACCTTATCTGGCCGCCAGGTTTGCTTTTCCTGGGCAAGGTTGACAATTCCTCGGGCGGGCGGAGCGAGTCCTCGTCCCGGCCGATAAAACCCGCCGGCCTGAAAGACGCCCGCCGAAATAAAAAAACCCTCTTTTGGTCGAGGGCCCGGCGAAAAATACGGAAATATGGTCTTTATGCAAATGAGGAATGGCGGAGACGGTGGGATTCGAACCCACGTGCCGGCTCATCACCGACGAAACGATTTCGAGTCGCCTCCGTTATGACCACTTCGGTACGTCTCCGCTAAACTATGTCTTCGGCCCGGTCCCCCGCGAGTCGCTTTCCGGCTCCCCGGGTGTCGAAGCCCCGGCCGGCTCGTCGGAGCGGCGGGGCCGCTGGTCAACGGACCATCTGTAATTATAACACCGGCCGGGGACGGGTTGCAAATTTATTTTTGAGGTTTTTCCGGTTTTTCGGTCAAACCCCCCGGCCGCCCCCCCCGGCCGTCTTAAACTATCCCCCGGCTCCCCCGAGCTCCGTCGAACCCCCGCGTCGGACGCTCGCCGCCCCCCGGGACCAGCGCCCGGCGACGGCCGTCCCGCATTCGGGGCATTTTCCGGAGCCGCTGAGCCTGTCCAGGGAGACCCGGAAGCCGTCCCGAACCACCAGGGTCTCGCCGCAGCCGGGGCAGAGGGTGTCCGAAAACCCGGGGCCGGGGACGTTGCCCACGTAGACGTGCCTGAGGCCGCTCTCCCGGCCTATGTCCCGGGCCAGGCGCAGGCTCCGCTCGGGGGTGGCGGGGACGTCGTTCTGCCTGTGGCGGGGAAAAAACCGGCTGACATGCCAGGGCAGATCCGGGCTCAGGCCGGCCAAAAACGAGGCCAAATTTTTCAGCTCCGCCGGGGAGTCGTTCAACCCGGGGATCAGCAGGGTGGTCGCCTCCACCCAGAGGCCCAGGCTCAGGGCCAGCTCGATGTTGTCCAGCACGGCCCGGAGGCTCCCGCCGGTTATTTTTTGATAAAACTCCTCCGTGAAGCCCTTGAGGTCGATGTTCATGGCCGCGACGGCGGGCGGCAGCGTCTTTAATAATTCCGGGGTCATGGAGCCGTTGGTCACCCAGATCGACTCCAGGCCATGTTCCAGGGCTTTTTGGGCCAGGTCGCGGGCGTACTCGTAAAAGATCGTCGGCTCGCTGTAGGTGAACGACCAGGTGTCCGCCTGATGCCGCAGGGACAGCCGGACCAGGGCCTCGACGGTCCCTTCTTTTTGCTCCACTCCCGGCCAGTCGGCCCCCGGCTGGCTCAGGTGGCTGTTCTGGCAGCCCAGGCAGGTCAGGTTGCAGCCGGGCGTCCCGATGGAGAAGGTCATGGTGCCCGGACGGAAGTGGTAGAGGGGCTTCTTCTCCACCGGGTCGGCCGAGACGGAGCTGGTGTCCCCGTAGTTCAGGGTAAAAAGTTTCCCCCCGGAGTTGGTCCGGCACTGGCAGAAGCCCCGGCGCCCCGGTTTGACGACGCAGCGCCGGAAGCAGGCCGAGCAGACGACTTTCTGACCGTCCGCGGCCTCCCAAAACCTGGCGGGAAACATGTTTTTGGCGATATCCGGCATGGCTGAATGTCTGAGCAGGCGTCCGTCGCATCGGTTTTCCCGACCTCCGGGCCGCCCTTGTCGGGGAAAAAACTTGGCGCAAGCGGCCGGCGGGCGGCCGGGGACGGGACCTGGAAACCTAACACACAGGGGGGGCTGGAATCCCGGGGGCGTTAAAACTCGTTGAACATGACGGCCCCGATCTTCTGGCTGATGTCGTCCAACACCCAGTCCAGGGCCTCCGACTCCTGCATCTCCACCTGGCCCTGGTTGAGGCTGACCATGTAGGTGCGGTAGCTGTAAAAGTTGGCGGTTTTGGAGACGGGCTGGCCGGTCAGAGGGTCGGGCTTGGTCAGCGTCGCCCTGACGGCCACGGCCGCCGTGCGGCTCGACGAGGCCTCGGGCGTGTCCCTGGACGAGGTGTCCACGACGTCCCAGGAGCCGCTGCCCACGGCCACCGAGGTGATGGCCAGCTTCAGGGACGACGTCTCCTCGGCCGAGTCTATGACCAGCCCCTCGGTGCCGGAGAGCCGCTCGATGACGGCCTCGGTCAAAGCGGGCCCCAGGCGTCCGAAGCGGCTGAAGTTCTCGGCCACCGGGACGGAGAGCCGGAGCGTCCCGCCCTTGAGGTCCAGCCTGTAGGGGGTCGAGTTCAGGCTGTAGCCGCAGCCGGACAAGCCGGCCAGGGACAACAGGGAGACGATGACGCCCACGAGGGGCAGGACGACCGCGCGTCGCATGATTGTTTCGCCTGGCATGGAAGTTGTCGCGATGACGACTCCTCTTTTTGTTCGGACAAAAATGCTCGAAGCTGGGAAAGAGACAATCAAAAATAAAGACCCCGAAATGAAAAAAACCAAAGCCAAAAACACCGGGACAAAAAACCAAAGCCAAGGACTCTGGGACAAAAAACCAACGCCCGAAAAATAAAAGTTTAAACCCAAAATCCTAAAAACCAAAAACTGTGTCCGCCAGGTAAAAAGCCGACGACGGGCGTGAAAACTCGCGGGCTCTATCCCCCGGATTTGTCGCCGCCGCTATTATTTTGGCCGCCGTTCCTGCGGTTGTCGCCGGCCGGACTTTTTTCTTTCCGGTCGCCGCCGGCCGGTCCCTTTCCCTTCCGGTTGTCGCCCGCGGGCAATTTTCCGGCAGGTTTTCCGGCCGGTCCCTTTCCGGCGGGTCCCTTTCCCCGCCGGTCGTTGTCTTTCGGCCGGCTCTTTTTCGGCCCCCGGTCCTGGCGGGCGCCCGCTTTCGGGGCGTCCCCCCCGGGGCGGGCGGGCTTGTCCGAGTCCGCGTCTTTGTCTTTGTCTTTGCCCGCCTTGAGCCTGTCCAGGACGCCGTTGACGAAGGCCGGGGAGCCCTGGTCGCCGAAGCTCTTGGCGATCTCGATGGCCTCGTTGATGCAGACCGTCGGCGGGACGTCGGGGTCGAAGCGCATCTCGAAATAGGCGATCCTCAGGATGGCCAGGTCGACCTGGGAGATGCGGTCCAGGGCCCAGTTGTGGGCGGCCCGGTCGATGTCGCCGTCGATCTCGGCCAGGTTCTCGACCGCGCCCAAAAAGAGTTTCGTGGCCCGGGGCCAGGCCGGCGCGAAGACCTCCCCCGGCAGCTCCAGGCTCTCCTCGTCGTCGTTGCCGGGCCCGAACTGACCCTCGAAGGTCATGACGGTCTCCCGGGGCTTCTGACCGGAGGCCTGGTATTGGAACAGAAGCCGCATGGCCAGCTCCCGGGAGAGCCTGAGGACGTCGCCCCTGGCTGGCGGCGGCCCGGCGGGAGTCCGCTCGTCGCCCTCCGCCGAGGTTTCCGCGTCGGCGGCGGTTTCGGCGGCGGCTTCGGCGCCCTGGTCCCCGGCGGCTTCCCCGGCCGGGTCCGGGCCGGCGTCCGGGGTCCTCTCCGGCGTCTTTTCCGGCGTCTCCCGCGGCTCCGGGCCGGTCGCCCGCTTGCCGGGGGGCGGGCCCGGGTTATGGTCTGAGGTCACTTTCAATCAATCCCCGGGCTAGCTGGCCAGAAGCCTCATGAGCGAGACCATCTCCATGGCCGTCACGGCGGACTCGAAGCCCTTGTTGCCGCTCTTGGTGCCGGCCCGGTTGACGGCCTGCTCGACGGTGTCGCAGGTCAGCACCCCGTAGACCACGGGGACCATGGTCTCAAGGGTCACCTGGGCCAGGCCCTTGACGGACTCGGCCGCCACGTAGTCGAAGTGCGGGGTGTCGCCCCTGATGATGGCCCCCAGGGCGACCGCGGCGTCATATTTGCCGCTTTTGACGGCCGCCTTGGCCGCCAGGGGCAGCTCGAAGGCCCCCGGGGTCTTGATCACGGTCATGAGGGACTCGTCGCCACCGTGGCGCAGGAAGGCGTCGGCGGCCCCGGCCAGCAGGCGCTCGGTGATGAAACTGTTGAAGCGGCTGACCACGACGGCCAGCCTGACGCCTTGGGCGCTGATCTGCCCCTCCAGGATCGCGGGCATGTTTTTCCTCCTCCTCAGCCTTTCAGATTGTTGAGCATGTGTCCCATCTTGTTGCACTTGGTCTCCATGTAGCGGAAGTTCTCCGGCTTGGGGGGCATCTCGATGGGCACCCTCTCGGCGACCTTCAGCCCGTAGCCCTCGAGGGCGACCATCTTGGACGGGTTGTTGGTCAGAAGACGCATCCTCTTGACCCCCAGGTCTCTCAACACCTGGGCCCCCAGCCCGTAGTCGCGGTTGTCCTCGGGGAAGCCCAGGGCCAGGTTGGCCTCCACCGTGTCCGCCCCCTGGTCCTGCAGGGCGTAGGCCTTGATCTTGTTGACGAGCCCGATGCCGCGGCCCTCCTGCGGGACGTACAAAAGCACCCCGCGGCCGGCCTGGGTGATCTGCCGCATGGACTCCCGCAGCTGGTCGCCGCAGTCGCAGCGCAGGGAGCCCAGGGTGTCGCCGGTCAGGCACTGGGAATGGACCCTGACCAGGACGGGCTCCTCGGATTTCAAATCCCCCAAAGTGAGCGCCAGGTACTCCGAATTGTCCACCTCGGTCACGTAGGCGTGCAGGTCGAAGAGGGCCCGCTCGGTGGGGAGCACGGTCTTGGCGGCCAGGCGGACGAGTTTTTCGTGCCTGAGCCGGTAGGCGATCAGGTCGGCCACCGTGACCACCTTGATCCCGTGCTTTTGGGAAAAAATCTCCAAGTCCGGGAGCCGCGACATGGTCCCGTCCTCGTTCATGACCTCGCAGATGACCCCGGCCGGGGTCAGCCCCGCCAGCCTGGCCAGGTCCACCGAGCCCTCGGTCTGCCCGGTCCTGACCAGCACCCCGCCGGGCTTGGCCCTCAGCGGGAAGACGTGCCCCGGGACCACCAGGTCGTCCGGGCCCGCCCCCTCGGCCACCGCCGCCAGAATGGTGGTGGCCCGGTCGGCCGCGGAGATGCCCGTGGTCACGCCCCTTCTGGCCTCCACCGAGACGGTGAAGGCGGTCTGGAAGGGGGAGCGGTTGTCGGCGCTCATCTGCTGGAGGCCCAGGGAGTCCACTTTTTCCGCGGTCATGGCCAGGCAGACCAGCCCGCGCGCGTGGGTGATCATGAAGTTGACGGCCTCGGGGGTGGTGTGCTGGGCGGCCAGGACCAGGTCCCCCTCGTTCTCCCTGTTCTCGTCGTCTACCAGTATGACCATCCTGCCGGCTCTCATGTCGGTCAGGGCTTCCTCGATGGTGGAGATGGGCATGGCGCTCTAAAGTCCTCGCGCTCCCCCCGGAAACGCCCGGGGGGCTGAAAAAAGGTGGGGGGCCCCGCCCCGGTTCCCTGGCGTCCCGGAGGCTGGACACGGCTGACAAGTCTCGGATGACCTCGCACGGGCGATGTTATCACGCCGGGGCCGTTTTTGCCAGGAAGACCCGGCGGCGGGGGGATTCGCGCCCGGCCCCCTGGCCGCCCCCCGGATCGCTCCCCCGGCTTAAATTTTAATCGTCGTCTTCTTCCAGGCGGCCGTCGTCTTCTTCCAGGCGGCCGTCTTCTTCTTCCAGGCGGCGGTCGTCTTCCGCGTCGTCGTCGGGAGCGGGGCGCCCGAGTTTGGCGCCGAGTCTCAGGACCATGGCGTAGGCGTCTTTTTTGCTGACGCCGCCGGTTTGGGACAGCTTCCGGGCGGCCTCGTTGGTGGACGAGGAGGCGTCCATGGCCTCGCGGACGGCCGCCTCGTCGGGCGGGGCGGGCCCGTCGCCGCCGCCGCCGTCCTCGGGGAGCGGGCGGCCCCTTTGGCCGAGTTTTTTGGCCGGGCCCACCACCAGGGTCATCTCGCCCTTGCGGGGCCGGCTTAAAAGCTCGTCGCGGAGCTCGGGCAGCGGCAGGGCCAGGTGCTCCTCGTGCAGCTTGGTCATCTCCCGGGCCAGAAAGGCGGGCCGCGGGCCCAGGATGTCGGCCAGGTCGGCCAGATAGCGCGTCTGCTTGTGGGGCGGGACGAAGAGGACCAGGATCTCGCCGGAGGCCCCGGCGGCCTTGATCCTTTCCCGGCGGGCCTTGGGGCCGGGCGGCAGGAAGCCCAGAAAAGTGAAGGACGAGGCCTCGAAGCCGCAGACGGAGAGGGCCGCCGTGACCGCCGAGGGCCCGGCCACCGGCCAGACGGCGAAGCCCGCCCCCCGGGCCTCCCTGACCAGGGCGGCGCCGGGGTCGCAGACGCCGGGGGAGCCCGCGTCCGAGAGCAGGGCTATTGCCGCCCCCTCGGACAAAACTTTCTGCAGCCGCGGCCACGCCGAGCGGTGGTTTTCCTCCCGGTAGCTTAAAAGCGTCTTTTTCAGCCCCAGGTGGTTGAGTATCTTCACCGTCCGGCGCGTGTCCTCGGCGGCCACCAGGCCGGCCCCCGACAAGACCTCCCGGAAGCGCGGGGAAATGTCCGAGAGGTTTCCGAGGGGGCTGGGCAGGACGTAGAGGCCCGGGGGGAGGCCGCCGGGGCGCTTTCGGTCCCCCCGCTCCCCCTGATCACCCCGGCTCCCCCGGCTCCCCGGACTCTCCGGCTCCCCGGGGCCGGCGTCCGGGGCCGCGGGGAAGTTTTCCGTCGGGTCGTCGGTCCGGCGGGGCCGGGCGTTCTTTTGTCCGCCCCGGGCCGCGGGGGGGAGGTCTTTTTCGTCGGCGGCCGCGGGGGGGAGGTCTTTTTCGTCGGCGGGCGCGGGGGGGAGGTCTTTTTCGTCGGCAGGCGGGGGGGGGACGTCTTTTCGTCCGAACGCGGGCGTTTTCTTGCCGGGGGTTTTCCCGCCCGGGGTCTTGCCGGGGGTTTTCTTGTCGGGGTGTTTGCGGGTCATCTTCAAAACAGCCTTCCGCCCGACGGGGGGGCGGGCAGGACGCCCCGGTAGGTCAGCCGGTGGATCGGGGAGGGCCCGTGCTTTTTCAGGGCCTCCAGATGCTCCCTGGTCCCGTAGCCCTTGTGGCGGGCGAAGCCGTACTGCGGATAAATTTTGTCGGCCTCGTCCATCAGCCGGTCCCGGGTCACCTTGGCGACGATGGAGGCGGCGGCGATGGAGAGGGACAGTCCGTCCCCCCCGACCACCGTCCTCAGGGGGACCGGGAGGGGCGGGGCCTGGTTGCCGTCCACCAGGGCCAGGGCCACGGTGACCGGGAGTTGGGCGAGACTTCGGGCCATGGCCGTCATGGAGGCTTGGAGGGGGTTGAGGCGGTCGACCTCGGCGGGGGAGATCTCCGCGCGGGCCCAGCACAGGGCCTGGGAGACGACCAGCTCGTAGAGTTTTTCCCGGGCCTCGGGCCTTAGTTTTTTGGAGTCGTCGACCAGGGGGGAGTCGAAGCCGGCGGGCAGGACCACGGCGGCGGCCACCAGGGGCCCGGCCAGAGGGCCCCGGCCGGCCTCGTCCAGGCCCGCGAGGGGCCTCAGATTGAAGCCGCGGTCGAAGAGAAACAGGGGCGAAAAAAAACCGTCGCCGGCCTCGGAGGTCGGGACGGACGGGATCTGGCCCAGGATGCTGGCCCTGGGCCCGGCGCTTTTGGCGGACATGCGCCCTCCGGGTTCCGCCGCCGCGGCCGCGGCCGCCGGTCTTGGCCGGCCCCGGGCGGGCAAGGTTTCCCGGGAAGACCGGGCCGCGGCTTAAAAATAAAACCGCGGCCTAAATTTCCGCCCGGGGGGCGGCGGGGCGGGCTGGTGCTACTTGTAGTATTGGTTCCGGGTCTTGACCTTGGCGGCCTTGCCCCTGAGCTTCCTGAGGTAGTACAGGCGGCTGCGGCGGACTTTGCCCTCGGTGACCACGTCGATGTGGTCGATGATGGGCGAGAAGGTCGGGAAGATCCTCTCCACGCCGATGCCGTTGGAGATTTTTCTGACGGTGAAGCTGGAGTCCATGGTCCCTTTGCGGCGGCGCAGGACGACGCCCTTGAAGATCTGGATCCTCTCCTTGTCGCCCTCCTTGATGCGCACGTGGACGGCCACGGTGTCACCGGCGCGGAACTGCGGCAGGTCGAAGCGCATCTGCTCTAAATTTATGCTGGCTATGGCGTCCATAACGACAAAACTCCTTGAACTCTAATGCTGGAAGCGTGCTGTCCGGGCGTCCGGCGGCCCTCGGTCCCCTGGACCCCGGCCGACAAGACGGTAACTTCTAATTATAGGCCGGCCGGGCCGGATTGGCAAGAATTATTTCAAAATTTTGAAATTAAATTTTTCCCCGGGCCCCCCACGCCCCCGGGGCCGGTCCCGCGCCAGGCGGACGGCCCGCCGGGACGGGCCCGGCGAGCGACGGCCCGCCCGGGAGGGGTCATGATAGCCCCTCGGGGGCCCCGGGGCAAGGATTTTCGGCGCCCCCCGCTCCAAACGTCGCCCCCGATCTAAACGACGCCTCCCCGGCCGGGCTTCTGGCGCTCGAAACGCCTCAGGGGGCAGCGCTCCAGGGGGCAGAGCTTGCAGTTGTGGAAGCCGATCTCCGTCTCGAAATAGAGCCCCGACGACGAGACGTCCGGGGCCATCCAGCAGGAGTCCCCCCTGAGGCTGACCCCGAGGGTCCGGGGGATGGGGTCCAGGAGGGCGAAGAGGTCCCTCTGGCCGGCGAGGGGCCAGGCGGGCAGCACGCCGGGGCTCATGGCCCCCAGCCGCAGGACCCCGAACATGGCCGTCAGCTTCTCCTCGAGCCTGCGCTCGGCCTCCTTCAGGGCCAGGTAGCGGATGGTGAAGGCGGCCGTCCGCTCCCTGGCGGGCAGGGACTCGGCCCAGGCGGCCAGCTCCGGCCCCTCGGTGGCCAGGAAGGGAAAGACGCGGCCCAGGCCGCCGAGGTTGTCGGTCAGAATCGGGTTGTCGAGGGTGACGGGCCCGATTTTCACCTGGTTTTTCCTCCCCGGGTTCTTCTCGATTAGCGTCAGCTTCCAGGCGGCCATGGGCCTGGCCACGGCCGCGGCCTCGTCCATCAGGCCCCCGGCTATCCGGCGCAGGTGCTTGGAGTCGTAGGGGAGCGGCCCGTCGACCCTGTCCAGGCAGTCGGGGAGGCTGATGTCGCTGATGACGCCCGTCTCCCCGACTTCCGTCCCGTCGGCCTCCGGGACGATCCCGGTCCTCATGTCCGTCTCGCTTGTGTCGCCTGCTTCCATCCTCGCCCCCGCGTCGTGGGTTGTCGTCACGGCGGGGGGCGCGGCCGCTTCAAAGACGCGCTTCCCCGGCGGGTGACCTTTTTGGTCCCGGGACCGTCCGGTCGCGAGACCGTCCGATTTTGAGACCGCCCGTCGCTAGTCCCGGGCGGCCGGCGGAATTTGGCCGGCCGCCTTCAGAAAAGACCGCCCGCCAGTTTAAACCAAATCTCCGATTAAAACATGCCCCCAGGGCCCGGGGCTTCGGGGAAATGAAAGTCCGTTCCGTCCGTCTCGTCCGTCCCGCCCGCCGTTGTCCGTCTTGTCCGCTTTTTCCGCCTTTTTCCGTCAGCCCGCCGTCTTTAGAACAGGTCCCCGGCGGAGTTGGTCCTGAACAATATCCAGAGAAAGAACGGCCCGCCCAGCAGGGCCGTGACTATGCCGATGGGCACCTCCGCCGGGGCCAGGACCAGGCGGGAGGCCAGGTCGCAGAGGGCCAGGAAGGCGCCCCCGGCGAAGAAGACGGCCGGGGCTAATCTTCTGTGGTTCCAGCCGAGGAATAGGCGGCAGGCGTGGGGGACCATCAGGCCCACGAAGCCGATGGGGCCCGCCAGCGAGACCACCGTCCCCACCATGACGGAGGCGGAGACAAAGATGGAGAGCTTCAAGGTCTTCAGTCTGACCCCGCGGCTGGCCGCCAGCTCCTCCCCCGCGGTCAAAAGGTCCATCTGCGGGGAGAGCAGGAAGACGAAGACGCCCCCCATGACGACCACGAAGGCCAGCTCGGCCAGTCTGGCCGTCTCCACCCCGGCCAGGGAGCCCATCAGCCAGTGCATGATGCGCAGGGAGTCGTGGGCGTCGCTGAGGTACTGGACGAAGAGCACCAGGGAGGAAAAGAAGAAGTTGACCACCACCCCGGCCAGGAGCATGACCGCCGTCTGCAGCCCCCCCCGGGAGCTGGTGATGGACCAGACCAGAAAGACCGAGACGGCCGCCCCGGCCAAAGACGAGAACAAAGGCCCCAGGCTCCCTGTCTTGACCAGGGCGACGCCGCCCAGCCAGAAATAGACCGAGGCCCCCAGGGAGGCGCCCGAGGAGACGCCCAGGGTGAAGGGGGTGGCCAGGGGGTTGCGAAAGAGGGCCTGGAAGACGAGGCCCCCCAGGGAAAGCCCCGCCCCCGCGAAAAAGGCCGCCGCCGTCCTGGGGAGGCGCAGGCGCCAGAAGACCAGCGAGTCCGGGTGGTCCGGAATAAAAATCGACTCCGGGGGGATGAAGGTCAGCCCGAAAAAAGGGCAGGCGGCCGCGGCCAATAAAGAAAGAAAAATTAAAATTCCTACGCGCAGGGGGAAGCTCATCTAGGCCACCACCAGCCTTCCCGGACCCGAGGGGTGGTCCAGATAGAGAAACTTGTGGTCGAAGGCGGCCTCCAGGATGCCCTCGCGCTGGAGCTCGACGGACGGCCCGAAGTACGTCTCCCTCCCGCCCGAGAGCACCAGGGCCAGGCCCCCTGTCCTGAGGGGATGGTTGAGGTCGTGGGTGACCATGATGACGGTCAGGTTGTCTTCCTTGTTCAGCTTCTCCAACAAGACGGCCAGCTCAAAGGCGTGCTTGGGGTCCAGGGCGGCCGCGGGCTCGTCCAGGAGCATGACCCGTCCCTCCTGGGCCAGGGCCGCCGCCAGATAGGCCTTCTGGCGCTCGCCCCCGGAGAGGGTTTTGAGGCTTCTGCCCGCCAGTCTCCCCAGCCCCGCCAGCTCCAGAGCCTTGTCCACGGCCAGCTCGTCGTCCCGGGACAAGCCCGCCACCGCCGAGACGTGGGGGAAGCGGCTGAGCCTCGCCAGCTCCCTGACCGAGAACGGCGGGATCCAGCCCCCGGCCTGGGGGACGTAGCTGACGACCCTGGCCAGCTGCTTCTGCCCGTAGGTGTTGATGTCCCGGCCGTCCAGGACGATCCGCCCCTCGGAGCGGCCTTTTTCCTGGAGCCGCAGGAGACACTTCAAAAACGTCGACTTGCCGGCCCCGTTGGGCCCGATGACGGAGACGAAGTCCCCCGCGTAAATCCGGCAGGAGACGTCGTCCAGAATCAGCTTGCCCTCGATGCTGAAGGAAAAGTGGTCGGCCTCCAGGACGGGCTTGGCGCCGTCTCCCCCGGGGGCGTGGTTGTCGCCGCGGGGGGCGTCTTTGTCGCCGCGGTGGGCGTCGTTGTCGCCGCGGTGGGCGTCTTTGTCGCCGGGCCAGCGGTCGGAGGAGGCCGGCGGGTTGTTTGCCGACATGTCCGTGTGTTCGTCGTCGGGCATTTATTTTGTCGCTCCCATCCGCCGGTCAGACGCCGAGCGGGCCGGAGGCGTCGCCGCCGTTGTCGTGCGCGTCGTCATCCTCCCTGTTGTTTCCGTCGCCGGCGCCGTCGGCCGGCCGGCTTCGCGCCTCCGGGTGCAGGGCCAGGGAGAGCTTGTCCAGGGTCATGTGGATCCTGGGTCCGGGGACGGTGTCCGACTCGTCGGTGAACAGGTAGATCCTTTTGCTTTTGGCGGCCGAGAGCCCGCCCAGGCCCAGCCAGTCGGCCATGGCCAAGTCGGCCTGCTCGGTCCCCTGGATGAGGTCCACCACCACCTCGGGGTCCAGGGTCATGATGGCCTCGCGGGAGAGCTTGGGGAAGGAGAGAAGCCCGTCGTAAACGTTGTCGCCCCCGGCCATCTCCAGCATCTGGCTGAAAAAGCCGTCCCGGCCCACGGCGGTGATCTCGGTGATGTACCCGAAGCCCTGGTAGGAGTGCATGACGGAAAACAAAACCCTGGGTCTCGGGCGCCCCGCGGCCCTCCGGGTCGCCCTGACGATCGAGGCCTCGAGCCTCTCGACCACTTGCCGGGCCAGCTCCAGGCTCGAGGTGGCCCGGCCCAGATCCAGCAGGGACGACATGTAGCCCGTCAGGTCGCGGGTGTCCAGGGTCATGACGGTGAGGCCCAGCCTCTCCAAATCCTCGAGGTTGGCCCTCTTGTCCACCGGCAGGACCACCAGGTCGGGGTTGAGCCTCAGGACCGCCTCGTAGTTGACGTCGGTGAAGCCCGCCACCTTGGGGAGGCTCCTGGCCGCCTCGGGATAGTGGCAGTACTGGGTGACGCCCGCCACCAGGTCCCCCAGCCCCAGCGCGAACATGGTCTCCGTGACGCTCGGGGCCAGGGTGACCACCCTCCTCGGGGACGTCGGCACCGGCGGGGGAGCGGTCAGGGCCGCCAAAGTGGAGTGCCCCCAGACCGTCAGGGGCAGCCCCGTCAAAAAAAGAAGACAAAAAATGATGTTGGCAAGTTTTGTGGTCATTTTAGAGCCGGTTGATAATTTTCAACTAAAAAAGAACAAACAGACTGGTGATTTACTTTCACAGTCCATAAAAAGGACATACTTTTCCCAGGGCCCCGCCGCGGAAAAAAATCATCCCGCGCCGCCGTCAAAAAAAGCCCTCCCCGCCTTGTCCGACTGGCCCAAAGGTAGCACAGCCCCGGGCGCCGCCGCAAGGGGGCGGACGGTCCCGGCGGGGGGCCTGGGGAAAAACGGGGGAGTTTGGTCCGGCCCGGGGCGGGCGCGGGTTTTGGCGCGGCCCGGGCTTTGGTCGGAGGGGCGTGGGAGGCGGGGGCGTCCCGGGCGGCGGGCGCGGTCCGGTCCAGCCCCGACCCTGGCGGGGGTCACCAGGGGACCCCGGGAACGCTCGCACACGGCGAAACAAGACTTTAAAGAAAATTATGGCCGCACACATTTATGATCGCTGTGCAAAAACCCCCTCATTTTTCCAGAAAGATATAGCGCATACCAGATATAGCTATTAATTCTAAAATTCAACTCAATGTATGGCAGCTAAATCCCTCTAAAATGGCCATACTGGGGTTTTTACCGGCTGATCATTTATAAGTCGGAAAATTATTATATATAGAACATATTTATTATTAATAATTATTATTGAAAAATATATTTAGAAAATTATTAATTATAAGTTAAATTAATATAGAATCTTAATAAAACTAGACAGTTTATTAAATATATATACTAATTTATTAACTAAATATTAATTATCAAAATAATTTATGTGTAGCTACTGTAAATATATATTTAATTCAATAAAAATATTGCTACTACAATGTAAATATTTTTTAAATTATGCTAAATAATATAATATACATGGCTAATGGTCTGATAAATTCTAAAATGTTGTTCACAGCATTTGACTTTGTCCGTTTTTCAGGCTTGACACAATATAAAACTACGTCTTATAATTTGCTAGTATCGAGAAAGTTAGATGCAAACTTATATAATTATAAGTTTTTAGGCTATTTTATATTTTACGCGCCATTAAGGCGCCCTCCTGGGCGGCCAAACCCGGTCGGAAATTGCGCGAAACGGCGCTCAAAAATATGGAACTCCGGCCTAAATCGTGCTAATATCACCAGTTAACGCGGGCAGGGACGGGTGGCCGAACTATTTCCATTCCTCCCCCGGACTTGTCCCCAGGCCGGTTTCCGGGCGCGGACGCCGGAGGAAATTCGAGCCCGTCGGCCGCCGAGTCGGCTTTCTTTGGCCGCGCCCAATATTACGCCTTTGATTTGAACTTTATATATTCATCTCATATAAAACCATAATTAGACGTATTTTTTCCCTTCCAAGGAACCTCAGTAAATGGCTTCGAAGTTGTCCAAATCCATAGGGAGCCTCGTCGACCGGACGATGATCTGGCTTGGCCTGGGGCTCAGAGGCAAGCTGATCATCATCTTCATGCTTGTCAAGGTCCTGCCCCTGATCTTCCTGGCCGTCATCGCCTGGCGCCAGGTCACCCACCAGGGCGACACCCTGAAAGACATCTCGGTGGCCGACTCGTCCCAGGCCCTGCACGCGAACGCCGTGGAGAACATCGAGAGGCTCTCCACTATCGTCGCCCACGAGGTGGCCAGCTTCCTGTACAACCGCGACGACGACCTTCTCTTTCTGGCCAGCTCCGAGATCAGCGAGAAGTCCTTCCAGGCCTTCGTCGAGAACAAGACCTCGCGGCTGATGCAGACCGGCCGCTGGGCCCTGGACGACGAGAAGAAATTCTGGGTCCCGACGGAGAGCCTGGAGGTCTTCGGGGCGGCCGGGGTCTCCACCAACCCCGAGAACGAGGTCAACGAGGGCTTCAATCCCAGGCCGCCGGACGTCTTCCCGTACAAAAACTTCCCCATCTACGACGAGATCACCTACGTGGGCCTGGACGGGCAGGAGATCATCAAGGTCCTGCCGAGCGTCTCGACGAAAAAGCACCACCCCCTGGACCCGGAGAAGAAGAACGTCTCCGACAAGGCCAACACCTACGTCAAGGCCGAGGACTACTTTGAAAAATTAAAGACGATGAAGCCCGGCGAGATTTACGTCTCCGACGTCACCGGCGCCTACGTGCGCACCAACTTCATCGGCATGTACAACCCCGACAACCTGGCCAAGGCCGCGGCGGACCGGGGCTACCCCGTCGAGTACGCCCCCGAGGACCAGGCCTACGCGGGACGGGAGAACCCCAACGGCATACGGTTTGAAGGCATAGTCCGCTTCGCCACCCCGGTGGCCGGGCCCGACGGGCAGGTGGCCGGGTACGTGACCATGGCCCTGAACCACGACCACATCATGGAGTTCGTGGACCACGTCACCCCCATGAACGAGCGCACGACCATGATGCCCAGCGCCTACGAGGGCAACTACGCCTTCATCTGGGACTACAAGTGCCGCAGCATCTGCCACCCCCGGCACCACTCCATAGTCGGCTTCGACCCGGAGACCGGGGAGCCGGAGGTGCCCTGGCTGGAGAGCTCGGTCTACGAGGGCTGGCAGAACAGCGGGCTGGTCAAGTGGACGGACTACGTCGCCAATTATCCGGAGTTCCACGAGCAGTCGAGGGAGAAAAGGCCCGCGGCGGCCCTCACCAAGCAGGGGCTGGTGGGCCTTGACGGGCGCTGGCTCAACAACGCCCCCCAGTGCGTGGGCTGGATGGACCTGACCGGCGGCGGGGGCTCGGGCTCTTTCTTCATCCTCTGGAGCGGCTTGAACAAACTGAACACGGCGGCGGCCATCCCCTACTACACCGGGCAGTACGCCCCCCGGGAGGACAACGAGTTCTCCAGGAGGGGCTTCGGCTTCGTGGCCATCGGCTCGGAGCTCGAGTATTTCACCAAGCCCGCGAGGGAGACCGAGGCCACGCTCACCCGGACGGTCAACGACAACCTCCGGGGCACTTTCTTCCAGCTGGCTATGACCACGGCGGTCCTCATCGTCCTGGTGGTCTTCATCGCCATCTGGATGGCCTCCTTCATCACCAGGAGCATCACCGCCCTCATCGACGGCATCTCCAAGTTCCGCTCGGGCGAGAGGCAGTTCCGCTTCGGCAAAAGGTTCAAGGACGAGTTCGCCACCTTGTCGGAGTCCTTCGACGGCATGGCCGACGGCATCGAGGACAGCATCAAGAACCCGCTGGCCATACTCAACACCAGCCTCGAAGTCGTCTACATGAACACCCGCTGCCTGGACCGCTGCCAGGTGACTTTGGACAAGGCCAAGGGACAGCCCTACTACAATTTCTCCGCCATCCCCGAGGGCTCCCCCTCCGACCCCATCATGGCCCTGGCCGAGGGGCGCGAGGCCCAGACGTTTCTGGACCCCGCGGACGGGCGCTACTACGCCGAGGAGGCCAACTATTTCTACACCCAGACCGGCGAGCGGGCGGGCTACATCGTCGAGTCGAGGGACGTGACCGAGCTGGTCCAGAAGCAGCTGGACCTCGAGACGGCCATGAACGAGGCCAAGAGGGCCAACGAGCACAAGGGCGAGTTCCTGGCCCACATGAGCCACGAGATCCGCACCCCCATGAACGCCATCATCGGGCTGTCCTCGATAGTCCGCGGGAACCTCGACCACATCAAGGGGGAGACGCCGGAGTTTCTGGAGGTCAAGGACAACATGCGCCAGATAGAGAGCTCGTCGCTGCATCTGCTGGGCCTGCTGAACGACATCCTCGACCTCTCCAAAATCGAGGCCGGCAAGATCGAGCTGACCATGGAGCCGGTGGAATTGAAGGTTTTGGCCAACACCGTGGTCAGCATCATGAAGACCAGGTGCAAGGAAAAGAACATCAATTTCATCACCGACGTCTACTCCTACGCGCCCTCGACCTTCATGACCGACTCCCTGCACCTGCGCCAGGTGCTCATCAACCTTTTGGGCAACTCCGTCAAGTTCACCCCCGAGCTGGGCACCATCGAGTTCCGCATCGCCCAGAAGGAGCGCCGCGACGGCCGGGCCCTGATGGAGTTCGTCGTCCGCGACTCCGGCATCGGCATCTCGCCCGAGGCCCAGCTGGCCATCTTCAAGCCCTTCGAGCAGGGGGGGGCCGGGGTGACCAAGCAGTACGGGGGCACGGGCCTGGGCCTGACCATCAGCCGCCACATCGTCAACCTTTTCGGGGACGACATCCACTTGAAAAGCGAGCCCGGCCGCGGCAGCGAGTTCAGCTTCACGATCTGGCTGAAGGAGACCGAGGAGGAGGTCCCCATCCAGCTGATCACCAAGGACCCCAAGGACCGCTTCGTGGGCCTGCGGGTCCTGCTCGTCGACGACGTGGACCTCAACCGCAAGATCGCCAAGGCCATGCTCAAGGTCACCGGCATCAAGGTGGACGAGGCCGTGGACGGCTCGGCGGCCCTGCGGATGTTCGAGGAGTCCCCGGTGGACACCTACGACATCATACTCATGGACGTCCAGATGCCCATCATGGACGGCTACCAGGCCAGCACCGCCATCCGGAGCCTGGACAGAAAAGACCACAACATCCCCATCATCGCCCTGACGGCCAACGCCTTCAAGGAGGACATCGACAAGGCCCTGGAGGCCGGCATGAACGCCCACATCGCCAAGCCCATCAAGACCGACAAGATCGTCGAGGTCATGAGCATGCACCTGCCGAACTGATGGTTTCGGATGTTCGGACGTTTTGATGGTTTCGGATGTTCGGACGTTTGGATGGTTTCGGATGTTCGAATGTTCGGACGTTTGGATGTTATGATGTTTAGACGTTCTGACGTTTAGACGTTCGGACGTTCTGACGTTCGGACGTTCGGATGTTCGGACGTTAATATTTTTTGGTCTTTAGGTTTTGAAGTTTTGGGATTCTTAGATTTATATAATTTTATGCGCGGCAAATCGGTTTTTCGCACTTTTGACGATTTTTTTTCTTTTGTTTATTTTTCAACACAGCCGTCCAAGAAAAACATGGGCGGGGGCTTGGAGCAACGAAAAAAGGCCCCCGGATCGGTCAAAAAAGCCAATCTCAATTCCCTCCCCCCCCTGGCTGGAAAAATGGCCGGCCGTCCAAGATCGGGGGGCCTCCGCGAGCCCCCGGCTGACTGCCGAAACTTATAAAGACAAGACCAGACGCTTGGCAGGCTGTTGACACTATTTCAGACTTCAGCGTTGCAGAGCGGGAAACTGGCGCGGTTTCCTTGTTTTCACTCCGATCATCTTTCCAGTTTCCTCTCATCAAACTTATCCCGACTTTCATATTATCGCGATTTAAAAATTTGTTTCATTTTTATATCGACCGCCGTCCGGAAAGGGGAGGCCGCGACCGTCCCCGGACCCCTCGACATCCTCCCCGCCAAAAAGACCCGGGGGTCGGCCGCCGGGGGCTCCGAAACCCGCCTCGAGGGACCCGGAGGCCGCCCCCCGCGGGTCTCGTGCCTCCCTTTGACACCGGGCTCGACCTTGGATCGTCCGGGCCGCCCATGATGGCCCGGGAGCAGGCCTGGCGTCTCCCTGGAAGCCGGGCCGGGCCTCGGTTTGTGACGAGCCGGCCTCGAGAGGCCCCGCGGCTCCCGTAAATTTGATGCGCCGGGGCGGTTGGAGGGTGGTTTTTCACCTGAAGCCGGTGCGGGCGAGTCGTCAAACATGCCGAATGGACGCCCGGCCCATGGCGGCCGGCGGCGCCCGGCATGCCGCATGGCGATTATTTGGAGCCGGACCCTGCCGATTGGTCCTGGCGACGGATTGGGCCGACGATTAAAGCGGGCCCCGGAACCAAGGCGGGCCGCCCCCGCGAACGCTTGCCGCCGCCGCGCCGCGACACTGTTCTTCAACAAAATAATCCCTCCCCGTTTTCCGACGCCCAGTCGTCCGACCGCCCCCCCCGTCGTCCTTCCGGGGCCCTGACGCCGCCTTCGTCCGGGGCTTTGCCGCGACCCGGGGCCGGAGGCGCCCCGGGACCATGGCGGGCCCGGAAGACGCCGCGGTCTCCCCCCGGGGCGGAACCCGGCCGGCGGGGACGCGCTACAGTTCGGGCCGGGGCCGCGCCCGCGAAAGCTTGTCCAGGATAACCCCCCGCGAAAATCTGTCTCTAAAAACCCGCCCGCGACAATCCGTCAAAAAAACTGGTCAAATAAAACTGACGTTTTTGTGAAATTCCTCTAAT
Organism: Deltaproteobacteria bacterium; assembly: GCA_031264015.1. Taxonomy (GTDB): domain Bacteria; phylum Desulfobacterota; class Desulfarculia; order Adiutricales; family Adiutricaceae; genus JAIRNQ01. Next base: position 17,615 of record JAISET010000061.1, on the reverse strand, counting down.
TTTCACTCTGAAAAAGGCCGCTTTTATGTCTGGAATTTGGGCGCCAGTTTTTAACGGTTTTTGCGGGCGTTTTAATTTGACAATGATATCAGTCAATTAATCCGCCCCCCGCGCTTCCTGGGCCCCTTGGCGCGCTTTATGCAACATGGCCCTTGTCGTTAATGGCTCGCCCCGCCGCCTTGCCGCCGGGGGCCCCCGGGCGGGGTTTCTCCTTACCCCGTTCCGCGGGTCCCCGGGCATTCGAAAATTCCTTCAATCGTCTCGCCTGCCCGCTGGCGGGCGGCCGGCCCCGCGCGGGCGGCCGGCCCGCCTCCCCGCGGGCGGGACTGCTTGGAAAAAGACCACTTGAGAGCGACGTTTATGTCATGACCGGCGCGCCCCGTATCCTCGGGGGCTCCCGGCCTCGCGGGGGTTTTTGCCGGAAGTTGGCCGTTTTTGGCCATACAGGAGGCTTGCATGAGCTGGAGAAATTTAATCCCGGGACTGTTGATCTGCGCCGTTGGCGCGCTCGGGCTGGCGGTCCCCTCAACCCGGGCGGAGTCTCCGGAGGGGACCATCAGGGTGGGGGTCCTGCACTCCCTGTCGGGGACCATGGCCATCAGCGAGACGACGCTGAAGGACGCCATGCTGATGCTCGTCGACGAGCAGAACAACAAGGGCGGCCTTTTGGGCAAAAAGCTCGAGGCCGTGGTGGTGGACCCCGCCTCCGACTGGCCCATGTTCGCCGAGAAAGCGGCCCAGCTTCTGACCCAGGACAAGGTCGACGTCGTCTTCGGCTGCTGGACCTCGGTCTCGAGAAAGTCCGTGCTGCCGGTCTTCGAGGAGAACAACGGTCTTTTGTTCTACCCCGTGCAGTACGAGGGCCAGGAGTCCAGCAGGAACGTCGTCTACACCGGGGCAGCCCCCAACCAGCAGGCCATCCCCGCCGTCGACTATTTGCTCGACGATTTGGGCGTCAAGAGATTTTATCTGGCCGGCACCGACTATGTCTTCCCCCGCACGGCCAACAAGATCGTCGAGGCCTATCTGATCGCCAAGGGCGTTGCCCCGGAGGACATAGTGGTCAACTACACGCCCTTCAGCCACGGCGACTGGCAGTCGATCGTCTCCGAGATCAAGAGGTTCGGGAGCGCCGGCCTGAAGACCGCGGTGGTCTCCACCGTCAACGGCGACGCCAACGTGCCCTTCTACAAGGAGTTGGCCAACCAGGACGTTTCGGCCGCCAGCATCCCCGTCATGGCCTTCTCGGTGGGCGAGGAGGAGCTCAGCGGCATCGACACCGCGCCTCTGGTCGGCCACCTGGCCGCCTGGAACTACTTCGAGTCCGTCGAGAACCCGGACAACGAGGCCTTCATTAAAAGATGGCGCGAGTTTGTCAAGGACGAGTCGAGGGTCACCAACGACCCCATGGAGGCCCACTTCATCGGCTTCAACCTCTGGGTCAAGGCCGTCGAGGCCGCCGGCACCACGGACGTGGACGCCGTTTTGGCCGCCCTGGTCGGCCTGGAGGTCCCCAATCTCACCGGCGGCACCGCCAGGCTGCTCCCCAACCACCACCTGACCAAGCCCGTCCTCATCGGTGAAATCCAGTCCGACGGCCAGTTCCAGGTGGTCTGGGAGACCGGCGGCGAGGTCGAGGGCGACGCCTGGTCCGACTATCTGCCCGAGTCCGCCGACCTGGTCTCCGACTGGACGGCCCCCGTCAGCTGCGGCAACTTCAACCGGAAGACCAACACCTGCGGCGGGGCCGGGGCGGCCGCCGAATAGGCCGGCAAGCCGTCCCTCCCGGGGCGCCCGCGCCGGCGCCCCGGCCTTTGACAAAAAACCCGGTCAAAAAGCGGTGAAAAAAACGCGTCGGGAATTCGGGGACTGGCGCGCTGGACGGCGGGGGAGGCGCGGAAAAAGTAGGAAAGCGGGCGGGGGGACTTCGGCGGGGATTTGGATTTGGATTTGGATTTGGATTTGGATTTGGATTTGAATTTGAATTTGAATTTGAATTTGTATTTAAACGCGGGACCGCCATGAGGACGGCCCCGCGGAGACTGCCTTAGTCGGCCCGGCCTTCTCGGACCGGCCAAGACCAGACTAGTTGATGACGAGATGCAGGTTGTGGCCGTAGCTGTTCTTGTCGCAGGTGTCGGGCCCGGAGTAGGGGGTGTCGTTCCTGACCAGGACGATCCACTCGCCGGCGGCCAGGGGCACGAAGTTGACCTTGCCCTCCTGGTCGGTGGTGTCGGTGAAGGCCATGGCGGTGTCGGAGGCGACGCCCGGGAAGCCGTTGTAGCGGGCCTTGACCTCGGCTCCGGCCAGGGGCTTGCCCTCGAAGAGAACCTGGATCGGCAGGGCCTGGCCGGCCCTGACGGTGGCCGGATGGACCAGGGGCACGATCTCCAGGGGCAGGCCCTGGGCCGCTGTGGCCAGGGCGCCGGCGGCGTCGCCGTCAACGGCGATGATGCCCTTGGCGTTCTCGATGGCGTTCTCGCAGCTGACGGCCCCGGGGACCTCGTTCCTGGGCTTCATCTCCCACTGGCCGGTCGTCGTCCTGGTCCAGTAGATGGGCCTGACGTCGCTGACGACCAGGTAGGTGCCCTTGGCCAGCTTGGTCTCGGAGGTGAAGACGTAGTTGGGGGAGCCCTGGGTCAGGTCGATCCTGCCGTCGGGGCCGACCGCCCAGATCTGGAAGAAGGGCAGCTCCCCGGCCGGGATGTCCTCCATGGCCGGGAAGCGGTGGCCGTAGCCGATGTTGGCGGTCAGGCCCTGCCCGGGGGCGGCGCCGACGGCCGTGGCCCACATGTCGTGGGCGGAGGCGGGGGAATATGCGAGCAGACAGACGGCGAGAGCGATAAGAACGGCGAGTTTTTTCATCAGTTCCTCCGATGGGTTAGGTCCGGGACCCTTGGTTCCCCGGACAGTGTTCGGGCGTCCGGCCGGCCCGGGCGTCACGGTCGGAAAAAAGGAGCGCGGTCAGACCTGGCCGCCCCTCCGACCGGGAGCGAGACTTATGCGGAAAGCCGGGTCGAAGCCGGGTGTTTCCGCTCCGGGCGGGAAGTCGTCAAAAGCGGGGGCCGGCCCGACTCGGACGACGCCCCCGACGACGGGAAAAGAAGCTTCGGGACAAAAAGAAAAATCGGGACAAAAAGAAAAAACGGGACAAGAAGAAAAATCGGCGCGAAAAAGAAATTTCAACCTCGCACGGCCGCCGCCCCGGGCGACCCGGGGGCCTTCCTGTCGCCCCCGGGCCTGCGCCTGAGCCAGAGGGCTATGAAGAGGAAGTTCAGGATGATGGAGATCCCGAAACCCGCCCTGACGACGGTGGGCTCGGCCGAGCCTCCGGAGGCCATGGCCTGGGCCGGCCCCCCGGCGGCCGCCGGAGCCGGGGCTGGGGCGGACGCGTCCGCCGGCGTCCCGTCGGAGGCAGGTTCGGCCGGGGCGGCCGGGCTCTCAAAGACGACCTCCAGCTTGCCGGAGGACAGGTGGCCCATGCCGTCGTTGGAGGCGAAGGACCACTCCCCGGGGACGTCGGGCACGAAGGCGAACCAGCCGTTGGCGTCGGTGCGGGAGTTCTGGTACTCCAGCTCGGAGTTGTCCGGGGAGTAGACCTTGACCTCGCTGTAGGCCATGGGCGTCTGGTCCGAGTACATGAAGCCGATGGTGTAGGTCCTGTCGGAGGGCGCCTGGCGCCAGGCCACCCCGTGGGCCGCGAGCAGGCTCGGCAAGGCGGCCGAGACCAGGAGCGCCGCGCCTGTCAAAGTGAGGGCCAGGGTGGTTTTTCTCTTAAAACGCTTCAAAAAACTGGACTTTTTCATGATCAACCTCATGGCGGTCAAGCTTCTCATGCGGCCAGGTTTCACGGGCGCCCGGCCCCTGGTTTTCCGGCCGTCCGGCCGTCCGGCCGTCCGGCGGTTCGCTCCGGCGAAGATTAAAGTTATGACGGTGCTAAACAGAGTGTCGTCACCATATGATTAAATAATCCGTTGGTTGCAAAAAGGCGCGTTCATGTGCCGGTCATGGGACGGCGGGGAACAAAAAAAGCCGGCCCCCTCTCATGTTCCGCGAGCGGGGACCGGCCTTCGTGGCCCGGCATGAAAATTTTGGCTGGCGCGCTCTTTTTCGGGGCGCGCGCGGGCTGGTCGCCAAAAAAAACGGCGGGAGCCGATTTTCCTGGGATTTTTGCCGGCTTGGTCTTCGTGACCGAGATTAGTTTCCTAGATTGCGGGCCGTTTGTCAACACCTAATCGACGGCGCCCTGATTGCTTCGGACTTGGTTTTGGTCATGTTTGTTCTGGTGAGGAAAAGCGAAAAAAATGTTTGGGGACCATAAATATCTTCCCATATTCATCATTATGACCCTGCTTGTCCTGGCCGGCCCGGGCGGGGCCGCCCCCTGGCCCGGAGGCTTAGGCCTGGCCTCGGGGGCGGGGCCGGGCCAGTCCGGCGCCGGCAGCCCCGCCGCCGGCGAGCCCGAGTCTTTGCCCGCGCGGACGGCCGCGGGGCTCGGTCTGAGCGATCCTTTGCTGCAAAGTCTTCTCGGCTCCAAGGTCTCCGACCGGGACGTCGCCCTCGACGAGCTCTCCCGGGACTCGGGCGACGGGGCCGCCATGATCATGCGGGCCCTGCTGGACGGGACTCTGATGGCCGACCGGGAGGCGGGCGGGCTCTACGTGGACAACGGGCCGGCCGGTTACCTGGTCGTGCGCGCGCCCGCCTCCTCCTCTTTTTCCTCCTCGTCCTCCGCCTCCGACGGGACGGCCGAGGCGGGCGCCGCCCCGGATCCCTCGCGCCTGCGCAGGGTGGGCGTCAACAACCGCCAGAGGGAGAGGCTGGTCTCCGGGCTGAACAACAGGACTCTTTTAAGCCCGGACACCGAGGCGCGGCGGAGGGCGGCGGCGGCCCTGGTCGGGGCGGCCGGGGTGGACGCGGCCATGGTCGGGCGGCTTCTGGAGTCCGAGACTGACGGGAAGGTCGCCGGGCACTACCGGCGTGTGCTGGCCCTCGAGACCATCGGAAACAGGGACGCCGACCCCGGGGAGGCCGCGGAGGCTCTGGGGTATCTCGAGCGGAACCCGACCCCCGAGGGCCGGGAGGACATGCGCCGGTGGGCCGCCGACGGGGACCCCGCCGCCAGGGCCGCGGCGGAAAGGGCCCTGTCCAGGCTCGACGCCGGGCTCGAGCACGCGGCCCTGTTCGAGACCGTCTATTTCGGGCTGAGCCTGGGCTCGGTTTTGGTTTTGATCGGCATCGGCCTGGCCGTCACCTTCGGGGTCATGGGCGTCATCAACATGGCCCACGGCGAGATGGTCATGCTGGGGGCCTACTCCGTCTGGGGCTTTCAGATGCTTCTGCCGGGGCGGCCCGGCCTGGCGCTGATCTTGGCGGTCCCCGGGGCCTTCCTGGCGGCGGGTTCGCTGGGCGCCCTTTTGGAGTATTCGGTCGTCAGGCACCTCTACAGCCGGCCCCTCGAGACCCTGCTGGCCACCTACGGGATCAGCCTGATCATCCGGCAGGCGGTCAGGATTCTCGTCTCCCCCAACAACAGAAGCGTCGAGACCCCGGCCTTCATGAGCGGGCTCGTCCATCTGACCGACCGCGTGGCCGTGACCGTCGGCAGGCTCTACATCATCGGCTTCTGCCTGGCGGTCTTTTTCCTGCTGAATTTACTGATGCGCAAGACCAGGCTGGGCCTCGAGGTGCGGGCCGTCACCCAGAACAGGGCCATGGCCCGGGCCCTGGGCGTCAACTCGGCCAGGGTCGACCGCCTGACCTTCGCGCTGGGCTCCGGGGTGGCCGGCCTCGCGGGCGTCGCCCTGAGCCAGCTGGCCAACGTGGGCCCGAATCTGGGCCAGGACCACATAGTGGACTCTTTCATGGTGGTGGTCTTCGGCGGCGTCGGCAACCTCTGGGGGACCTTTTTGGGCGGCTTCGTCATCGGCCTGGCCAACAAATTGCTCGAGCCCGTCCACGGGGCCATGCTGGCCAAGATACTGATCATGACGGGCGTCATTCTCCTTATCCAGCGCCGCCCGGGCGGGCTGTTCCCCCGGCGGGGAAGGGCGGCGGGCTGGTGAGCGCCGCGCGGACAGCGGGCGCGCCGGCCGGGACCGGGAGGCGGGAGCGGGTCTTCGACCTGCCCACCAAGGTCTTCTGCGCGCTTCTGACCCTCCCGGCGGCTCTTTTGTGCGCGGGGTCGCTCGGCTCCCCCGGCGGCGCCCTCCACGTCCAGAGCCACACCATGCTGGTGCTGGGCAAGTGTCTCTGCTACGCCACCCTGGCTTTGTCCATCGACCTGGTCTGGGGGCGCCTGGGCCTTTTGAGCCTGGGGCACGGGGCCTTCTTCGCTTTGGGGGGCTACGCCTTCGGGATGTATCTGATGCGCCAGATCGGGGCCAGGGGCGTCTACGCTGCCTCGGATTTGCCGGACTTCATGATCTTCATCGGTTGGGAAAAGCTCCCCTGGCACTGGCAATTGAGCCACAGCCCCGCCCTGAGCCTGCTTTTGGCCGTGGCCGCCCCGGCCGCTCTGGGCCTGGCCTTCGGCTGGTCCGCCTTCCGCTCCAGGGTCTCGGGGGTCTATTTCTCCATCATCAGCCAGGCGCTCACCTACGCCCTGATGCTGGCCTTTTATCTGAACGCCCTGGGCTTCGGCGGAAACAACGGCTTCACCGACTTCAAGTCCGTCCTCGGCCGGGACATCCGCTCGCCGGGGGTGGTGGCGGCCCTGTTCGCCATGTCGGCCCTGACTTTGCTGGGCTCGTGCCTTTTGTGCCGGGCGCTGGCCGTCTCCAGGCTGGGGCTGGCCATGTCGGCCGCGCGCGACAACGAGAACAGGACGAGGTTTATTGGCTACCGGGTGGAGAACGTCAAGCTCTTCGTCTTCACCTTCTCCGCGGCCATGGCCGGGCTGGCCGGGGCCCTCTACGTCCCCCAGGCCGGCATCATCAACCCGTCCCTCCTGGCGCCGGTGTTCTCCGTGGAGATGGTCGTCTGCGTGGCCCTGGGCGGGCGGGGCAGCCTCCACGGGGCCGCCGCCGGGGCCGTCCTGGTCGGCCTGCTGAAAAGCTGGCTGACCGGGGCCCACCCCGTGGTCTGGCCCATCGTTTTGGGCGCCCTCTTCGTCCTGGTCTCCGTCTTCCTGCCCGGGGGCCTGGCCGGCCTGGTCCGGGATCTCGCCGCCAGGCTGTCCCCGGGGCGGGGAGAAAACGCCGGCGCGGACGCGGGCGGGGGAAGCGGCCGGGGCGACGGCGACAATGACGCCGATGATGACGCCGATGATGACGCCGGCGGGGGAAACGGAGACGACGGGGACGGGAGTGAAAAGCGGCGGAAAGAATTCTCCGCCGCCGCCGCCGCCGCATCCGGGGAGGCGCCCGCATGAGCCTCCTCCCGGCCGAGACCCGGCCAGATAATTCCGGCCGGGGGCTGTCCGGCGGCCGCGGCGACGACGGCCTCCGAAACGACGGTCTCCAAAATAACGGCCCGCCCGTCAACCCCGGGCTGCCGGAGGATTTCTCCAGCCGGATCCGGCGCCGGGGGGACAGGGCCCCGGCCCCGCCCTTCGAGAGCTGGGAGACCAAGAGCGAGAGGCGGAGCCGCCACGTTCTCTTCCTGGAGGACATCAGCGTCAGCTTCGACGGCTTCAAGGCCCTGAGCAACCTGACCTTCTATCTGGGGGAGGGCGAGCTCCGCTGCGTCATCGGGCCCAACGGGGCCGGCAAGACCACCATGATGGACGTCGTCACCGGCAGGACCAGGCCCGACTCCGGGGAGGCCTGGTACGGGGACGGCCTCAATTTGTTGGAGCTCGACGAGGTGGACATCAGCCTGGCGGGCATCGGCCGCAAGTTCCAGAAGCCCTCGGTCTTCGAGTCCCTGACCGTCTGGCGGAACCTGGAGCTGGCCCTTAAGGCCCCCAAGACGGTCTTAAGAACTCTTTTGGCCAGGCTCGACCCCGGGGACCGGGACTGCCTTGAAAAAACCCTGGAGCTGGTCCGTCTGACCGACCAGGCCGGGAAGCCGGCCGGAGTCCTCTCCCACGGCCAGAAGCAGTGGCTGGAGATCGGCATGCTCCTGGTCCAGAAGCCCAGGATACTTCTCTTGGACGAGCCGGTGGCCGGCATGACCCCCGCCGAGATCGAGAGGACCGCGGAGCTCCTGTTGAGCCTCGAGGGCGGGCACAGCCTGATCCTGGTGGAGCACGACATGGAGTTCGTGCGCTCCGTCGCCAAGACCGTCACCGTCCTCCACCAGGGGAGGGTCCTGGCCGAGGGTGACATGGCCCGCGTGAGCTCGCTGCCCGAGGTCATGGAGGCCTATCTGGGGCTGGAGGAGGAATGACCCGGTCGGGGAGGAGGCCCGGTCGGGGAGGAGGCCGGGTCGGCGGGGCGCGCAAGGCATTTTTTCGTATTTTTCGATTTCATCATCATCGCGGGCGGGCGAGCCGGGAGACATTTCGCGCCTTTTTCGATTTCATCAATCATTGCGGGCGGCTGAGCCGGGAGACATTTCGCGCTTTTTTCAATTTCATCAATCATTGTGGGTGTTAAGCCCGGGAAATGACATTGTCGCTTTGGTGGAGTTTGACGACCTTTTTTCAATTTTAAACATCTTTTTACTATTTTTCCCCGCGCGCCTCGGGGCGGGGTCGGACGACCAGCCGCGCCTTTTTCAATTTCATCAATCATTGCGGGCGGGCGAGCCGGGAGACATTTAGCGCCTTTTTCAATTTCATCAATCATTGTGGACGTTAAGCCCGGGAAACGACATTGTCGCTTAAGTAGTTTTTGACGGTCTTTTTTCAATTTTGAACATCTTTTTGCAATTTTTCCCCGCGCGCCTCGGGGCGGGGTCGGACGACCAGCCGGGCGTTTTTCAATTTCATCAATCATTGTCGGCGACAAGGCGGGCGTTTTTCGCTTTCATCAATCATGGTCGCCGGCCGGGAAATTATTTTTCCATTTCATCAATCATGGCGGGGCTCCGGGCCTGGAAGCGACTTTGTAGCTTTCCCTCAAATACGTAAACTTTTATTCTGTTTTGTTAATTTGGAACTGTTTTTTTCACATTTTTCCACACTTTTCCAACGCCGTCAGGGGGGCCGGTCCGATGGCCGCATATCTGCAAATCGAGGGTCTGGTCCAGTACTACGGGCGCGGCAACATACTCCGCGGGGTGGACCTCGAGGTGCCCGAGGGCCGCTGCGCCTGTCTTCTGGGCCGCAACGGCGTGGGCAAGACGACGCTGGTCGAGTGCCTGATGGGGCTGCTGCCGGTCAGAAAGGGGCGGATCTTGCTCGGCGGCCGCGACGCCACCTCCTGGAGCCCCCACGAGCGGGCCCGCCGGGGCCTGGGCTACGTCCCCCAGGGGAGGCAGATCTTTCCTCTGCTGAGCGTCGAGGAAAACCTGCGGGTCCCCCTGGCCGCCAGGGCCGACCGCGGGCGGACGGTCCCGGAGCGGGTCTACGAGCTGTTCCCGGACCTGAAAAAGATGCGGGCCAGGCGCGGGGGGGACCTCTCCGGCGGACAGCAGCAGCAGCTGGCCATGGCCAGGGCCCTGGTCCTGGAGCCGAGGGTCCTGATCCTTGACGAGCCCACCGAGGGCATCCAGCCCAACATCGTCTCGGAAATCGTCGCCCTGGTCAGAAAGCTGACCCGCGAGGACGGCATGACGGTCCTGCAGGTGGAGCAGAAGGTCCCCGTGGCCAGAAAGGTCGCCGACAGCTACGCCATCATGGAGAGGGGCCGGGTGGTCGCCTCGGGCATGATGGCCGACCTCGACGCCGAGACCATCAAAAGCCGCCTGGCGGTCTAGGGCCGTCCGATGCGGAACTCCCGGGCGGAAGACGTCGGGCCGGCGGGCGCGGACGAAAGGGAAAAAGCTGGCGCGGGCGGGGAAACCTCCGCCCCCGGGCCGTCCGTATGGCCCGCCGTCCTGGAAGCGACCCTGTCGGCGCGCGGCGGCCGGACGGTGGTGGAGAAAAGCTTCTTTCGGGGGCCCCTTTTAATCCAGAGGCCCTTCTATCCCGAGAAGGAGCCGCCGGGGTCCGGGCGGGGGAAGCCGGCGCGGGCCCGTCCCGCCCACCTCTACGTGCTGCATCCCCCGGGCGGCCTGGTCGGCGGGGACAGCCTGGACGTCAGGCTGACGCTCAAGGACGGCGCCCACGCCCTGGTGACCAGCCCCTCGGGCGCCAAGATTTATAAGGTCCGGGGCGACGGGCTCCCGCAGACCAGCCTGGCCTCGGCCCGCCTGGGGGAGGGGGCTGTTCTGGAGTGGCTGCCCGCGCCGACCATAGTCTTTTCCGGGGCCGGGGCGCGTCTGGGCTTCGACCTGAGCCTCGCCCCCGGGGCGCGCGCCCTGGGCTGCGAGACGACCATCCTGGGCCGGCCGGTCTCCGGGATGGCTTTCGAGGAGGGCTACCTGCGGCAGACGCTGCGGGTCAGCCGCGGGGGCAGGCTCCTGTTCCGGGACCTCCTGGTCGTCCGGGGCGGGTCCGACCAGCTCGCCAGCCCGTTTTCCCTGGCCGGCCAGAACGCTTCGGCCGTCTTCTGGGCCGTCGGCAGGGCGGGGGACGAGGACGACCTCAAGGCCCTGAACGGCGCGAGAGACGCTTTGGCCTGCTTTTGCCGGGACGGCGGGGAGCTCGCCGACGGCCGCGGCCGCGACGGCGAAGGCGGCCGGCGGGGCCCGGAGGCGTCGCGGACGGCCCGCTGGTCGGCGACGGTCAGAAAGGGCGTCTTTCTGGCCCGGGCCCTGACCTCCACCCAGCAGCAGGCCGAGGATTTTCGGGAGGTCGTCTGGCGGACGCTGCGGCCGGCCTTTCTGGGCCGGGAGGCCAGAAGCCCCGGGATATGGGCGACCTAAAGCGCCGGCCGCCCGGCCTGGTTCGATCGGCGGCGGGCGGGAAGTTGGAGGCATGAGGCGCGGGGCGCGGGGCGCGAGGCATGAGGCATGAGGCATGAGGCATGACCGCGGCGCCAAGGATGCCGCGGACGAACAACAAAGCGAGGGAAGGGGCATGGATCTGACCCCCAGGGAAATAGACAAGCTGCTGCTCTTCACGGCCGGATTGCTGGCCGAAAGACGGCTGGGCCGCGGCCTGAAACTCAACCACCCCGAGGCGGTGGCCTATCTGTCTCTGGCCATCCTGGAGGGCGCCAGGGACGGCAAAAGTGTCTCCGAGCTCATGGGCGGCGTCCGGGGCCTTTTGCGCGCCGAGCAGGTCATGGAGGGCGTCCCCAGCATGATTAAAGAGGTGCAGGCGGAGGCGACCTTCCCGGACGGCACCAAGCTGGTGACCGTCCACGACCCCATAGTCTAGGGGGCGCGCGGTCCGGGAAACCGCCCGGCCGGACCGGCTTCGGGGCGGCGCCGACGGCCCGGCGCGGACGTCGGACAAAGTTGTGATTTTATTGGCCGAGAACGCGGGAGACGCTTAGTTTTGCGCTCGGAAACTTGGAGGATAATCCCATGCTCATTCCCGGGGAAGTGGTCGCCGCCGATGGCGAGATAGTTTTGAACGAGGGCCGGGACTTTGTCGAGATCGAGGTCCAGAACCACGGCGACAGGCCCGTCCAGGTTGGCTCGCATTATCATTTCCACGAGGTCAACCCGGCCCTGGTCTTCGACCGCGACCAGGCCCGCGGGCGTCGGCTCGACGTGGTCGCCGGGGCCAGCGTGCGCTTCGAGCCCGGGCAGAGCCGGACCGTCAGGCTCATAGCCCTGGGCGGAGCCCGCGAAGTGTACGGCTTCAGGGGCGCGGTCATGGGGCCCCTGGACTAGGCCGACCGGCCGGCCGGCCGGAGTGACGACGGGGCGCTTGGCGGACAGAGTCCCTGAAGGCGACGTTTTTCTTATCGTTTTGCCGTTTTGCCGTTTTGCCGTCCGATCGTCCGATCGTTTTATTTTGAAAATTACCGGCTTCGAGGTGGACATGCCGACCATAGAGCGCTCTCATTACGCGGAGATATTCGGGCCGACCAAGGGCGACAAAGTCAGGCTCGCCGACACCTGCCTGTGGCTGGAGGTGGAGGAGGACCTGACCCTTTACGGGGAGGAGGTCACCTTCGGGGGCGGCAAGGTCGTCAGGGACGGCATGGGCCAGAGCCAGAGACCCAGGGCCGACGCCCGGGTGGCCGACACCGTCGTCACCAACGCCGTGGTGCTGGACGTCGGAGGGGTCGTCAAGGCCGACGTGGGCATCAGGGACGGGCTGATCATGGGGCTCGGCAAGGCCGGCAACCCCGACGTCCAGGACAAGGTCGACATCGTCATCGGTCCCTCCACCGAGATCATCGCCGGCGAGGGCCTGATCCTGACGCCCGGCGGGGTGGACAGCCACGTCCATTTCATCTGCCCGCAGCAGGTGACGGAGGCCCTCTGCAGCGGGGTGACCACCATGATCGGGGGCGGCACCGGGCCCGCCACCGGGACCAACGCCACCACCTGCTCCCCGGGGGCCTGGCACCTGGAGAAGATGATCCTGGCCACCGACTCCATGCCCATGAACTTCGGGTTTCTGGGCAAGGGCAACAGCTCGCTTCCGGAGGGACTCAGGGAGCAGCTGACGGGCGGGGCGGTGGGTTTGAAGCTCCACGAGGACTGGGGGACGACCCCGGCGGCCATCGACAACTGCCTCGCCGTCTCGGCCGAGTTCGGCTCCCAGGTGGCCATCCACACCGACACTTTGAACGAGGCGGGCTTCCTCGAGGAGACGATCAGGGCGGTGGGGGGCCGGCCGATACATTTCTACCACGCCGAGGGCGCCGGGGGAGGGCACGCCCCGGACATCATCAAATGCTGCTCGCTCGAGAACGTGCTGCCCTCCTCCACCAACCCCACCAGGCCCTACACCGTCAACACCGTCGACGAGCACCTGGACATGCTCATGGTCTGCCACCACTTGAACCCCTCCGTCGCCGAGGACGTGGCCTTCGCCGACTCCAGGATCAGGCGCGAGACCATCGCCGCCGAGGACATCCTCCACGACCTGGGCGCCCTGTCCATGCTCTCCTCCGACTCCCAGGCCATGGGCCGGGTGGGGGAGGTCGTCATCCGCGCCTGGCAGACGGCCCACAAGATGCGCCTGCAGAGGGGGCCCCTCCCCGGCGACGACTTGAACGACAACAACAGGATCAAAAGATACCTGGCCAAGCACACCGTCAACCCGGCCGTCACCCACGGCCTCGACCATCTTCTGGGCACCGTGGAGAAAGGGAAGCTGGCCGACCTGGTTTTGTGGAAACCGGCCTTCTTCGGCGTCAAGCCGCACCTGGTCCTAAAATCGGGCGCCATCGCCGCCTCCCCCATGGGCGACGTCAACGCCTCCATCCCCACGCCCCAGCCGGCCAGGTTCCGGCCCATGTTCGGGGCCCTGGGGGCGGCGGCCTCGAGCCTGGGCCTCACCTTCGTCACCAAGGCCGCCCTCGACGCGGGGCTTGCGGATAAATTCGCCGCCCTCGGCCTCAAAAGAAAACTGCTGCCCGCCCGGGACGTCTCCGGGCTGACCAAAAAAAGCCTCGTCCGCAACTCGGCCACCCCGCGCGTCGAGGTGGACCCCCAGACCTACGAGGTCAGGGCCGACGGGGAGCTCCTGACCTGCGAGCCCATGGCCGAGCTGCCCATGGCCCAGAGGTACTTTTTGTTTTAAATTTTTTGGCGCGCGTCGGGCGGACGCGCTTTTGGAGGCCCGAATGCCCAGGGAGAGCGGACCGACGACGACGCCGGACGAAAAGTCCGACCTCAGGGCCCTGAGGCTCTTGTGGCTGGCCAGCCCCGCCCTTCCCGTGGGCGGGTTCGCCTGGTCGAGGGGGCTGGAGGCGGCCTGTCAGGCGGGCCTGGTGACCGGCTCCCCTGATCTCGAGCTGTTCCTCCGCGGCTCTTTGGAGCATGGCCTGGGGCGGCTGGACCTGCCGGTTCTGGCCCGCGTCATGCTCCTGGAAAACGACGGCAATGACGGCGACGGCGACGGCGGCGACGGCGGCGGGGACGCGGGGGAAAACGACTTCGGGAGGCGGGTCAGGGAGCTGGACGATTTGTCGCTCGCATGCCGGGACACCAGCGAGTTTCTCGCGGAGGAGGCGGAGGGCGGCAAGGCCGTCTGGCGGCTTGTTTTGGAGCTCGGCCTGCGTCCCGCGGCGCTGGGGGACGGGAGTTTCGTCCCGGGCCTGACGGTGGGCTTCGGTTTGTTGGCCCGCGGCCTGGGTTTCGGCCCCGGCGACGTCGTCCCGGTGGTTTCCGGCTTCGCCTCGGCCTGGCTGCAAAACCAGACGCAGGCCGCGGCCAGGCTGGTCAGGGTCGGCCAGTACGAGCTGCAGCGCCTCGCGGCGAGGCTTCTGCCCGTGGTCGCCCGCGTTTCCAGGGGGGCGGCGGGGGGCGCCGGGGCGGGGGACGACGAGATCGGCTCCAACCTGCCGATGCTCTCCATTTTGAGCGCCCGGCATCAGGACTCCCCCGAGAAGCTGTTCAGGAGCTGACGGGGAAAAAGAAAGCGGGGCGCCGCGGGCGCCGGGGTCTCGACGACCGTCAGGGCAGGGCCCCGGCGGCGGCCGCGGGCGATTATGTCCCGGAGGATGGAAAAATCATGAAACACGCGGACAAGCCGTCTTTTGGCGGCGGAGGGCCGGAGCCGGAGGGCGGCCCGGTCAAAAAAAGCCCGTCCCCCCCGTCCCCGCCCGGCGACTTTCTGCGGGTGGGCGTGGGCGGGCCGGTGGGCTCCGGGAAGACGGCGCTTATCTATCGCCTGTGCCTGCTGCTGCGCGACGACTACGACCTGGCGGTGGTCACCAACGACATTTACACCAGGGAGGACGCCGAGTTTTTGACCAAAAACGGGGCGCTGCCGCCCGACCGCATCATGGGCGTGGAGACGGGGGGCTGCCCCCACTCCGCCATCAGGGAGGACGCCTCTTTGAACATGCTGGCCGTCGACGAGATGGGGGCCAGGCATCCGGGTTTGGAGCTGGTTTTCTTGGAGAGCGGAGGCGACAACCTTTCCGCCACCTTCAGCCCCGACCTGGTCGACCTGAGCATATATGTGATCGACGTGGCCGGCGGCGACAAGATTCCCCGCAAGGGAGGGCCCGCCGTCTCCCGCTCGGACATCCTGGTCGTCAACAAGACGGACCTGGCCCCCCATGTCGGCGCCGATCTGGAGGTCATGCGCCGGGACGCGGCCATTAGGAGGGGCGGGCTGCCCGTCGTCTTCACCGACCTCCGGGAGGGGGAGGGCGGGCCGGCCTTAGTCGAGCTGGCAGGCCGGCTGGTCTCCATGGGTTTTCTGGAGCCCAGGGGCCCCCTGGCGGCGTCCGGCAAGCCCGGGCCCGCCGTCCGCGGTCCTGGCGCCGGGACCGCGCGCCGGGCGGTTTGAAGCCGGAACGTCCCGCCTGGCGGCGCGGCGGGCGAGACCGGGAGGGGCTGGGCGCGAGGCCCGCCCCTCCCGGCGTCCGCAGCCAAATTTTTTGGAGGTTTCGAGTTTGCTTTTTTGACGCTTGTTTTTTTGTCGCTTGTTTTTTGTTTCTTGTTTTTTGTTGCTTGCTCGTTATTTCTTGTCGTCTTGTTTCTTGCTCATGCTTGATCTGACGCTTGTTCGCTCGTTCTCCTGTCTCGTCGGAACGGCCCGGGGGCCGTTTATTCAGGCGGGCGGGAGGGCGCCTATGTTCACGCGGCCTCTTTTTCGGGGCCGGCCACTTTTGGAGGATTTGTTTATGGACAGCGGCGACACTGCTTTCTTGCTGGTCTCGGCGGCTCTGGTCTTCATCATGACCCCGGGGCTGGGCTTTTTCTACGGCGGCCTGGGGCGTCGAAAGAACGTGATCAACAACATCATGGCCTCGGCCTTCATCATGGGCCTGGGCATCGTCATGTGGGTGGCTCTGGGCTACTCGCTGGCTTTCAGCGGCAACACTTTCGGGATAATCGGGTCCCTGGACAATCTGTTTTTAAACAAAACAGGCCTCGAGGACCCCTCGCCCTACGCCCCGACGGTGCCGAGCCTGGCCTTCGTCGCCTTCCAGATGATGTTCGCCCTGATCACCCCGGCCATCATCACCGGGGCGGTGGCGGGCCGGATGAAGTTTAAGGCGCTGTTTTTGTTCATCGCTTTCTGGTCGCTGCTGGTCTATTATCCCCTGGCCCACATGGTCTGGGGCGACGGCGGCATCCTGGGCGCCGCGGGCCTGGGCTCGGTGGACTTTGCCGGCGGCAACGTCGTCCACATCAGCTCCGGGGTCAGCGGGCTGGTTTTGTGCCTGTTAATCGGCAGGCGCTCCGGCTACGAGAACACCGCCTACCGCATGCACAACGTCCCCTTCGTGGCCCTGGGCATGGCGCTGTTGTGGTTCGGCTGGTTCGGCTTCAACGCCGGCTCGGCCCTCGCGGCCGACTCCCTGGCCGCCCACGCCTTCATGACCACGGCCCTGGCCACGGCCGCCGGCTTGCTTTCCTGGCTGGCCATCGACGTCCTGGCCAGGCGCAAGCCCTCCCTGATCAGCGTCTGCACCGGCGTGGTGGCGGGCCTGGTGGCCATCACCCCGGGCGCGGGCTTCGTGCCGGTCTGGGCGTCCCTGATCATCGGCGCCACCGCCGGCCCCGTCTGCTACTTCGGCATCACGATCATTAAAAAGAAGCTCAAAATCGACGACGCCCTCGACGCCTTCGGCTGCCACGGCCTGGGCGGCATCTACGGCGGCCTGATGACCGGCGTCTTCGCCGACCCCTCCGTCAACTCCGCCGCCACCGAGGGCCTGGTCTTCGGGGGCGGCAGGCAGTTCGGCGCCCAGGCGGTCTCCATCGTCGTCAGCATCCTGGTGGCGGCCGTCGGCACCGTCGTCTGCGCCGGCCTCGTCAAGGCCTTCACCCAGCTGCGCGTCTCCAAGCGCGACGAGCTGGTCGGCCTGGATCTCTCCCAGCACGGCGAGCACGCCTACCCGTCCTTCAACGGTCTGGACTGACAAAGGCATAAGGAGAAAAAAATGATAAAGATAGAGGCCATAGTGCGGGAGGAGAAGCTCGAGGACGTCAAGAGCGCTTTGAACGCCATAGAAGTCAACGGCATCACCGTCTTCCAGGTGATGGGCTGCGGGACCCAGAAGGGCTACACGGAGACGGTGCGCGGCTCGGTCGTCGACGTCAGCCTGCTGCCCAAGGTCAAGTTCGAGATCGTCGTCTCCTCCGAGGAGTGGGAGCTCAAGGTCATCAAGACCATCCAGGAGGCCGCCTTCACCGGCAAGATCGGCGACGGGAAGATTTTCAGCTACGACCTGCGCAGCGCCCTGCGCATCAGGACTTGCGAGACGGGCTACGACGCTCTCAACTAGGCGCCCGGCGTCGGCCGTCCCGCGGCGCCCCCGGCCGGGGCTTTTACCCCGGGTCGGGGGCTCCTCGTTCCGGAGGGCCGCTTTTTTTCCCCTGAGGCGGATTGACGGCTAGCCGTAAGCGTTCACGGGGGCGGCCCGCCTTGGTTCCGGGGCCCGCTTTAATCGTCGGCCCAATCCGTCGCCGGGCCCGGGCGGCAGGGTCCGGCTTCAAATAATCGGCATGCGGTCTGCCGGGCGCCGCCGGCCGCCATAGGCCGGGCGCTTATTCGGCATGTTTAACGACTTGCCCGCCCCGGCCTTAGGGGACAA
>JAISET010000014.1 GCA_031264015.1 Deltaproteobacteria bacterium | reverse complement strand
GCCGATCCCGGCTTCGCCCAGTTTGTTGACCGCTACGGCATAGTGGCGTCGACGCCCGAGATGCTCAAGGCGTATGATGCATGGCAGACAGCCCAGATGGCGTGGGATGAGGAAATCGCCTGGGTTGAGGCCAAGGCCAAAGCCGAGGGCAAAGCCGAGGCCAAAGCCGAGGGCATAGCCGAGATTCAATTGAATATCGCGCTCGCGCTTTTTCGCGCCGTGAAACCTGGTGCCGATTCACGGGACGCCGTCAAGACGGCGAGAGACTTTGGAATTCCGGAAGACATTATCCGGGCCGCCAAGGGGCGGGCGGAGGCCGAGCGCGTCTAGGAACGCTCCAAGCGGAACCATTCGACTCTTAGGCGGAGGAATTTGTCCCCGCGGAAAGTCTGGCGATTCCATATTTTTTCAGGCCCGTGAACGGACACTCCCCCTCCCCCGGCGGGGGAGGCGGGGACGGTCCGACGGACGGGCCCCGGGGCCGCCCCCGGTGGCCGCGGCAGCCGGGCCGGCGGCGGCGGCCGTCGCCGTCGCCCCGGCGACAGAACGTTAGTTTTTTCTCTAATTTAGTTTAATTTGATCTAACTGACTCTCTTTATTTTGATCCGGCATATCTTAATTTGCATAATTAAATACGTTTAAGAATATCGCGCAATATTTTTACTTGTTTTAAACCGGCCGGGCCTCGAGGCCGGTCGTCCGACCGACGCCGTCCGGCAGGCTTGGTCTTCGCCGTTCTTTGCCGGCCGCCCGGCGCCCGGTTGGAACCGCCGGCCCCGGCTTGCCTTTCCCCCCGTCCCGTCGTCCGTCCGCGTCGTTCCCGACGCCCGGGCGGGGCCGCCATATTGGCGGGGCGCCGGTCGGCGCGGGAGGCAGGCCGCCTTTTTCAACCCGCGTCGTCGAGCCGGCCAAACCGCCCCGGGAGCGGCCCATGCGAATTTTCTTCGTCACCCCAGAAGCCTCGCCCTGCTCCCGCGCCGGGGGCCTGGGCGACGTGTCCTACCACCTGCCCAAGGCGCTGTCCGCCAAGGGGCACGACGTCACCGTCCTGGTGCCCAAGTACCGTCTCTCGGACGAGTTCGTCCTGCGGCCCCTGGACGACCTGGCCGAGACCGTCGACCTCTCCATCAGCCGCAGGCAGGCGACGTTTTACAGCTGCAAGCTGGACTCCCACGAGATCGTCCTGGTCGGCTGCGACGACTTCTACGACCGCCCGGGCATCTACGGCAACGAGTTCGGCGACTACGACGACAACGCGGAGCGCTTCATCTTCTTCTCCAAGGCGGCCTTCGGGGCCGTCGGGAAGCTGGCGGCCGGGGAGCCGGAGGCGGTGGTGCACAGCCACGACTGGCCCACGGGCCTGGTGCCCATGCTCGTCAAGGACAAGGCCTCCGAGCCCGGGGTCTTCCAAAACGTCGGCACCGTCTTCACCTACCACAACCTGGCCAACCAGGGGACCTTCCCCCACTTCGACTTCGCCATGACCGGCCTCGACTGGAACCACTTCACCTACCAGGGCCTCGAGTTCCACGGGAGGCTGAACCTGACCAAGGCGGGCCTCCTGGGCGCCCACGTCATCACCACCGTCAGCCACCGCTACGCCAGGGAGACCCTGGGGCCCGAGGGGCAGGGGCTGGAGGGGGTTTTGAAAGAGAGGCGCAGGGACTTGAGAAGCGTGCTGCACGGGGTGGACTACGGCCTCTGGAACCCGGCGGCCGACAGACACCTGCCCGCCACCTACGACCGCGACGACCTCTCCGGCAAGAAGACCTGCCGCCGGAGCCTCGCCAGCCTGTTCGGATTGGAGGACGACCGCCGGCCGGTCGTGGCCGTGGTCAGCCGTCTTTTGGCCAGAAAGGGCCTCGACCTGATCGCCAGGGCCATGCCCGAGCTGCTGAAGCTCGAGGTCAAGATGGTCTTCATGGGCACGGGGGAGGACCACTTCATCTCGTTTTTAAGGGACACCGCCGAGGCCAACCCGGGGAGGATCGGCCTGAAGCTCAGCTACGACCCGGCGCTGACGCATCTGATCATGGGCGGCGCGGACATCTTTCTGGTGCCGTCGCGCTTCGAGCCGTGCGGCCTCGAGCAGCTCTACGCCCTCAAGTACGGGGCCGTGCCCGTGGTCAGGGCCACCGGCGGCCTCGACGACACCGTCATAGACGAGCTGTCCAAGCCGGACGCCGGCACCGGCTACAAGTTCTCGGACTACACCCCCGAGGCCTTGCTCGAGACCCTGGCCAAGGCCATCGCCGACTTCGACAACCGGGGGAAGTGGCGGGCCCTGATGCTCAGGAGCATGCTCGAGGACTACTCCTGGGACCGGGCGGCCGCCGCCTACGAGGAGATCTACGGCCAGGCCCTCGCCGCCGCGGCCAGGCGGACGCGGGAGGGCTGAGAAGATGCTCCCGGACGGACTGGCCGGGGAGGTGGCCGCCTTCCTGGCCAAGCTGATCAGACTGGCCAACTCCAACGTGCAGTTCGAGGCCAAGGTGGGCAACTTCGTCGGCCTGCTCTCCTGGCAGCTGGGCCTGGACGCCGCGCTGCTGCTGGTCATCAACCGCGAGCGCAAGGAGCTGAAGATCCACCGCCACAACGAGGACCCGCTTCTGCCCTCCGAGCCCGTCCCCTACGCCGACACCTTCCTCGACCGCGCCGTGACCAACCGCCAGTCTCTTTTGGCCGACGCCGACGACCTCGAGAAGCTCCCCCCCGAGTGGCGCGAGTACCTGCGCCCGTACCTGCCCTGCCTGGCCGTGGTGCCGCTTCTGGACGACAAGACCTGCTACGGGGCCCTGGCGCTTTTAAACCGCTCCAAAAAGGACCTCTCCGGCGGGCCCCAGGGGCAGGTGGTCGAGGCCGTGGCCAACCAGCTGGCCCTGGCCATCAAGACCAACCAGCTGGCCACCGACACCAGAAAGCGCATCAGCGTCCTGAACGTGCTCTCGGACCTGGGCAGGTCCCTCTCGGCCACCATCGAGGTGGAGCGGGTCATGAACATGATCCCCCGCATCGCCTCCGGGGTCTTCATCGCCGACGGCTGCGCCCTGAACGTCCTGGACATGGACGACACCCTTTTGTACTCCTCCCAGTTCGGGGCCGTGCCCCCCGCCTACAACTTCATCCGCTACCAGGGCCAGGTGCTGCCGGTCTCCATCGCCGAGACGCTGAGGCGCGAGAATTTGTTCATGGGCTACCTGGCCGACGACCCCAGGGCCCAGGAGCTGACGCTCAAGGAGCAGGACAACACCATCATCAGCGTGCCCCTGATGTTCCAGGGCCAGCATAAGGGGAACATCGCGCTTTTCAACAAGCTCGGCGGCCACCGGGCCGGCATGGCCACCACCCCCCAGCTGTTCGACCGCGAGGACATGGAGCTGCTCAAGGCCATGAACAGCATGATCTCCGGGGTGGTGGAGAACGCCCTGACCTTCAAGAAAGTCGAGAAGCTGGCCTCCACCAACGAGGGCATGGTCCGCTACCTCTCCAACCTCTACGACATCTCCAGCGCCATGATGACCACCGTGCGCTACGACGAGCTGGTCTGGATCATCATCCAGGCCCTGACCCTGCGCCAGGGACTGTGCTTCGACAAGGTCCTGGTCCTGCTCATCCGCGGCGAGGGAGGCGAGCGGGTCCTGGAGAGCTCGGCCTATTTCTCCGCCGACCAGGCCTCCCCCGACCAGACCTCCCAGCCCCTGGTGGACGTCCTCAGGCGCCCCGCCCGCGGGGAGGCCTCGACGATGATGGAGGCCGGGGCCGGGCTCGGGATCTCCATCCCCGTGACCGTGGACACCACCAGGATCCTGGCCCGGGCCATGGTGGAAAAGAAGGCCCTGCTGGGTTTCAGGGGTCTCGACACCTACGACGACCTCGACCTGGGGGACTTCGGGCTCAGAGCCTACGCGGCCGTCCCCATGCTGGCCAAGGGGCGCGACGTGGGCGTCATCGCCGTGGACCGCTCCCTCTCGGGGGAGCCTTTGACGAGCGAGAGTTTAAGGGATCTGACCATGCTGGCCAACCAGGCGGGCCTGGCCATCGAGAACACCCAGCTCTACGACGACATCAGGCAGGCCAACTCGACGTTGTCCGAGGTGCGGGGACAATTGATCGAGGCCGAGAAGCTGGCCGCCCAGGGCGAGATGGGCACCCAGCTGGCCCACGAGATCAGAAACCCCCTGGTCTCCATCGGCGGGTTCACCAAGCGCCTGTTAAAAAAACTCGAGCCCTCCGACCCCCTGCGCAGATACCCCGAGGTCATCCTCGAGGAGGTGGAGAGACTCAACAACGTTTTAAACAACGTCTTAAACTTCGCCCGCGACGAGAAGGGCCTGATCCGCCGCTTCGACATGGTCGAGCTGGCCCAGGAGGCGCTGTCCTCCTTGAAGCACGAGATGGACCGCCTGAGCGCCGAGATCATCACCGACTACGAGGAGAGCCTGCCCCAGATCTCCGCCGACAGCCGCCAGGTCATGCACGTGTTTTTAAACATCATCTACAACGCCTCCCAGGCCATGAGCTCCCAGGGAGGGGGAAAAATTTATCTGAGGATCTACCAGGTCAGGGAGAACGAGACCCAGTACGTGGCCTGCCAGATCACCGACACCGGGCCCGGCATCCCCGCCGACGTGCTGCCCGCCGTCTTCAACCCCTTCTTCACCACCAAGGCCAAGGGGACCGGGCTCGGGCTCTCCATCGTCCAGAAGATCGTCTCCCGCTACAACGGGGTCATCACGGCGGCCAACAACCCGCCCCAGTACCCCGACGGCGGGGCCAGCTTCACCTTCATGTTCCCCGCCGCCTGACGGGCCGCCGGCCGCCCTTTCGAGGG
This sequence comes from Deltaproteobacteria bacterium, assembly GCA_031264015.1. Classification (GTDB taxonomy): domain Bacteria; phylum Desulfobacterota; class Desulfarculia; order Adiutricales; family Adiutricaceae; genus JAIRNQ01. Next base: position 5,046 of record JAISET010000014.1, on the reverse strand, counting down.
CGCCCTCGATTTTGACCGCGCATGACGCAAGCCCGCCTTGGCGCCGCTCGGCGGGCCCGACTTGGGACCGCCCGACCTGACCCGGGTTAAATTGATCCGACCAGACCCGACCTGACCCGGGCTAAATTGATCCGACCTGACCTAAGTTAAATTGATCCGACCCGACCAGACCCGACCAGAACAGACCTGATATGACATTGCCTTGTTTGTTTGTTTGTTTGTTTGTTTCTTTGTAATTGTTAAACCCAGCCAAAAACGACCGGAAAGGACCTCAAGGGTCCTGTTAAAACGACCCCGCCCGGGATTCGCGCCCGCGGGCCGGGCGTCGTTCCCGTCACTTTTTCGCACTTTCCAACTTAATTACTTGTTTACTTAACAACTCATTTATACACCAGCTTAACAGAGACAGACCGGAACATTTTTATTTTCCGACCAAAACGGACGGATCCATGCCTGCCAGACCATGCCGGGCGCCGGCTTCCCGCGGGCCGGGACTTTTTTCGCGCCTATTCGGACCGACAGAGAAGTTTTTTTCATGCTCACCCACCCCCTCATGCCGATCCTCATGCTCCTGGGACAGGTCGTCGCCCTCCTCCGCCTCCGCTCCATGGCGGCCGGGCGCGGCCCGAAGATATTCGTCACGGTCGTCTTCATTTTGATGAACGCCCTGGCGGCGCCCGCCGTCTGGTATTACTACTACTCCCCCGGCCCCCCGCCGACCAGCCGCCTGCTCTGGAGCCTCGCCTGCCGGCCCGGCCTGGTCTGGGAGGCCTCGGTCCTGGTCTGGCTGCTGGCCTCCGGCCTGGCCGCGCTCCTGGCCGCGCGGGCGGGCCGCCTCTGGTCCGGCAAAAAGAACGGCTACAACTCGCTCTTCCGGGAGGCCAGAAAGAGCGGGCGGCCCCGGGCCTGGCGGCTGGCCCTGCTGGTCGTCGTCCTCGCCCTGGGCGGCGTCGGCTACGCCCGCAGGCTGGCCCCGCCGGCGGTGACGGAGGCCACTCTCAGCGTGCCGGGCTTGAACCCGGAGCTCAGGGGCCTGAAAATCGCCCTCATCAGCGACGTCCGCTACGGCAGGTCCTTAAATCTCACCGAGCTGGCCGCCGTCACCTCCCTGGCCGCCTCCAAAAAACCCGACCTGGTGGTCCTGGCCGGGGGCCTGGTGGACCGGCTGGCCGTCCTGGGCCTCGACTACCGCATACCTCTTCTGAGCCTGGGCACCGTCCCCCTGGGGGCCTACGCCGTCCTCGGGCCCAGCGACGACGACGTCGACTCCAAGTCGCGCCTGGTCGAAAATCTGGCCGGCACGGGCCTGAGGGTCCTGGTCAACCGCCGCGAGAGACTCCCGGGGCTCCCCGTCACCCTGGCCGGCTTCGACGACCCCGGCGGCGAGGTCGGGGACGGGGGCAAAATCCTCGACTTCGACAAGCTCGCCGGCGACGAGCCCGGCGAGGGGGACCTGCTGATCGTCGTCCGCGGGCGTCCCGGCGGGCTCCGGGAGGCCCGGGCGGCCGGCGCCTCCCTGTATCTCTCCGGCCCCGACAAGCTCTTTCATATCCGCCCGCCGGCCGGGGACGGGGGCGGCCCGGCGCCCGGACCGCCCTGGCTGGCCCGCGGGCTGGCCCCCGGCGGGCACCTCGAGGGCGGGCTGGTTTTATATCTGACCGGGGGGCTGGCGGGCGACCTCCCGGCCAGCCTGCTCCGCCGCCCCGAGATCGCCCTGCTGACGCTGACCGACCGGCCCCGGGCCGAGTGAGGCGGGGCGGGCAGCGCCCCCGGCGAATTGGCCGGGTCGTTCCGGCGCCCCCCCTCGCGTCCCCGGCGCGCGATGTGATAGAATCGGCTCGCGGGCCCCGGCGGGCGCGGGCGGCCGGATTTTTTCCTCCCGCCGAGGCCCGCCGGGCCGGTTTTTTCGCCAGGGGAGCCGGGCCGGCGCCCGGCCCCGCGGACACCAGGAGCCTCATGTGACCACCGTTCTAGTCGTGGACGACGACCCGCACATAGCCGAGGTGGTGGAGTTCGCCCTGACGGCGGCCGGCTACCGGGTCGCCGTCGCCGGGGACGCCGAGGCGGCTCTGGAGCTTTTCAAGCGGGACGAGCCGGCCCTGGCCATCGTCGACATCAACCTGCCCGGCAAGGACGGCCTCTGGCTCTGCCGGGCGGTCAGGGAGTTCAGCCAGGCCCCGGTCATCTTTCTCTCGGCCAGGGACGAGGAGCTGGACAGGGTCATGGGGCTGACCATCGGCGGCGACGACTACGTCACCAAGCCCTTCAGCCCCCGGGAGCTGGTGGCCAGAGTGGGGGCCGTCCTGCGCAGGCAGCCCGCCCCCGGGCCCAAGACCCCGGCGGCGGGAGTCGGCCCGGCGGACGAGCCCGGGGCCCGCCTCGCGGCGGGCGGGCTGAGCCTGGACCTCGAGAGCGTCGAGGCCTTCTGGGAGGGGGCCAAGATCGACCTGACCCCCACGGAGTTCAAGCTGCTGAAAACCCTCTGCCAGAGACCCCGCAAAGTCTTCACCCGCGAGGAGATCCTGGACTTGGTCTTCCCCGGAGTGGCCGTGGCCGACCGCACGGTGGACAGCCACATCCTGCACATCCGCAAGAAATTCGGCCGGGCCGGGGCGGCGGAGATCATCTCCACCCAGCACGGCCTGGGCTACTGCCTGGCCAAAATTTAAAACGGGCCCCTCGCGGGGCGCCGACACCACGCGATGCAGGCGGCGGGCGGCTTCCGTCCCGGGCTCCGGACCAAGGGGCCCGCGGCGGGCGCCCCGGGCCGCGCCGGAGACGCACATGAAAAAAACACTCCTCCTCGTCCTGGCCCTGGCCTTGTGCTGGGCCGCGCCCCCGGCCTCCCGGGCCCGCGCCGCCCCCGGGGACGTCATCAGCCTGCCCCCGCCCCTGAAAACCGGCGGGATCCCCGTGCTGGACGCCATCGCCCGGAGAAAGTCCTTCAGGGCCTTCCAGGGGACGTCCCTGAGCCCGGAGCAGCTCAGCACCATCCTCTGGACGGCCTTCGGCGTCAGCCGCGAGGACGGGCGCCGGACCATCCCCAGCTTCCACGGGCGCCGGGAGCTGGCCGTCTACGCGGTCCTGGGCGCGGGGGTCTACCTCTACGACGCCAAGTCCAACAACCTGACCCGGGTCCTCCGGGGCGACCGCACCATGGACTACGGCGGCGCCCCCCTGACCCTCCTCTACGCCGGCCCCTCCCAGAACGGGCAGGTGGGCGGCTTCCACGCGGGCTCTGCCTACCAGGGCGTCGCCCTCTACTGCGCCTCCGAGGGCCTGGCCAACGTGGTCAAGGTGACCGGGATCGACGTCCTCATCAACGAGCTGAAGACCGAGAACGACTGGCCGGTCCTGATCGTGCAGTCCGTCGGCCTGCCCGCGGGCGAGGGCTTCTGACCCGGGACAAACCCCCGGGCCGGAAGACAGCCGCCCCCCCGGGACGGCCCGCCCCGGGACAACGACCCCCCGCGCCGACCGAAAACACCGGTCGGAGCGGGGGGCTTTTTATTCGGGAAGTTTTTATTCGGACGGCCGTCGTTCGGAAAGTTTTCACGCGGAAGGTTTTCATCCGGGCGGGGCCGGCGTTTTTAAGCGGCCGGGGGCCCGGGGCGGCAGGTCCGTCCCGCCGGGCGGGCCCGGGAGTGATATGCGAACCCGCCCGGCGGGCCCGAGGGAAAGATGATTTGGCAGGCCGGCCCCGCCGTCGCGGAGCCCGCCGGCCCCGGCGTCCGCCCAGGCATCCCCGGACGCCCAGGGCGACGCCGAGGGGGCCGTCTCCGGACGGTCTGATTTTGACGCCAATTTCTCCGATGCCGGCGGGGCCCCCGTTTTCGGCTCCGGCAGAGAAAGCCCGCGGGCCGGGGCGGAGCTTTTCCCGTCGGACTCGCGCCCCCGGGCCGGGCCGAAACAGCGCCCGACATTTCCATTCGGGGCGAGGGGGCGCCCGGCCCCCGCCCCGACCAGGCGAGAGTCGACGGAGGAGAGGCCGGCCCGGTCTCCGGAACCGGCCAAAGCCGCGTCGTCGGAGCCGACATGGCTCCAGAGATATTTGCCGCGGAGGTCCAAAGTCCCCCCGGCGCCGACTTTAAGCTTGCGGCCCGCGCCCGGGCGCGCCCCGAAGCGCGCGCATTTGGAGTCGCAGGCCGCCGGCCCGCCCGGCGGGTCCAAAAGCTCAGAGCTCCGGAATCCGCCGTAAAATCATGACCGCAGGCCAGACCGAGAGACGCGCTCAGGCCCTCCGCCCTCGCATGCGAGCCGGTCTCATATTTCAGGCTGCCGCCCGTCATCGAGGCGAAAGGCGTCGGCGCCGGCCGCACCGACCAGGCTGTCGAGACCGGAGGAGACGATATGGTCGGCGCCCGCCGCGACCAGGCCCAGGCCGCCCAAAAACGCCTCCGCGAGAACCTTGTTCTCCTCGAGGGGCGCGACGAAGGAGACCCGGGCCCTCAATCCCCCGCCGGCGTTATCGACGTGCAAGTCGTACTCGCAACCCGGCAGGACTCCATGTCGGCCCGAGGCCTGGTTGGCGGTTAAACCGGCGGCATTAATGTTTCCCGGGGCGGCCGCGATTAAAGCGGGCTCCTGGTTTTTCACCAGGACGCCGTCCGGACCGACGGCGCCGACCTGCCCCGCCCGGCTGGACCGGCCGAGGCCGTCGCCCCGGGGTTGTCACCCCGGCGACTCCCAGGTTCAAACCGACCTGGCCGGCCCCGGCCTGGGAGTCGAGGGTGAAATTATAGACCTCGAAGCCGGGCGCCTCGCTGGCGACGTTGATTCCGTCGCCGTCGGGCAAAACGACGTTCAGGGTGTTCCCCGAAAAAAGATCGGTGTCGGCGGGATTGACGGTGGACAAAAACTACCATAGTCAATATGGTTATATTGACATAGTTGTCTATAATATTGCAAAATCCAACTTAGCACTATATTTTTACGCTGAAGTCTGCAATAGTGTCAACAGCCTACCAAGTGTATGGTCTTATCTTTATAAGTTTTGGTTTCCCAATATATTTTTTTGTCCCATGATCTTACTAAGCTCTTGTCGAA
>JAISET010000238.1 GCA_031264015.1 Deltaproteobacteria bacterium | reverse complement strand
GGTGGCCTTGGCCGCGGTGGCCTTGGTGGCGGTGGCCTTGGTTTTGGCTTTGGCCGCGGTGGCCTTGGTGGCGGTGGCCTTGGCGGCCGCGGGGGCTTTGGCAGCGGTGGCCTTAACCGCGGCGGCGGGCTTGGTCGCCGGGGCCTTCTTGGCGTCGTCGTCGTCTTTTTTCCTGGTCATGTCAATCCTGTCAGCGGCGCGCGGGGCGCCCGAATCGTCCCCGGCCGGACCGCGGACGGGGAGGGGGGCTGATGGAAAAAGTTCGGTCCCGGGCGCCGGGGGAGGGGGTTTCGGTCCCGGGCCTGAGGCCCGCGGACGAGCCGGCGTCCTGTTAGGGGAATATTAACGGAAGGTTGGCGGAAAGTCCAATAAAATTCCGACCGTTACCGCAGGGGGCCCGTCCGGTGGCCGGCGTGCGCTTTCGCGCCCCGGTTCCGCGGGAGGGGGAAGGAAAATTTTTTGGTTTCAAGCGGACTTGTCCGATATGGACGGGCGGGTTTCAAGGCGTCCCGGACCGGCCCGAGGAGGAGGTTTCGGCGGGGGGAGAAAGAAAAAGCAGGAGGAGGAAGGGGCGGGAAGAAAAAAAAGGCGGGGCGGGAGGAAGAAAAAAGCGCCCGGACGACCCCCGCCAAAAAACGGCGCGAAAAAAACCGAGGCGACCCGGTGTCGGGCGGCCTCGGTCAGGTTGTCCGCGGCGTCGGCCAGGACCGGGTCAAAGACCCGTGTCCGGGGCGGGCGCAGGAAGCGTTATTGCAGGACGGACTGAACCCGGCGGTTCTTGGCCCAGGCGGTCTCGTTGTGGCCGGGATCGATGGGGAACTCCTCGCCGTAGGAGACGGTGGAGAGTCTGGAGCCGCTGACGCCCTGGTCGGCCAGGTAGTTGGAGACGGCCTTGGCGCGGCGGTCGGCCAGCGCGTTGTTGTAGGCCTCGGTGCCGCGCTCGTCGCAGTAGCCCTGCAGCTCGGCCCTGGCGGAGGCGTTCGCGCCCAGGTAGGCCGCCTTGGAGGAGACCACGGGGACCTGGTCGGGTCTGATGTTGTAGCGGTCAAAATCGAAATACACGTGGTTGTTGATAAAAGCCTGCCGGTCGGCGTCGGCTTCGCCAGAGCCGGAAGTGCCCGTTTTGGAACGGCAACCGACGACAACCAGCCCCAGGCAAAGTGCGAGGGCGGCTAGAAACAAAGCTCTCTTCATGCTCGAATCCTCCATATAGGGATATGTCAAATATATGACCGTCCCCGCGTCGGGGGGGCCTGAAATTCCCGGGCCAGTCGCCTTAGCCGGTCAGGATTTTCGTCGTCTGGAAAAATGGGGCCGAAAACCCCGGGACATCCGACAGGCGGCGCCGGTCGTCCCGAACGCCGCCGAGGCGGCCCGTCCTCCCCCGCTTACGGGGCCGGCCGGGCCGGTCTCGCTATTCTAAAATGTTTTCGCCGAAAAAGCAAAAGAATGTCGTGACCCTGGCGTCGGAGGGTCGCTCGAAAAGCTCTTTCGGATGGACAAAAAAGACGGCGGACGCTGGGGTCGACAAGGCGAAATGCCGCGGCCCGCAGGCTGCCGGCTTGGCCTGTGGCTTGTCTTTCACAAGAAAGCTGTCGGCATTATAAGTCGTGAAAAGTTGGCTGTCAATTGTTTTTCGGCGCCCGGAGGCCTTTTTTTTTCCCGCCCGGGGTCCTTTTTGGGGACGAACTGACGGGACAAGCCGGCCTTTATTTTTATAACGACGGGGATAAAGATGGAGGCAAAAACAGCTTTAAAACTCTATTTAATAACAATATTATATTTTGATAGCCATTTAATAAATAAAAATTAACTAAAGATACCCTAAACTAGAAAAAATTCAACTGGAAGTTAAATTTATTAATAATACTGACCGATCGTCGCCAAAAGGGATGGACGATGCCGCGCCAAGACGCCGCCGCGGCCCGGACCGGACTCCGAGCCGGCCCGCCGGAACAGGGCCGCGGCGGCTTTTTCGGCCCCGCCGCCCCGGACCGAACCCGAGGGGCCCGCCGCCCGCGGCCCGATTTGTCCCGGCCGCGCGAAAAGGCCGGCCGGAAAACCAGGCGCGAAAACCCGGGCGTCGTCTCAAAAAGCGCCGCGGATTAAAGGCATCCGCCAAAGGCGTCCTCCCGCGCCGAGCAGCATGTCCGGCCGGGCGCCGGCCGGGCCCCGGCGGGACCGCCAGTCAGGCCGCGTCCCGCCGGCCGTTCCGGGAAACGACCGGGGAGGCCGCCATGGCGCCGGCGAAAGCGTCGGGCGCGCCAAAAAAACCCGCCGGGCCGCGGCCTAGGCGCGCGCCCCACCCGGCGGGGCGGCCAGCTCGGCCAGACCCTCGGCCAGGCTTATTTCCGCGGCGAAGCCCAGGCGCCCCGCGGCCAGGCCGACCGCGGCCTCGGAAATTCTGGGGTCCCCGGGGCGCGCCGGCTCGAAGACCGGCTCGAGGCGCGGACCGCCGGGGGCCCGCCCCGCCCGCAGAAATTCCAGCACCTCGAGCAGGGTGTGGCTCCGGCCCGAGGCGACGTTGAAGACGGCGGGGAGGGAGGCCGCCCCCCCGCCCGCGAGAGCCCCCGCGTAGTCGGCGGCCAGCGCCAGGGCCCGGGCGGCGTCCCGGACGTGGACGAAGTCGCGGGTCTGCAGGCCGTCCCCGAAGACGACGGGGCGAAGGCCCCTGGCCAGCCGGTCCGCGAATATCGGGACGACCCCGGCGCCGGCCCCGCCGGCGCTCTGCCTGGGGCCGTAGACGTTGAAGAACCTGAGGCTGACGGCCGGGAGCCCCAGAGACAGGCGGTGGTACTCGGCCAGATGCTCCCCCAGGAGCTTGACGGCGGCGTAGGGGTTGTTGGGGCGGGGCCCGGCGTCCTCGGCGTGGGGGGCGGGCAGGTCCCCGTAGACGGCGGAGGAGGAGGCGTAGACCAGGCGCCCGACCCCCAGTTTGGCGGCCAGGGCCAGAACGTTCAGGGTGCCCCGCCCGTTGGTCTCCAGGCAGCCCCCGGGGTCGGAGAGGCTCTCCGGCACCGAGGGCCTGGCCGCCAGGTGGAAGACGGCGCCGACCCCCTCCATGGCGGCGCCCAGGGCCCCGGGGTCCAGGACGCTCCCCCGGGTCAGGGTCACGTCCCCCCGGACCGCAGCCAGGTTGTCCTCCCTCCCGGAGGAGAGGTCGTCCAGCACCCGCACCCTGTGTCCGGCGCCGGCCAGTCTCTCCACCAGGTGCGAGCCGATGAAGCCGGCCCCGCCGGTGACCAGGACCGCCGCCGGCCGGCCGGCGCCCCGGGGTCCGGCCCCTCGGGGTCCGGCCCCTCGGGGTCCGGCCCCTCGGGGTCCGGCCTCTCCGGGTCCGGCCCCTCCGGGTCCGGCCCCTCCGGGTCCGGCCATTGCTGCCTCCGTCTCGGGCAAATGAGTTCCTCCTGGATGTCGTCGGACGTTTCGGGCCGCCTGCGGCCGGTCAAAACAAGCAAACCCTCGAGGCCGCCCTCGGCCGGTCAAAACAAGCAAACCCTCGAGGCCGCCCGCGGCCGGTCGAAACAAGCGGGCCCCCGGGGCCCCGGGCCCCGTTCCAAATAGGCGCGTCAAAAAGCGGGTGCAGCCGGCCGGGGCCGTTGCCGGGGCCGGGGCCTAGCGGTCGTAGCCGAACCAGGCCGCCCTGAACCAGGACTGCCCGACGAGGTCCCGGAAGGCGGGCTCCAGGGCGGCCTCGGCCAGGGGCGGCCAGAGGAGGTGCTCCTGCTCCTCGGCCGCGTGCCGGAGCAGCGGGGCCAGGGTCTCCCTGTCCGCGCCCCAGGCGGCCCAGCGCGCCCGGGCGTAGGCGGCGGACCCGGGGCTCTCCTCCTCGGCCAGGCGCCAGAGGTTTTCGGCCTGGGTCAAAAGAAACTCCCGGTCGGGCTTGGCCAGAAGACTCATCTCGGCCAGCAGAAGCCCCCGCTCGGCGTAGATCCGGGCCAGCAAAGTCGGCCTGGTCGTCCGTCCGGAGAGCCCGGCCAGGACGGCCTCCGCCCCGGCCCCGGGCCCGTCGGCCAGGGGGTCGAGGTTTAGCTGGGCGCGGGTCAGGCACATCTCGGCCAGCCGCCAGAAGGCCATCTGGTCGACGGCCGGGGGGTAGCCCGAGGAGGCCATTCTGCGCAGGGTCCCCGCGAGACGCAGCTGCAGCCAGGGGGGCAGGGTCTCGGGCCCGGCCAGGGTCAAAAATCTGCCCAGCTCCATCTTCAGCGTCGTGCCCAGCCTCTCCTGGAAGCCGGCCGAGGACAGGGTCGCCCCCGGCTGGGGCTCGTCCGAGAGAAACTCACGGTCCCGGGGCCCCGGCCAGCCCCAGGGCCTGGGCCTGTCCTCCCGCCAGGCGCCCGGGGCCCCCCCGGCCCGGCCGGACAAGTCGGGGTCCCCCCCGGGGGGGGCGGGGCCGCCCGCCGGAAAGCCGCCGACGGCCGGAAAGCCGCCCCCGGGAAAGCCCGGGACGGCCCCCGGCGCGACCAGGTCGGCCCGCGACAAAAGCTCGAGGCCCCTCTCCTGGCTGGCCAGGGCCTCGTCGAAGGTCGCGCGGGCCGCGGCCGAGCCGGAGTAGGCCAGATCGTCCGGCCAGTCGGGCGCGTCGGCCAGGAGGGCGAGGAGGATCAGCCCCCTGGCGAAATGAAAGTCGGGGTCGGCCGGGTCCAGGACCAGGAGCCTCTGGCAGACCTCCAGGAGCAGGGCCAGGGCCCTGGGCCGGTGGTCGGGCCTGGCCTCGGCCGCCCGCCAGACCCGGTCCGCCAGGGACCTCAGACTCCCGGCGTCGGTCGGCCGGGAGGCCAGGTACTGGTGGAAGGCCGCGTAGGCCAGGGCCGTCAGCCTGTCCCCGGCCCAGGGGGCGGCCGCCTCCCCGGGGTCCCCCGGGGCCCCCCCGTCCGGCGTCCCGCCCGCGCCGGGCCCCCCGTCCGATCCGTCCCCCCGTCCCGCCCCGACGGCCGGCCGCGCCATGGGAAAGCGCCACGCCTCGGACGCCTCCAGGCAGTCCAGGCCCCGGCGCAGCCAGGCCCCGGCCGGGTCGGGGTCCCGGGAGACGGCGGTCCGCGAGAGGCGCTCGGACTCGTCCACCAGGGCCGCGAAGGAGGTCTCGTCCAGGCGGACCGCGAGCTTGAGCATGACCCGGGCCAGGGCGCGGACGACGCCCAGGCGGCCGGGGTCCAGATCATGGGCCCCGCGGTAGGAGGCCAGGGAGAGCTCCAGGATCTCGGCGGCCCGCCGGTCCAGGTCGGAGCCGTCGGCGTCGGTCAGGTAGCCCAGGGCCGGCAGGGCCCCGAACTCCAGCTCGGCGCCCCAGGAGGCCAGGGCGGCCGCGGGGGAGGGGGAGGCGGCGACATGCTCGGACATCTTCGCCGTCCCGGCGGCGAAATAATTTTTAAATATCCGCGGGTCGGACTGGCGCAGGGCCCTGGCGTAGTAGGCCCGCCCCCAGGCGGCCGGGATCTCCGGGTCTTGGGGGAATTTCTTTCCCCTGTGCTCGAAGAGCTCGTCCTGCAGGGACCACAGGCTCTGCAGGCTCGCCGGGTCGGGGGCGGCCGGCCCGGCCTGCTCCAGCCTGGCGGACAGGATGTCCAGCTCGTGGGAGTCCAGGGGCAGGGCCGGGGCCCTCTTGTAGATCTCCAAAGCCTCCGAAAACAGGGCCGCGGCCTCCCCGGGGTCCCCCGCCCGGCCGGAGAGCAGCACCAGGCCCCGGGCCCAGGCCTCCAGGACCTCGACCTTTTTCAGCTTCCAGGACCCGAACTTGTCCCCCGTCCCCGGGACGGGCACCTCCACGGGCATGTCCCCCCAGAGCTCGTCGAACTCGGCCCGGGCCTCCTCCAGGGCCCGCGCCCGGGAGGCCCCGTCCGGCGCCGCCAGGATCAGCATGGGCCTCTCCAGCCAGTACTCCGGCCTGCGGGCGGCCGCGACGTTTTCGGCGGCGTGCCTCCGCCTGAGCTCCGCCAGGGTCACCTCCCCCCGCCTGAGCCTGCCGTCCCAGACCAGCTCGGTCAGATAGGGGTCGTCCGGCGCCGGGGGGGGCGGGGGCGTCCCCGCGGCCCCGGGCAGCTCGCTCGCCCGCTCGAACTCCAGCCTGGCCGCGTGCCCGAAATGGGCCGCCGCCGCCTCCATGAGCTCGCTCCTCTCCCCGGGGTCGGAGGTGAAGAAGCCGCGCGTCTCCGAGAGGGAGGCCAGCCTCTTCCAGACGTCCGGGTCGTCCGGCCTCTCGGCGCCCGCCTGGAAGCAGAGGATGGAGGCCATGTCCAGCAGGGCCACGTAGCTCCGGGCCAGGGCCTCGTCCCCCGCCGAGGTCAGCAGCCCGTCCTCCAGGCAGCCCGCCAGGGCCGCGCCGCTCCCGGAGCCGCCCGTCGGAGCGGGGGAGGGGGAGGGGGAGGAGGAGGAGGGGGAGGAGGGGGAGGAGGGGGCGCCGGCCGGGTCGGAGGTCCGGTTTTCCGCGGCCGCCGCGGGGATCTGGCCCGCGGCGGAGGTTTCGGCGGCCGGGTTTTCGGCGGCGGCCAAGGCGGCGGGGTTTTCGGCGGCGGCCAAGGCGGCGCCCTCCGGGGCCGTCGCGACGGCGGCCGAAGCCGGGCCCGGCCCGGACGTCCCCGCGGCCCCCCCCCGGGACTGGGGGCCCGCCAGGCCGCCCGCCAGAAGCGCCGCCAGGGCCAGGACGGCCAGGACGGCCAGGCCGAGGAGGAGGGGCCGGCGGCGGGCCGTCCGCCAGTTCTTATGGAAGTTTCGGAAAAAATTGAGCATGGTCTCAAGGTCGGCCCGCGGGCGGCGGGGCCTGGTCGGGGGCGGTCGCCCGGGCCGGGCGGCGGCCCGGGGGGACCCGGCGGGCGGGGGGCGTCGGCGGCCGGCTGGGGCGTCCCAGCCGGCCGGGGGGCGGCGGCCCGCCCGCCGTCGCCAAATGTTTGGAACTTTCCCAAGAGACGACGACCGGAGTCCCAACGGAGGACTCCGATTGTCAAATAGCTAAAACTCGGCCTTGCCAAGATCGACGAGCTTATTCCCGAACCGGTCAACCCCGCTGTTTTTTATGTTTTCCCACTCATGGAATTGCAGTTTATTGACAGCCGCGTCGGAATCCAGGAGCCTGTCGTCGGACGCCATTGGGGCGTCGGTCAAAGAACCGAGTTTGTCGTCCTCCAAACCATAAGCAAAGTCGCGGATCTCGCCACAGAGTTGTTCGCGAAAAAGTCGGCCGGGGGAAAAAACAACCGGACGGCCGAAATAAAAATCTCCGCCGAAAAACCGTTGTCGGAGGTGAAAAAACCTGTCTCAGGGCTCAAAAAATCGCTTTCCCGGACGAAATCTGATTTTCGCCAGAAAACGGCCCCCGGAACCGACAAACGACCGCCTCGCGGAAACGACGCGGAAACGACCGGAAACGACCGGCCGTCCCCGAAAAAAGACAACCCTCGGGGCGCCGGAGGCGATCCTCCAGGTAAAAACCGTTTTCCGAGGGGAAAAAACTACCGTCCGGGGGTGGAAAAGCATTTTCCAAGCCAAAAAGCCGACCGCTCAAGAAAAAACAGGCCGCTCCGAAAAAAATCGGCCGCCTCGAAAAAAAACCGGCCCGCCCCGGCGGAACTTCAAAACGCCCGGCCGCCAGGCCCGCCGTCCTCCCCGGGCCATCTCCTGGAAAACAACGGGCGTCGGGACCGGGGGCGTCGGGACCGGCCGCCCGAAAATTTTCCCGCCCCGTCGCCGAGGTCGTCGGGGCCGGCCTCAATTATCATAAATTGGGGACCTTGGTCAGCAAACTAAAGGCATGTTACCACAATGACGTCTAAACATACAGTTTTTTCCCAGTTTTTGGATCCGTCAGACTCAGAACAGCCCGGCCAAGAGAAAAGTCCCCCCGCGGCCCGGCCTTGGTCCTGTCCGCGCCCGCTCCCGGCCGCAGGCCGGCCTCGCGCCCCGCTCCCGGCCCGCCCGAAAGAAAAGCCCTCCGCGGGGAGGGCTGGGGATAGTATTGGCCGGCCGGACGCCGCCCCCGGCGGGGGACGTCCCGCCTCAGGCCCGGGCCGCGAAGACGCGGTCGCGCAGGGCGTAGTCGAGGACGGGCTCCTGGGGGGAGAGGCCGCAGGCCAGGGCCAGCTCCGAGACTTTGGGCAGGGAGGCGGGCCAGATCTCCAAAAGGACGTGCCCCCCGGGCCGCAGCAGGTCCCTGGCCTGGGGGAGCAGCCGGGCGATCAGGTCCACGCCCTCGGGGCCGCCCCGCAGGGCCAGGGCGGGCTCGAAGCCGGCCACGTCCGGCGGCAGCGTCAGCATGTCCCGGTCGGGGACGTAGGGCAGGTTGGCGCAGATGATGTCGAAGGTCCGTCCCGCGAGCGGGGCGGCCAGGTCCCCCTCGAAAAACTCCACCCGGCCGGCGAGCCCCAGCCGTTCGGCGTTGAGTCTCGCGACCCCCAGGGCGTCGGGGCTCGCGTCCGTGGCGCAGACCAGGGCCCCGGGGGCGCTTTTGGAGACGGCCAGGGCGATGGCCCCGGAGCCGCAGCCGACGTCGGCTACGCTGGGCGCCCGGTCCCCGGGGAGGGTTTTTAAGAGCCTCAGGGCCTCGTCCACCAGGTGCTCGGTCTCGGGGCGGGGCACCAGGACGGCCGGGGTGATCTCGAGGTCCAGGCCGTAGAACTCTTTTTTGCCCAGGATGTAGGCCACGGGCTCCCGGGAGGCGCGGCGGCGCACCAGCTCCCGGTAGTCGGCCACCTCTTTTTCGGTCAGGACCCGCTCGTGGGAGACGTAGAGGCCGACCCTGTCCAGGCCCAGCACGCGGCCCAGCAGCAGCTCGGCCTCCAGCCTGGGGGCGGAGGGGTCTTTTTTGGCCAGAAAGTCCGTCGTCACGGCGAGGATCTCGCCCGCGGACCAAGTTTTTTCAGACATTGCCCGGACCCGAGGCGGCCAGCTGCCTGGCCTGGTAGAAGGAGCCGATCTGGGCGACCACGTCCTGCAGGCCGCCGTCCATGATCTCCTGGAGGCGATAGAGGGTCAGGCCGACCCGGTGGTCGGTCACGCGGCCCTGGGGGTAGTTGTAGGTGCGGATGCGCTCGCTGCGGTCCCCGGTGCCCACCTGCTCCCGGCGCTCGTCGCTGATCCTCCTGGCCTGGTCGGCCCCGGCCTTGTCCAAAAGACGCGCCCGCAGCACCTTGAGGGCCTTCTGCTTGTTTTTGAGCTGGCTTTTCTCGTCCTGGCAGGAGACCACCAGGCCCGTGGGCAGGTGGGTCACCCGGACGGCGGAGTCGGTGGTGTTGACGCTCTGGCCCCCCGGCCCGGAGGACCTGAAGACGTCCACCCTGACGTCCTCGGGCCTGAGGTCGACCTCCACGTCCTCGGCCTCGGGCAGCACGGCCACGGTGACGGTGGAGGTGTGGATGCGGCCCTGGGTCTCGGTGTTGGGGACCCGCTGCACCCGGTGCACCCCGGACTCGTATTTGAGGTGGCTGTAGACCCGCTCCCCCTCCACGGAGAAGACGACCTCCTTGAAGCCCGAGCCGCCCGCGGCGCTTGGGCTGGAGCTCATGATCTCGACGCGCCACTTTTGCGAGTCGGCGTAGCGGGTGTACATGCGGAACATGTCCGCGGCGAAGAGGCCCGCCTCGTCGCCCCCGGTCCCGGCCCTGATCTCGACGATGGTGTTTTTGTCGTCGTTGGGGTCCCTGGGCAGCAGCAAAACCCGCAGTTTCCCGTCCGCCGCCTCCCGCCTGGCCGAGAGCTCGTCGAGCTCGGCCTGGGCCAGAGCCCGCATCTCGGGGTCCTGGTCGGTCAGAAGGAGCCTGGCCCCCCTGATCTCGCCGTCGATCTTCTCGAGCTCGCGGCCCGCCTCCAGGACGGCCGAGAGCTCGCTGAGGCGCCTGGCCGCCGCGGCGTAGGCCTTCTGGTCGCGGACGAGCCCGGGGCTCATGAGCTCCAGCTCCAGGGCGTCGCGGTTTCTAAGCAGGTCTGCCATGTCGGGCGCGTCGCTGGTCATCTTGAAAGCCTAAATTGTCCGGGCCCCCCCGGTGTTTCCCGGGGCAGCACGGAGCGCAGGGAGACGAAGGCCACCTCCAGCTGGCCCAGGTCGGGGACGCGGGTGGTCAGCCGCTGCAAAAGCAGGCCGGGCCAGACCATGGCCCGCCAGACGACGCCCGCCCCGGGCCGCCCGGCCAGCCTGGTGATCTCGTAGGCGACGGAGGCCAGCGGGAGCGAGCAGAGCGTCTTGAGCCCCGCCCCCAGGGCGATCCGGGCGGCGGTTCCGCGGCCGGAGAGGTCCGCCGCCAGGGGAAAGAGGACCGCGAACAGGAGGATGCTCGCCGCCAGCACCAAAAATATGAAGGCCGTGCCGCACCTGGGGTGCCAGGTGGGAAATTTTTTGGCCAGGGACGGCTCCAAAGGCAGGCCGGCCTCCAAAACGTGGATGGCCTGGTGCTCGGCCCCGTGGTAGGCGTAGACCCTGCCGATCTCGGGGACCAGCCCGATGCCCCGGACGTAGGCCAGGAAGACCAGAAACTTCAGGACCCCGTCCACCAGATGGAAGGCCGTGCCCGACTCGTCGAAGCCGCCTTTGGCCCCCAGCCACAGGCTGGCCATGTGGGGGACCAGGACGAAGAGAAAAACGGCCAGCCCCAGCCCGGCCGCCAGACTCATGGCCAGATAAAAGGGCGACAGGGCGCTTTTGGCGGGCGCGTCCTGGCCGGCGGCCGGCTTGTCCGGGCGGGCGCCCTTGCCTTTGTCCTTGCCCTTGTCTTTGTCCTTGCCCTTGCCCTTGACCTTGCCCTTCTTTCCGCCCGGAGCCTCCTCCCCGGCCTCGTAGGCCGCGGCCATGGTCTCGGTGGAGTAGTTGAGGGCCTTGACGCCGACGGTCAGGGACTCGACCAGCACGGCGGGCCCCCTGAAAAAGGGGAGCCGCCAGGGCAGGCCCGAGGCCCAGGACTTGTGGGGGGAGGTTTTGCCGACGACGTGCCCGTCCGGGGTCCTGACGTTGACGGACCAGCTGGAGGGGCCCCGCATCATGACGCCCTCGATGACCGCCTGGCCGCCGACCCGGAGGTCCCGCGGGGGCTCGGCCAGAAAGAGCGGGCAGGCCAGGACATGGGCGAGTCGTCTGAAAAAGGACGGCCCGGGCCTGTCCGGGGAGGCCCCGCCGCCCCGGGCGGCCGCGCGGCCGGGAAAGGACGCGTCGTCGGGGGAGGGCCTGGATGGCCCGGTTCGGCCGCCCAACGGCTATTTCTTTTTCTTGCCGGTGGGCAGCGGGGCGTTGGCGTATTTGCGCTGGAAGCGCTCGACCCTGCCCGCCGTGTCGATGAGCTTCTGCTTGCCGGTGAAGAAAGGGTGGCAGGCCGAGCAGATCTCCACCTTGATGTTGTCCAAAACGGACCCGGTGGCGAACTCGTGGCCGCAGGCGCAGACGGCGGTGACTTCCTTGAAAGCTGGGTGGGTGTCTTTTTTCATCTTGTTTCCGCCAAAAAACTGCTGGCTTCGGCGGCCTCCTTGGGGCTTAAGTCGCCTCCCCTCCGCGGTCTGGTCCCGCGACGACGGCCCCGCGGCCGGGGGAGGCTGGTTGGTCGGGGCGCGGCCGCATGGCGCGGCCGCTCCGGCGCCGGAGACAAGACGGAGCCTGGCGGCGCAATCGGCTATTGAACCATAGAAGGGCCGCGCGGTCAAGGGCCGGTTTTTTAGATCAGCAGTTCTAAATATGAATGATTGTTACGCCCCTATTGGACTTCCGGCCTTTTTCCACCCAATAAAGTCGACCGGCGGGGCCTGCTCAGTCCCTTTTTTCTATCCAGGCCGGACCAGCCCAACCGACCCAAAAACAAAAAGATAATATTTTTGCGTA
>JAISET010000213.1 GCA_031264015.1 Deltaproteobacteria bacterium | reverse complement strand
CGCATACCAATTAGAGCTATTGACCTGGGAAAGGAAGGAAATGAATCTGTATTTCTGTTAATATACCCTTCGCGAAGCTGTCGCAAAAAAGAAACCAAAACGTCACCTGAGAGAGTATCAATTTCATCTACGAAAATAAGCAGATCTTTGTCCAGCTTTTGACATATTTTTTCCAAGGTAAAGGAAATTACGTTACCGATTTTTGGCAATTCTTTCCCCACCAATCCACTAGGGGACAAACCAAGAGGATTATTAGGATCAAATTCAGGAATATCTTCATAAGATTGAAATAATGGTTTAAGACCAGATTTGGTCATGTATTCAATTAATTTAGAGTTAATAGAAGCTAAGGCAAATGGAAGATCTGAAATCCTCTCCAAAGACTCAAAACTACAGTAAAAAGCGTAATATTTCGCTTCTTCATTTATAGTTTTTACCAAAGCTTTTATAGCTGTAGTTTTCCCAGACTGACGCGGGGCGTGCAGAACGAAATAGCTTTCAGTCAAAAATAAGTTATTTAAATCAGGTATTCTTTCAAAAGCCGGTAACATATAGTGCTTATTTGGGTAACACGGACCGGCAATATTGAAAGTTTTTGGTGATATTTTGTTCATAAAATTTATCCTGGTTGATAAATCCTAAATCCGTCTAAAATTGATCAAGTGGTAAAAACCCCTGTTTTTTTTCAGGCGACCTGGACGAGGGGGTTTTTACCACTTGACCAATTATGGCCGGAGTAATAATATAAAGATCGCCGCCTTCAAAAATCTTATAGTTTTTATTTTTGGCGACGAGATTTTTCACAGTTTTGTCAGTTAAAGGTGTTGAGATCCTCATTGCTTTTCACCTTGGTTGCCATCTGGCGGGTTTAAATGAGAACGCCCTGGCATTATGGTTCTCGGCGGCCAGCAAGGCCGGTTATAGCGGATTTTTGGGGAAAAGGGAACCGCTGTTTTTTCTCCTTCGTCCATTACCCTAAATATTACCTTAAAAAAGTGAGAAAGCAAAGAGACGATAGGAAAGAAAAGAAGGGTAAAAATAAAAAAACCCTCTTTTTATCGAGGGTTAAGGGAACATAGGAAGGATAGAAAAACATGGTTTAAAGCGCATGGCGGAGAGAGAGGGATTTGAACCCTCGGTAGGGTTTGAGCCTACACACGATTTCCAGTCGTGCTCCTTAAGCCACTCGGACATCTCTCCGCTGGAACATTTTATTATAGCGAGTTCGGCGAAGTTGTCAAGAATTTTTTTTTGCCGGTCTCCGGCCCCCGGCCCCGACTTCGGCGGCCGGGGCCGGCCGCGACGGCGTCCGACATGAGGGCCGTCATGACGGGACGGTGACCGGCCGCGGGACCGCCCGTCCTACCCGCCGTAGAGCTCGCGGACGGCCGTCTCGACGTCCTCCCAGCGGCCGCTCAACTCCTTGGCCACCAGGGCGGCGACATATTGGGCCTCGACGACGGTCTGCTCGGAGAGGGCGAAGTCCATCCTGGCCTGGAGGACGGAGAGGGACAAGTCGAAGTCATAGCTGGTGGTCAGGAAATCGCCTTCCAAATAGTTGTCATAGTCAACGTAATCTTTATTGTCAGATATAAAAGTCATCAATTCTTGGCAAACATTCTTCAAATCCTGCCTCATGGTCCTCCCGACGCCGTCGACGGCCTTTTGGACGCGCCCGTTCAAAATCCAGCCCAGAATCTGCTCGGTCCAGGCGACCGGGCCCTCGAGTCTGTGGAAGCGCCGGTCGGCGTAGGACCTGATGCGCCCCTTGAGGTCGTTGTAGTCCAGGATAATCTTGGCGTCGGGGAAGAAGCGCTTTCTCAGCTCCCCCGCCCAGCCCCCCCCGTCGGAGATGACGACCGTCCCGGCCCCGTGGGCGCAGCCCTTTCTGTGGGCCTCGGCGTACATGGACCGAAACAGGGTCCTGACGTCCCCCAGGGAGGGCAGGCAGACGCAGCCCGGGCCCGCCGCCCCGGCGACCTCGGCCGCGGGGGCCGGCTCGGGGCGGACGGGCTTGGCGAGGAAAACCAGGCCGAGCATGAGGGGGGGGCGGCCCGCCTTCGCGGCGACGGGCGTCTCCCAGGAGGGGGTCAGGCCGGTGATCTTCAGGTAGACCCTGTCGCCGGGGCCGGGCTTGGAGGCGGGCTGGAAGCCGCCCCCGAGGCCGCGGCCGTCCGCGCCGGCCGGCTCGCCCCAGAACTTCTCGAGCTTAAGTTTGTCGCTCCGAAAGACGGCCTCGCCGACGGTCAGGGCCGCCTTGGCGACGAGCCCCTCGCCGATCTGGAAGCCGCGGGCTTTTTTCAGCGCCTCCCTCGCCTCGGCCGTCGTCTTGTGGCGGGCGAACTCCCTGGCCACCTCGAGCATGGCCGCCGTGGTCATCTTGTGGGGGAGCCGGGCCGCGCCCAGGCACTCGTCGACAGGGAAGACGGCTTTCCGGCCGGTCAGCTCGACCAGGCTTTTCTCGGACCTGGAGTCCCTCGGCCGGCAGCGGGGGCGCGGGTAGGCGACGCTCCCGAGCATGGTCAGGATCGTCCTGGGCGGCCCGGGGACCGGGGGGCCGAGCTCGATCCCCCCGGCCAGGTACTCGGCGGTCCTGAGCGCGACGGCGTCCGCGGCGTGGGCCTCGTCCTTCAGGCCGGCGACGAAAGACTTGACCGCCGTCGCCCGCAGGCTGGCCAGAAGCTCAAGCGCGGCCTCCTCCCGCTCGCCGACGGTCAGAAACTTCGTCGTCGGCCCCGGGGGGCGCCCGGCCGGCTTGACGCGCCTGAGGAGGCCGGCGGGCCCGGCCGGGGGCCCGGGGCGGTGGCGGACTTTTCTCTGATATTCGAGCGCCGCCCCGACCATTTCGGCGAGCTCCCGGAACTCGGCCGCGGAGGCCTCCCCGGACAGATATCTTTCCAGGCCGGCCAAAAAGACTCCGACCGAGTCCGCCTCCCCGGGCCTTCCGAGATTAGCTTCGAGCATCGTTGCCCCTCGATGTCGCGGCAGGCGCCGGCGCGGCCGGACGGCGGGGGCGCCGCCGGGACGGGACCGCCGGTCCGGGCCGCGGGGGGGGCGGCGCGGACGGCGGAGACGGAAACCGCCCGGGCCGTGGCTGGCGCGGGCGGCGTTCTCAAACCGTCGGCGGGCCGTCCGAACCGGACCGGCCCGCCCGGAGCCGGCTCATCTGCCGCCCGCGCCGGGGGTGGCGCCGGCGGAGTAGAGGTTGCTGTAGGCGATGATCCTGGAGCGGCCGGACTGCATCATGCCGCTGCCGGGGTTGATGACCACGGCAACCACCAGGTCGTTGGTGCCGTTGTTGTCGAAGTCGGCCAGCTGGTAGTCCACGGCCGGGCCGGGGATCATGTCCATGCTGGTGAAGAACGGGGTCAGGGTCAGGTTGGAGACCTTCATGGCCTCGATCAGGCCCCGGTTGAAGGACCTGAGGTTCTTCATGAAGGGGACGCCGCCCTGGTTGTTCTTGGCCAGGATGACCTCGTTGCCCCCGTCGCCGTCGATGTCGGCGATGATGATCCGGCTGGGCAGATACTCCACCTCGCGGCCGGCCTCGTTGGAGGTGTTGATCTTGATGTGGTTGACGGTCCCGCAGTAGTCGGCGGCGCTCTCGGTGACCAGGTCGTTCCTGGTGGGCCCGGAGTAGAGGCGCAGGTGCTCCTCGGGGAAGGTGACCGTGGCGATGAGGTTCTGGGAGCCGCGGCCCATCTTGCCGAGGTTGAAGTTATAGAGGTTGACGCCGAAGGGCAGGTCGACCTTCTGGGCGACGGTCAGCTTGCCGCCGGCGAAGGAGGCGAACATGACGTTGCCGGTGAAGGCCGTGTTGCCGGTGGTGCCGCCCTTCTGGGCGACCAGCATCCTGCCGCCCGAGGGCCCCACGACGCGCAGGTACCAGGGCAGGTAGTCGGCCAGCACGTCGAGGCTCTTGCCGCCGTTGTAGGAGAGGATCAGGGACGAGCCGCCGGAGTTGTTCATCTGGGCGGAGACGATAATCTCCATTTTGCCGTCGCCGTCGGTGTCGTAGAGGTCGACGGACAGGACGGTCAAAGACGGCGCCACCGGGTGGACGGCCAGCTGCTCCAGAAGCTCGCCGTTGCGGCGGGAGAGAAAGATCTGGCCCGGGGTGGCGAAAACCATCTCGTTCAGGCCGTCCCCGTCGACGTCGCCCACGTCGAGGCCGACCAGGCGGTCGTCGATGAAGTTCCCGTACCACAGCGAGCCCTCCAGGACCCTGTTCTCCTGGGAGATGACGAAGTTGGGGTTCAGGGGGGAGTCCTCGGCGGGCGGGGCGTCGTGGCCCAGGAGGGTGTAGGACGGGTGGCGCAGCTTGGGCTTCTCCTCGTCGGCGGCTTGGGCGCCCGCCGCGAGAACGGCCGCCAGGGCCAGAACGGCCAGGGCGGCGAGAGTCTTGGTGACCTTGTTCATCTATAGTTCCTTTGAAACCGCGAAATAACCCGGCCGCCGTCGGCCGGACGGCCGGCTGAAAAACATGAAAAACCTGAAAAAACTCGAGGCGACATATCTACAGCCTCAGGGGCATTTGCTCGATGTCGTTTAAGAACTCGGCCAGGCGGTCCGTGACCTCGGAGGGGTTGCCGGACAGAAAAGAGAGGCCGGTGTAGTAGGTCCCCTGCTGGCTGCGCCCGCCTTTTTTCTCGATCAGGATCCCCTCGATGACGTTGTCGTTGTCCAGGTACATGTTCATGCGCAGCTTGGTCTCGTCGGGCAGCTCCACGGTGGAGGCGGCCAGGCAGCCCCCCCAGGAGAGGTCCAGAAGAAGGCCCTTGGCGATGATGTCCCCCGGCCTGAGGCCCCGCCCGCCCCCGTCGTCCGCGGCCGAGATGGTCACGGGGATGTTGACCGGGTAGCGCTTGTCGACCCGCAAATTGGAGATGGAGATGGTCTCGGGCCAGCTCAGAAAAGCCAGGGCGTAGGGCCGGCTGACGGTGGAGAGGATCTCGCTGGGAAAGGAGACGATCTGGCCGCGGTTGATGAAGGTCACCGACCATTTGCTGCGCTCGTCCAGGACCACCGGCAGCCCGTTGACCCTGGGCACCTCGACCAGGATGTAGCGGTTGGGCTTGGAGCCGATCAAAACGGTGGACCACTTGCTCTTGACGGTCTCCATGGCCAGGAGCCTGAGGCTCTGGCCGGACAAAAGCGTCTCGGAAGTCAGGTTGATGGAGCCCTCGCTCATATGGACAACTTCATGGGAGAGCCCGTCACGGCTTCAGCTTGAGGCCGAGCTCGATGGCCCGCAGCAAATCCCTGGCCGGGGCGAACTCGGGGTTGAGGCCGATGGCCTGCCTCAGGGCCGAGCCCGCCGCCCGGGGGTTGTTGAGCTCGATGTGGGCCCGGGCCATGTTGAAATAAATGTTCTCGTCGTCCGGGTGGACCAGCAGGGCCTTCTCGTAGGCCCTGACCGACTCCTCGAACCTGCCCTGGCGGCGGTAGATGATGCCGAGGCTATTATAAACGTTGGTGGTGTTCGGGCGCAAGGCCAAAACAGTGTTCAGGACCTCCTCGGCCTCGTTGTCCTGGTTGAGGTTGAGGTGGACCACGGCGGCGTGCTCCAGGCACCTCTCGGCGTCGTCCTCGAGGCCCAGCTTGTGGTAGATGAGGCCCATCTGCTTGAAGGCCCGGGCGTGCTGGTGGTTGATTAAAGTGGCCTTCCTGAAGCTCTTCAGAGCCTCCTCCAACATGCCCCGCATGGATAAAATGTAGCCCTTGTTATAATAGACCTCGGCGCTGGAGTCCACCTCGAGGATCTCGTTGCAGGTCTCCAGGGCCTCCTCGAACCGGCCGCTCTCCATCTGGGCCTGGCACTTGGTCTGCAGGACCTCGGCCTCCTCGAGCTTGGGGTCGAAGGTCTGGTTGAGGGCCTCGCCCACCCGCCTTTTGAAGGTGTCGCCGTCGTAGGGATAGTTGATGACGCTGTCGACCCCGATGCGCCCCAGCTTGACCATCTCCAGGTCGGTGAACTGCTGGCCGTAGACGATGACGATGCTGCGCATGTCCTGGATGTTCTCCTGCTCGCGGACCATGTTCAGGATGGCCGTGCCGCTGATGTCGGGCATGTCCTGGCTGATGATCAGAAGCTCCGGCCGGAAGTTCTTGACCATGGCCACGGCCTCGGTCCCGTTCTCGGCGTGCAGGTGGTTGAAAAAACCCAGCTCCTGCAGCAGGCCAGCGTTGCGGTCCAGCGAGTCCAGGTTCGCGTCGGCCAGCAGGATCGTCGGCTGGCTGTTGATGGGATTAACGGCCATCTCGCCCCGACCGTCCTGTCCCCCGCCCGTCCATCCGCCTCACCAGGCCGCGGGCGCCAGACGGCCCGCCACGGCCGAGGCGGCGGCGGCGGCCGGTCCGGTCAGATGGGTGCGGGACCCGCGGCCCTGCCTGCCCTCGAAGTTGCGGTTGGAGGTGCTGGCGCAGCGCAGGCCGGCCGGCACCAGGTCCGGGTTCATGCCCAGGCACATGGAGCAGCCGGGCTCCCGCCACTGGCAGCCCGCCGCGGTGAAAATCTTGTCGAGCCCCCGGGCCTCCGCGGCCCTCTTGACCGGGCCCGAGCCGGGCACCACCAGTGCGGTGACCCCGGGGGCGACGAGGCGGCCCCTGAAGACCTCCGCCGCCGCCTCCAGGTCCTCCAGGCGCCCGTTGGTGCAGGAGCCGATGAAGACGTAGTCGACGGGGACGTCGGTCATCCTGGTCCCCGGGGCGAGACCCTGGTATCTGAGGGCGTTCTCGGCGGCCAGGCGCTCGCCGGGGGAGCCCAGGGAGGCCGGATCCGGGACGACGCCGTCGAAGGGGACGCTTTGGGCCGGGTTGGTGCCCCAGGTGACCGCGGGGACGACTTTGGAGGCGTCGACGACGACGGTCCGGTCGTACTCGTAGTCCGGGTCGGTGGCCAGAGTCCGCCACCAGCCGGCCGCCCGCTCGAAGTCCTCCCCGGAAGGCGCGTAAGGCAGCCCCCGCAGATACTCTATGGTCGTCTCGTCGGGGGCGACCAGCCCGAACCTGGCCCCGCACTCGATGGCCATGTTCGACAAGGTCAGCCGACCCTCGACGGACATATGCGAAACGGCCTCGCCCTTATACTCCAAGGCGTAGCCCGTGCCGCCGGAGACGCCCAGCTCCCGGATGATCGTCAGTATCAGATCCTTGGCCGAGACGCCGGGTTTGAGCCTGCCGTCCAGCCGCACCAGCATGTTTTTGGGCTTGACCTGGGCCAGGGTCTGGGAGGCCATGACGTGCTCCACCTCGGAGGTGCCGATCCCGAAGGCCAGGGCGCCCAGGGCCCCGTGGGTGGCCGTGTGGCTGTCCCCGCAGACGACGCTGTGGCCGGGCAGGACCAGGCCCTGCTCGGGAAAGACCACGTGGATGACGCCCTGGGAGGGGTCCTTGTCCCCGAAGAAAGTCCCCACCCCGAACTCCGCCTGGTTTTTCTCCAAGGCGGCCAGCTGGGCCTCGGCCACCGGGTCCAGCAGGGGGCGGTTTCTGTCCGTGGTCGGGAGGGAGTGGTCGATGACCCCGCAGACCAGCTCCGGCCTGCGCAGCTTCCGCCCGGCCTGCCTCAGCCCCTCGAAGGCCTGGGGGCTGGTCACCTCGTGGATCAGGTGCCGGTCTATGTACAAAAGATCCGGCCGCCCCGGCGTTCTCTCCACCAGGTGGGCCTCCCACAGCTTATCCAACAGACTGGGCATGCGGACTCCAAAGCGGGCGAAAGCAAAAAGAAAAAAGAACGGAACGCAAACGGCAAACTGCAAACTGCAAACGACAGACGACAGCCGAACCCAAGCCCCCGGCCCAAAAAGACGGGGCCGGGGCAAAACAAAGCCGGCCTGCCGACGGGCCGCCGACCGGGTGCCGAAGCTAAGATTTGGTTATAATTTTTCTAATTAATAGGAACTTGTACCACACATACAGAAAGAACGACATTTAATTCCAATAACAATTATATCAGAAAAAAGACCGGCGGACCAGAGTTTTCTCCGGGGCGCCCCCGTCCCCCCGTCCCGAGCCAGGCGGCGGCGACCGCCGTCATGGGCGCGAGACGTCGGCGCCGGGCGCGACGGGCCCCGAAACGGCGGCCGGGGGAGACACGCGTCCCGGGGAAACACGCGTCCCGGGGAGACACGCGTCCCGGGGCAACACGGGTCCAGGGGAAATATGCGTCCCGGGCGCCGCCGCGGGGACGCCGTCTTTATTCCATTCAGCCAATAGATTATAGCCGACGATCTATTATCAGACAAGAGAGCCAAAACAAGTCTCCATTGTCATTGGAGGTGATCTATGACCTTGACTAAAATTTAGAGCCTCCGGCCCCAAAAAATACCGATTCGTCCCCTCCCGAAAGGGATTTCTTGGAAGAACATCCCATTAAAAGTCATGAGACATCACCATCCCCTCCCCCCGCCCCCGGCTTCGGCCGGCCGCGGCCAAGATTGTCCCCGAAGTTTCGGGCGGCCGCGAAGCTTCGGCCGGCCTTGGTTTTTGGCGGCCCGCGTGCTAGAATTTCCGACATCTTTGAGCGATCAAACCAGTTCGTTGACATGTCTCTTTGCGTCGCTAATCACTATTATACATTATTATATATATTTACTAGCCGCAGTAAATATTTATCCATAATAAAACGTTAATTTGCATGTAAAACTGCCTTGAACGCCGTCATGACCAGGCGGCGCTTTTCCCCCGGGCCCCGACCGGGGGACGAGCCGCGCCGGAATTGACGAGGCGCGGACGGCCGGCGCGGACGGCCGGCGCGGTCGGCCTCATGCGGACGGCCATGACGGCGGGAAAAATAGTCCCGAGACGGTTTTAGAGTCAAAATGACAAGACGGGCGCGCCGCCAAATGTCCCCACCCCACAAAAAAGGCCTGATCCTCGCGGTCTCGTCCCCCCTGGCCTTCTCCTTCTTCAACGCCGGCGTGCGGGTCATCTCCGAGCAGATGTCCGTGCTGGGGCTCCTGTTGATCAGGGGCTGCACGGGCATGCTGGTCGTCGCCGCGGCCGCGAGGCTCCTGGGGGCCAGCCTCTGGCCGCCCGACAAAAGGAGGCTGGCGCTGATAGGCCTGAGCGGGGCGTGCGCGGCCGTCTGCAACACCTTCGCCTTCACCATGGTCCCCCTGTACCAGGCCCTGGTCATCCTGTACCTGTACCCCTCCCAGGCGGTGCTGCTGGCGGCCGTCCTCTACGGCGAGAAGATCACCAAAAAAGAGGTCCTCGGGGTCGCGGTCGCCTTCGTCGGCTGCGTCGTCCTGGTCTGGCCGGGCGGGGCGGCGGGCATGAGCTTCCAGCTGGGGCATTTGCTGGCTTTCTGCGGGGGCGGCTTCTACGCCCTGAGCTTCGTGCTGACCAGCCGCCTGGGGGACGAGAACAGCGGCGGGCTCGAGCCCATCTTTTTCTTCCTGCTGTTCTGCGCCGTCGTCTCGCCCCTGGTCTCGCTGGTCACGGGCATCGGGCCGGGGGTGGACGGCCTGCCGGAGTTCTGGCGGGGCTGCCTGGTGGGCTTTCTGGGCACCGCCGGCCAGCTGCTGGCCTTCGCCGCCCTGCGCTTCCTGCCCCCCTACAAGGTGGGCGTCATCGGCTCCATGGAGATCCTGGGCGGGGCCCTCTTCAGCCTCTTCCTCTTCCATGACCCCATGGGCGTCCAGTCGATCGTCGGCGGCGTCCTGATCCTCTACGCGGCCTTCGGCTTCCAGCCCCCGCGCGGGGCGGACGACCCCGTCGAAACGTCCGGCGGGCCGACGGCGGACAGTCCGGCGAAACGTCCGGCTGGCGGACAAACAACAAAACGGACCCCGAGGCTTAAATGAGCAAACGCCCGGCGGCTGGCCCGGGCCTGGCGCTGGCCCTGGCCGCCCCCGTCGCCTTCACCTTCTTCAACGCCGGGGTGCGCCTGGTCGCCGGGGAGATGTCGGTCCTGGGGCTGCTGCTCGCGCGGGGCTTCATGGGGCTCCTGCTGGCCGGGGCGGTCTCGCTGTTTCTGCGGGCCAGGCCCTGGTCGAAAAACAAAAAAAGCCTCTCGCTCATCGGCTTCGCGGGGGTCCTCTCCTCGGTCTGCTCCACGGCGGGCTTCACGCTGATCCCCCTCTACCAGGCGGTGGTCGTCTTGTACCTCTACCCCGCCATGACCGTCCTGTTGTCGGCCGCGATCACCAAGGAAAAAATAACCCCCGGGGGCCTCCTGGGCGTCATGCTCTCTTTCGGGGGCTGCCTGGTCATGGTCTGGCCGGACGGCTCGAGCCAGGGCCCGAGCCTCCAGATCGGACACCTCTTCTCCTTTATGGGGGGCCTCCTCTACGCCCTGACCTTCGTGCTGGCCAGACGCCTGGGCGCCGAAAACCGCGGCTTGGAGCCCCTGTTCTTCTTCAGCGTCTTCGCCGTGCTGGGGGCCGTCCCCCTGTCCCTTTTAAGCGGGGTGCCCCTGGGTCTGGACGGGGCCGCGGAGGTTTTTCACGCTGGCCTGCTGGGTCTGGTCGGCGCCCTGGCCAAGCTCCTCGTCTTCGCGGCCCTCCGCTATCTGCCCCCCCACAAGGTCGGCGTCGTCGGCACTCTGGAGATTCTGGGCGGCGCCCTCTTCAGCCTGCTGTTCTTCGGGGACGCCTTCGGGGTCCGCTCCGTCATAGGGGGCCTGATGATAATTTACGCCGTCTTCGGCTTCCACCGGCCCCCCGCGAACGACAGGGAGGAAAAAAGCGCGCCGGGAATTGAAAAATGAAAAACGCGGCGACGACGGCGCCGGGAAATGAAAAATAAAAACGCGGCGGGGACGGCGCCGGGAAATAAAGACCGCGGGCCGGACGAAACAAAAGACAGGGATAAAAAAGACTCGGACGCGTCGGACGACGGTCAATAGAAAGACGGGGGCCTGGAAAAGGCGCCGGGCGGGCGCATGAAAAAAGACGAGGGCGCGAAAATATCGGGAGGGGGCGCCGGTAAAAAAGCGCGGCGGGCGGCGGGGTAAAACCGGGAAGGGAAAAAAAATAATAACGACAAAGACGGCAAAGGTGAAAAACGAGAGGGGCGAGGGCCCGCCGTCCCGGGCGGTCGGCGAGGGCCGGCCGTCCCGGGCGGGGCGGCGAGGGCCGGCCGGCGGCTAGCGCTGGTCGGCGGGGTGGGGCCGCTTGAAGGACTTGAGCAGCAGGGGGTTGCGGCGCACGTGGTAGTGGTGGGCCCTGTGGCGGTGGTCGGCGCTCCCGACGGCGGGCCCGCGGGCGGCCAGCTGCATGGGGTCGTTGCCGGCCAGACGGTCCCGGAGGCTGGACGGCCCGGCGGCGAAGTCCTCCGGCAGGCCCTCGGTGGGGTCGGTCTTGACCAGGCCGCGCTCGAGGCCGAAGCGAAAGATGAGGCAGCAGACCTCGCGGGCCGAGTCGGCCGCCTCGGACTCCCCCCTGTCCAGGAGGGGCTGGAAAACGGAGACGATCAGGGCCGAGGGGGTGACGCGGCAGATCTCCCGGCGGCCCAGGGAAGGCAGGATGCTCCGCCCCAGCAGGCTGCGCCAGAGCTTCAGATTCCGGCTCTCCCGCCTGCCGCAGTGCTGGCCCAAAAAGGCCTTGGCCAGGTCCCCGAAGGTCCTGACCGTCTTGGGCAGGACCTCCGCCCTGCGGCGGGGGGCGGGTCCGGCCTCGATCTTCCGGCAGGCGCGCTCCCGGGCCGAGGACAGCCCGATCTCCGGGAAGGAGCCCAGGGTCGCCTGCCTGCGGGCGCCTGCCGCCGACGTCATCAGACGCCACATCTTCAGCCCCGACGGCATGACCTCGAGAAAAAGACCGGGCTGCAGGTTGTCCTTGACTCGATACTTTTTGTCCTGAGGCTCCAGCTGGCTCAGCGTGACGTTGTTCAAAGTTGGCATCATAATTTCACTTTCCTCTAAATACCTCTACCTTTGCTGCGTATTATTTTCCCACAGTCAAAAAAAATGTCAAGAGGGATACAAATTCAATAATTAGATCACTTTTTGTCTCAAAATATTTTACCGCCGGACTTTTCCCGCCGCGGCCTGTGACGGAGCCCGCCCCGGGGTGGGCGCGGGACCCGGCAAAAATTAAAATTGACAGAAAAGGGCCCCTTTCCGGGGCCGTCCCGGCCTCCCGGGAAGCGAGTCCCGGGGCCCCGGCGGCCGGCCGGGCCCGAGACAGCCCCCGTCGGCTTGAGTAGACTAAGCAAAAAACTAAAAAAAATCAACTGAAAAAGATTACAAATTGATAAAGAGGCAATAAAATATTGTAAATTATAGCTAAATTTAATATTAACTAGTTTTTTGATCAAAATTATGGTAACGGGGCCAAAAAGCGACGGCCAGGCGCCCGTCAGAGGGGTCCGCCGGGAGGTTCCGCCGGGGGAAAAGCGGGCCCGGACAAAAAACGGCCGGGCGTGCGGGAGGCGGGAGGCGGGAGGCGGGAGGCGGAAAGCGGGAGGCGGGAGGGCTTTCATCCCGGCAAAAATAAAAGAGCCGGCCCCCAAATCCTTGCGGGGATGGGGTCCGGCCCTTGTCATCGGGGGGGGCGTGGGGCTAGCCCTTTGTTTCCTTACTCTTCTCGACCGCGGGAGGCGCGGGAGGCTCCCGAAGAACCCCGGCAGCCGGAGGCGGCTTGCCGTCGGCCCTAGAGCCTGAAGTCCCTGTCGCCGCGCTGGATGGCCACCAGGTGCTCGGCCACCAGGGCCCGGATCTTGTTGTTGGGGACCTGGTTGATCTCGGTCTCGATCAGGGCGTTGCCCAGCTCGGCGGTGGGGGCCGAGGCGTAGTCCATCAGGTACTCCTTGAGCGTCATCAGGGCGTTGGGGTGGCAGCAGTTGAGGATCTTGCCGCTCTTGCAGAGGGCCATGAAGCGGTCGCCGGTGCGCCCCTCGCGGTAGCAGGCGGTGCAGAAGCTGGGGATGTGGCCCAGCTCGATGAGCCATTTGATGACATCGTCGAGGCTGCGGTTGTCGCTGACCTCGAACTGCCGGGAGTCCTCCTCCTCGACCTCGGGCTCGTAGTAGCCGCCCACGGAGGTCCGGCTGCCGCCGCTGATCTGGGAGATGCCCAGCTCCAGGACGCGCTCCCGGCACTCCCTGCTCTCCCTGGTGGAGACGATCATGCCGGTGTAGGGGACGGCGATGCGGATGCAGGCGACGATCTTGGCGAACTGGTCGTCGCTGATGCCGTTGGCGAACTGGTCGGGGTCGATGTCGTCCGCGGCCCTGATCCTGGGGACGCTGATGGTGTGGGGGCCCACGCCGTGGACGGCCTCGAGGTGCTCGGCGTGCATTAAAAGGGCGGCGAACTCGTAGCGGAAGAGCTCCAGGCCGAAGAGGACGCCCAGGCCGACGTCGTCGATGCCGCCCTCCATGGCCCTGTCCATGGCCTCGGTGTGCCAGGCGTAGTCATGCTTGGGCCCGGTGGGGTGCAGCTCCTCGTAGCTCTTGCGGTGGTAGGTCTCCTGGAAGAGGATGTAGGTGCCGATGCCCGCCTCCCTGAGCTTGGAGTAGTCCTCGACGGTGGTGGCGGCGATGTTGACGTTGACCCGGCGGATGGCCCCGTTGCGGTGCTTGATGGAGTAGATGGTCTTGATGCTCTCGAGGATATACTCGAGGGGGTTCATCTTGGGGTCCTCGCCCGCCTCCAGGGCCAGGCGCTTGTGGCCCATGTCCTGCAGGGCCGTGACCTCGCGGACGATGTCGGCCTGGGTCAGCTTCTTCCTGGCGATGTGCTTGTTCTTCTGGTGGTAGGGGCAGTAGAGGCAGCCGTTGACGCAGTAGTTCGAGAGGTACAGCGGGGCGAACATGACGATGCGGTTGCCGTAGAAGTCCTGCTTGATCTGCCTGGCCAGGGCGAAGATCTCCTCGTTCTTGTCCTCGAGCTCGCAGTCCAGGAGGATCATGGCCTCCCGGTGGGTCAGCCCCGTCCGCTCGCGGGCTTTTTTCAGCACCGAGTCTATCAGGGCGGCGTTGCTCGAGTTTTTTCTGGCGTACTCCAGGGTGTCCAGCACCTCCCCGTGGTCGATGAACTCTACGGCCTTGCTGGATTTGGGGTCATACATGGCTAATCCTCCTTCCGGGTCGGCCTGGCCTCCCCGTTAGCGAAAAATTAAAAGACGGCCTTAAACGGCCTGGCGCTCGTCGCCGGTAAGGCCGGCGTAATCCCCACGGGTCACGGCGATGTCGTAGCCAATGCTAAACATGCGCCTCTGGATGCAGAAACGGCACTCGGCGGCCTCGTCACCCGTGCAAATCTTGTTGTCGTAAAGCAGGTACTTGTTCCTCACCCCGACGGGGGAGAGGTTGGGCATGATGACGTTGGCCCCGGCCAGGACCCCCGTCTCCCGGCCCGTGGGGGAGATGGTCCCCAGGGCGGTGGTGGCGGGCAGCAGGAGCCTGGGGTCCAGGAGCCTTAAAATGCCCAGCAGAAAGACGGTCAGCTCCAAAGAGCCGGCCGGGCGGTCGGCGAAGGGGGTGTCCTTGTGCGGGATGAAGGGCCCGATTCCGACCATGTGGGGTTTGAACTCCTTGATGAACATCAGGTCGTCCACCAGGCACTCGACGGTCTGGTCGGGGCTCCCCACCATGAAGCCGCAGCCCACCTGGTAGCCGATCTCGCGCAGGTTCCGGAGGCACTCGAGCCGGTTCCTCAGAGACATGGACTCGGGATGCAGGGAGGCGTAGTGGGCCTCGTTGCGGGTCTCGTGCCGCAGAAGATAGCGCTCGGCCCCGGCGTCGTAAAGGCGCCGGTAGCTCTCGACGCTTCTCTCGCCCAAGGAAAGAGTTATGGCGCAGTCGGGGTGGGCGGAGCGGATGGCCCGGACTATCCCGACCATGCGCTCGTCGGTGTAGTGGGGGTCCTCGCCGCCCTGCAGAACGAAGGTCCTGAAGCCCAGCTCGTGCCCCTGGTCGCAGCAGGAGAGGATCTCCTCCAGGCTCAGGCGGTAGCGGTCGGCGTCGGGGTTGCTTTTGCGGATCCCGCAGTACAGACAGTCGTTGCGGCAGTAGTTGGTGAACTCAATCAACCCCCGCATGAAGACGTCCTTGCCGTAGACCGCGTGCCGGGCCTCGCGGGCCCGCTCGAACAGACGCTCGGCCAGCTCCGGGGTCAGGGACTCCAGCAGAAGCGTCATCTCCCCCCGGGAGAGGGCGTTCTCGGCGGCGAGCTTGTCGACAAGGGCGAAGGGACTAATCATGATGGTAACGTCTCTCTAATGTTGATGGCGGACGGCCGGCCGGCCGGACTAATCCTTGTGGCTGATGAAGTTGGAGTAGGCCGTCTTGGCCGTGACCCCGGGCAGCTTGCCGATCTTGCCGGAAATGGCGGTGATGACGGTCTCCGGGGCGTCGACGGCCACGCTGATAATGTTGATCTTGCGCTGGCTGTAGGGGATGCCCATCCTCCCGACGATGTACTCGGAGTAGGCGTGCAGGACCCGGTTGAGCTCCTCGACCGAGTCGGGGTTCTCCACCACCAGACCGATGATGGCCACTCTTGTATCCATAAGTCCTCCGCTCTGAAAGTTCGGCCGGGCGCGGGGCCCCGCCGCGGGCACAAAGTTCGAACAAACGTCGTTCCATGGACGGAACAAGATAAAAAAAACGCCCGTGTCGCCGCAAACGCGGCCACAAAGGCGCCTGTCTCTTCCCAGCAGCGCCTTTCGTCTCGAATAATGACTCGACGTCAGGACGGGTGAGGAACAATCAATTTTTTCGTCTTCGGACCTCAAAGGGGCGGGAAAACCCCGAAAAGGTCTCCAAATTCAAGCAAATCTAACTAAATTCAACCAAGGCGGCCGGGAGGCGACGCCCCGCCGAAAAGCCGGGCCAAATTTGTCGCCGGCGGCCTGTCAGCTCGGCTAGAAACGGGCGCGCATATTCGGCTCGCGCTCGTTCGTCTAGTCTGTAAAATAATATATGACCGGCCGGGGGATTTGTCAAGAATTATTTTCAACTTTTTTTCGACCCGCCCAAAAAACCCCCGTCGACGCCCGGAAAGCCCCGTCCAAAGAGGACCGGCGGCCCGCCCGGGCGCCCTCCCCCGCCCCCGGGGGCCGCCTCCCCCGCCCCCGGGCGTCGGCGAGGGGCGGCGGGAGGCCCGGCCGGGGAGGAGGCGGCGGAGGAGGCGGCGGAGGAAAAAGGTCATTATGGTCTTTTTGATCATGATGATGATGAGAAAAATTCAGGCTGCCCGACGGACGGCCCTGGCGACGGCCTCGCCCAGGGAGGCGGCCCTCCTTTGGGCGTCCAGGTCGCGCGCGAAGGAGAAGAACTTGTCGGGGGTGATCCTGGCCCCGGCCCCGTGCTGGCGCAAAAAACCGCTCCCAGGGCAGTCCTCCCCGTAGCCGCAGGAGAGGCAGGGGACGTTGCCGGTCAGACTCAGGGTGCCCGCGTAGTCGGTCATCAGGTACTGCTCGAAATAGAGCTGAAAATAGCCGGCCAGCTCCTCCATGCCGGAGCCGCCGCAGATGACCGCCGCCCCGACCTTGCCGGAGGTCATGATATGGTTGTGGCGCAGGGGCCAGTTGCGCTCCATGAAGACCTTGGTCAGGGCGTTGACGGAGCTGAAGCTGGGGTAGCCGCTTAAAACCAGGGCCTTGGCGCCCACGATTTTCTCCAGAAGAGGGTTGACGTCGTCCTGGAAGACGCAGCGGTTGGTGCTCGCGCAGCCCTTGCAGCCCGCGCAGACTTTCATGTTCAGCTCGGACAGTCTGACCAGCTCGTAGTCAAGCTCGGTGGCCTCCAGAACCGCCCGGAGACCCTGCTCGATGCTGCCGCCCTTAATGGGGCTGCCGGAAAAAGCCATCACCGTGGACATCGGCACAACTCCTTTTTAAAACCGCCTCCCGGGGCATGTCGAGACAGTGACAAGCCGAAACGGCGCGAGTCGGAAAAATTAAAAACCCTGGCTGAACCCGCCGCAAAAAACGGCGGGGCCTCGAGCGACGCCGTCGCCAAAAAACGGCAAAAATAACAAAAAAAAGAAAAAACATCGGGCCGGCCGTGAAAATATCAAACCCCCCGGGACCGGGAGCGAGACGGCCTCAAGACCAAGGGATTATGGTCGCCGGGAGGGTTTTTGTCTGTAACAGATGATACAAGCAAGCTGAAAACCGGCGGGGAGCGCGACGGCATGAAGATCATGACGGCCATGACGGCCAGGACAACCGAGACTGACAAGACGGACAAAAAAAAGAGTTTACAAACCGCCATGTTTCAGGTATTGTCACCAAGATTAATTGAATGCCGGTCAAAAAGAGGCGCCCGGACAGCCGGAGGAGTTATTTTCAACCCCGGCCCGCCCTCCCGACCCCGCCTCCCGTCCGTCTCCTCCCGTCAGCCCCCTCCCGCTCGACACCTGGAAGGGAGGATTCAATAAATAGGCCGGCCACCAGAGGGGGCCGAAGTTTTAAAACAACGCTGTCGCCTTGGCGAGAGCCACAACCCACGGTCAGGGGACATGAAGACACCGCCTAAAAAACAAAAGCCCGGGAGCAAGGAACCCAAAAATAAAAAACGGCACCGGCCGGAAGACTACGGCCCGCTGCAGGACATTCCCCGACTTGCCGAGCTGACGAAATACGCCGTCCCCCCCGATGACGACATCGGCCCCGGGGCCGCTCTCAGGGCCGAGACGGCGCGGGCCGGACTGCTGGCCGGCGAGGACAAAAGCTCCCCGTTTTGGCGCCTGCTGAACGGCGGGTCCCTCTTTTTCTGCGAGAAATTCGCCGAGTCGGCCGCCGAGTTGAGGCTGGCCATGAACGCCTTTCCGGCGGACTCCGTAATTAGGCGGCTTGCCGGGACGCTGCTTGGCATCGCCGAAGGCAACGTTCATTTCGCCGACGGCAAATATAAAGTCTTCCGCGGCCACGCGCAATTCCGCGACGCCCTCAAGGACGCTCTCGTCGCCAAAGGCAGGCCGGAGAAGCCCTTCGCCGGCTTCGGCCTCGATAATTTCTGGAATCCCGGCGACCCGGCCGGCGCCGGCTACGAGGGGGCGTCACTGACCCCGGAAATGGTCGCCTCGGCCGAGAAAAAATTCGGATTCAAGCTGCCCTTGTCCTATGTCCGCCTCCTGGAAAAACAAAACGGCGGCGCGAGCGTCCTCACCGCCGGCTTCCTTGAAAATCCCGAACTCCCCTTCGACGAGTTCGTCTTCCCGTTCAAGGCGTTCCTGGGACTGGACGACGGCGCGAAATACTCGCTTGGCCGGGGCAGGGTTCAAGACCTGGCCGAAAAATACGGCCTGAACAAATTTGGGCTGGTCGTTTGCGACCCCCTCGACAATGACGACGACCTGCTGTTCCTGGACTACCGTGAAAACGGGAAATATGGCGAGCCTTACGTCATGTGCGCCAGGCGCGGAAACAGCCCGGCCGACTGGGTCTGCCACGTCGCGGCTAAAGATTTCGAAACCTTCGCCAAGTCTCTGATCACCTATGAAAAGGCGATGGAGGAAAGACTGCTGATGTGGGCGAGGATCGAAAACGTCGACATCCCGAAGAAATATACCCTTGACGATATTGTGTTCGAGGAGATTTTCCACGCCGATTATTTCCGCACTTCCTACTGCCACAGAATGCTTTCGACCCAAATAGACTGTCGTCACAAACATATCCTCGGCATGATAAAAAAAATATTCGGTAAAAAAGGCGCCGCGTCCCCGGTCAAACACCTGGCCGACATCCTGTCGGCGTATCTTGGCGACGTCGACGCAAACTGGCAAGTCTCCGCCGCCTTTCACGACGGAGACCCGGATATTTTAGGGATCGGCTATCGCATGGAAGACAGCGCGGACACGGCGAGGACCAAAGAAATTTCCAGCCTCCTGGCCAAATTCCTGCAGAATAAAAATGCCGTCGTGAAATATTCCATCGATCATTTCGAACATGCCCAAGCCGGCGGTTTTTTCCTCGTCGAGCGAAACCCGGCCTGAATTCGTCAGCTTTTGACCGTTTGCCCGATTTGCGAGCTTGACGAGCCCGCGGCCGAAGGCGCCAGTCGAAGCCAAAGCCCCGGCCGAAGGCGCGGCCGCGACCATAGTCCAAGGTCGCGAGACATGAAGAGGCCGCCAGTTAAAACAAACATGACCCGGCCGGAAGAACACGGCCCCTTGAAGGACATTCCCCGGCTTGCCAGACTGATGCGACGCGCCCTGCCTCCGGAACAAGATTACTTTCCCGGGGCCGTTCTCGCGGCCGGGTCCGCGCGTGCCGGACTGCCGCGCGTCAGGGACGAAAGCTCCCCGTTTTGGCGTCTGCTGTCCGGCTGGTCGCTCTTTTTTTGCCGTAAATTATTCCCGACATTTCTGAGACTTGAGATATTTCCAAACCTGCGGACCTGATGGTTTTTGATTATTGTTCTTCTGGAAGGCATAGTTTTTGAGAATATTTCCCGAAATTTTTCATCGCCCGGCATGCTTTTCCGCGAGAGGCGGCATGCTGTTTTGGCATTATTATCTTTGAGGGAATCGAGATGATCGAAGTGGCCGCCGCGGTCATTATTGACGACCGGCAAAACGTCCTGATCTGCCAAAGGGCCGCGGGGGGAAGCTGCGCCTGCCTGTGGGAGTTTCCCGGAGGGAAGAGGGAGCAAGACGAGACTCTGGAGGAGTGCCTGGCCCGGGAATGCGGGGAGGAGCTGGACGTGACCGTCTCGGTGGGGGAAAAAATAATGGAGACCGTCCACGCCTATCCTGACAAGGAAGTCAAAATCACCTTCCTGGCGGCCGCCGTCACCCGGGGAACCCCCAGAAATTTAATCCACCTGGACTGCCGGTGGGTCTCCGTCGAAAGTTTGGACCAATACGACTTCTGCCCAGCCGACCGGAAAATGGTCGGGAGGCTTCGCCGCAAGCCTTGACCGGTTTTAGTCGATCGCCCTTGCTTTTCAAGTTGGAAAAGTCAAATTTAAATGAGGCTAAAGAAACATGAATAGAGAAAATTAAAACAAAATAATTTTAGTTATACCTTATAAGCAATACAATCACAATAAAATATATTTTTTAGCCCGTCAGTCGCCTTTATACAAACTTTTCCCCTGTCTCACACACCAACACCAACACCAACATCCTTTATTTTCTCATACTTGATCAAGTGGTAAAAACCCCCTGTTTTTTCAGGCGACCTGGACGAAAAGGGGTTGACAATCTAGCGGTCAGCCAAAAAATTGCCGCTGGAAAAAAGGGCATGTTTTTGATTCTTACTTATCTTAGTGGGAATACTTCTCAATAAAAATCGCCCTGCGCAAGTATTTTTTCCAAAATCGAGGTGTCATGAGCATAATTTTATCCATTACAAGGATGGCTGGCGGGGAAATCCCTGAAAGCAGAGGGCAAAACTGAAAACGCCACGGATAAAGTGAGCCGCCTGGCTATTTTCGCTACGATAAAAGTGAGCCGCCTGGCTTTTCTCGCTACGATAAAAGTGAGCCGCCTGGCTGCTTTCGCCACGGAAAAAGTGGCCCAACTGTCTATTTTCGCCACGGAAAAAGGGGGCCGCCTGACAAACAGAAATAATTATAGAAAAAATTCAATAATTATAGATAATTATCAGTTTGTACATTTCACAAACCACTTTTGGAAATTGGAAAAATGTTATGACTACCAAAATGCCGACGCTAGATAATTTGCCAGCCAGCCTG
The DNA here is from genome assembly GCA_031264015.1 of Deltaproteobacteria bacterium. Lineage (GTDB taxonomy): Bacteria > Desulfobacterota > Desulfarculia > Adiutricales > Adiutricaceae > JAIRNQ01. The sequence goes on along the minus strand of JAISET010000213.1, from coordinate 11,607 downwards.
GCGGCAACTCGATAAATCTCTCCCGGACGGATCCGACATCCGGCGCCCCCCGCCCGCCGAAAAGCAAAAACCTGGAAAGAGGCTATTTTAGATACCGGAACGCGGAGTAAAAATTTTTCTTGATTTTTAAAAACTAAAGAGGTAAGATTAAAAGTTGTCCTGAAGGGAGTTAGTTTGCTCTAGACATCCCTCGCGTTTATCTAGGCCGACGACCTCCCCTTCCGCTGGTTTCAAAACCGGCCCCGTTCGATAGTGATTGCCCTCGTAGCTCAGTCAGGATAGAGCACAGGATTCCTAATCCTGGTGTCGCGTGTTCGAGTCACGCCGGGGGCACCACCTCATTTACTCAAATAAGTTTTTTAAAAGTTTCACCCTTTGCAAGCGCCTGCTTTCAAGGGTTTTTTTATCGCCTTTTTTTCAAATAACTAATGTGAACCGCGCCCCGAGTTCATGCCTCGCCCGCATAAGAATACCAAAGGTCGCGGCGCCATAACAAGATGACACCGAAAAACCTCCGGAATTTTGGAGCGGCCCAGGTAGTTTAAAATCAACTGGCGGACAAGTATGTTGTGGAAAAGACGAGCGAGGAAAAAAGCGCGCTGAAAGGGCGCCAACAACGGGGAGGAGACGTGCAGGAAGACAATAATTAGCGCCGCCATGCCGTCCCCCACCTGGAAAGGAGGGAGGACGAATGGCGGCGGATAGATGAAAAAGCAGACGCCCTCGTTATTTCGCTATGGGCGGGACTAATACCTTGGTGTCCTCATGTGGACGCGGTCAAGCTCGTTGATGATCTGGGTGCTGACCAAAAATTCCGGTTTGACGAACACGTAGGGTTCGGAAGGATATTCCGCCTCATGACGATCCTTCTTTTTATGAGTGGTGGGAGAGGCTTCGGCCCTCTTCTCCTCGACCGGGGCGGGGACGGGAGGCGCCTCGGTCTTCTTTTCCTCGACAGGAGATGGGGCGGGCTCGGGTTTCTTCTCCTCGACCGGGGCGGGTGCGGGAGGCGCCTCGGTCTTCTTTTCCTCGACAGGAGCTGGGGCGGGCTCGGCCCTCTTCTCCTCGACCGGGGCGGGGACGGGAGGCGCCTCGGTCTTCTTTTCCTCGACAGGAGCTGGAGCCGGCTCGGGTTTCTTCTTTTCGACCGGGGCGGGGGCAGGCTCGGCTTTCTTTTCCTCAACAGGCGCCGGGGCGGGCTCGGGCTTCTTCTCCTTGACCGGGGCGGGAGCGGGAGGCGCCTCGGTCTTCTTTTCCTCGACGGGAGCTGGAGCAGGCTCGGGCTTCTTCTCCTTGACCGGGGCGGGGGCGGGAGGCGCCTCCGCCTTTTTCACCTCGGCGGCAGGTGCGGCCGCCGCCGCCGGGGCCTCCGCCTTCTTGCCGGACGCGGGTTCGGCCACGCCGCCCAGGTCCGTGATGGGGACGTCGAATTCTTCGGCGACGATGTCCCCGCCCTCGAACATCGAGTCGACATAATCGCGCACCAGCCTCAGGGTGGCCGGGTGGGCCATGACCAGCAGGCTGGAGCCGGCGCTGAGCAGGGAGACGGCCTCGGTGGTCTCCATCAGCACCCCTCGGCTGAACTGGTCGCCCAGGACGGGATGCTCGGCCGTCAGCTGGTTGACCTCCTTGAGCTTCCAGATCTCCTCGCCCAGGATGTTGACGATGGGCTGCTGGAGCTTGTCGTCGGCCTGGATCAGGGCGGCGATGGTGATGCGCTCCATGACGGAATAGCAGTACTCCATGCCGTAGCCCAAGCCGCCGGTGTTGGGGTCGATCAGGATCTTGTCGTTCTTGAGGCCCAGATCCATCAATAGGATGTTGAGCTGCTTGGCCAAGTTGACGTCGATGGGGGTGCGGGCGATGACCGAGTGCCCGTAGGCCAGGGCCTGGGCTCCGATCTGCTTGTAATTCTTGTCGGTCAGGGGGCCCAAAACAAGATTCTTGTTCGGAAAGGCCTCGGCCACCGCGGACAGCGTCTTGTTGTCCTTGTCGGCGTTGTCAACCCCGAAGACGATGACGGGGACGTCCACCGCGGCCAGGACCCTGCCCACCGTGTCCACGGCCTCCTCGGGCCCCGTGTCGGCCCCGTTGGGGTCCGAGCTCTTCAGATGGACGGAGATGATGTCGGCCCCGTAATCGACGGCCTTTTTGGCCCAGGCCGCCGGGTCTCCCAAAACGCCCGCGTAGGCCTCGGCCAGGGGGGGCGGGAAAGAGTCCTCGGGGTTGACGTCCCAGACCTGCAGGGCGAACTTGGGCCTGTTCGGCAGCGCCCCCTCGAAGTCGTGGAAGGGATAGGCCGCCTGTCCGCCGACGACCACTTTCTGCGTCCCGAGAGGGGTTTCGTTGATCTTTCCAGAATATTTAACTTTTTCGATTTTTAACGTCATTTGTCACCTGGGGTCGGACGGGCCGGTCCGGACCGGTCCCCGCCGGGTTAAATTCTTTCCCCGCCCACGGCCTCGTCCGGCCCTGATTTAATCCCGGGCCGTTCAAAAGACGAGGACGCGGAAAAAATGAAGCTTCGAGGCATGTCAAGCTGACGAACATCAATAAAGGAAAATAATAATAAAAAAGTCATGGTCCTCCATGTCTCGCGCCATGTCGTCGACACTCGGACTCGGTTGGACAGAATAGAACTGTCGACGCCCGCGCCAGCGAGCCCCGCGCCTGCCGCGGCCCGCCGTGACAACTGTCAGCCATAAATACGGCCTCTTTTGAACCGACGACAAAGAATGACAACCGTCCAGGTCGGCCTATGCCCGGTCGACCCCAAACCGTCGTCGGCCGTCCTCGGCCCCCCTCCGTCCCGACTTGCTCCTCCCGACTTGCTCCTCCCGACCGGATTCGCCGGGCCCGATCCTCCCGACCGCGGGCGGAAATAGCTCCGGCAGGCTCCGACCGCCGGAAAAAAGGCGCGCCTGACCTCCTCAAAAAAAAAAAAAAAACGACTTTCAATTTCCTTCCGCCCGTCGCCGGCCTTGATATTTCAGTCAAAAAATTTTTCAGCCCCAGGCTAAGCCTTCTAGTTCCTGACAAAAAGACGGCCGGATTTTTCGACGAGGCATTCTTTCACAAATTTGGACTCAAACAAACTGTAATTAGAAGGCACATTTTTGAACGAGCTTATCAATTAACTCAATTAACATCTCAATTTCAGGTTGTTTGATTGGGTTTAAAAAGACGGGCGGCCTTTAATTTCGCTCCTCCATTTTTATCAACATATCATAAAACAACCATTGTATCCAGATTTATTATGAACAATTTAATAAATTGTCAAAATATTAACAATATATTTGAATTTTTTATCCTGAAAGGTCAAAAATCAGCCTGTCAGCGGCTATTGGAGCCATAATTCATCTCCTTGAGTGAAATTAGGCTAGTTGAATTTCCTATATACGAGCTGAATTTTTCTTCAAGACCTGGGATTTTTATTCAGGGCAAAGCCTGTCTTACGGACAAAACCCGCCCGGGCCGCGGCTGCCGGCGACTCCCGGGCGGCCCTGAAAACCGGGGCACGGCCGAAAATGCCGGCGCGGCGGACGGCGGCGGCGACGACGAAAAAAAGTCGGGGTTTTGGCGACAAAGACGAGAAAAATAGCGGGGCGGGCCCGGGGGACGCGCGAAACCATTTGGCCGGGGCGAAAGGGGAAATGACGGCGGACGGGGGTCGACGGGGAAGACAAGACGGACGGGAGGGGGGGGCGGCTCGAAACGACAGGCGGAGGCCGGCCCGACTGAGGCGGGGACAATTTATTGACGGCGGGGGCGCCCCGCGCCGGCCGCGGGACGCCGGGGGCGGCCCTTAGGAATAGCTCAGGTTCAAAAGGCCCTGCAGGTACTGGCCGTAGCCGTTCTTGGCGAGTGGTCCGGCCAGCTCCAGGAGCTGCTCGTCGCTGATCCAGCCCTTGCGCCAGGCTATCTCCTCGGGACAGGCCACCTTCATGCCCTGCCTTTTCTCGATGGTCTGGATGAACTGGCCGGCCTCGAGCAAAGTCTCGTGGGTGCCTGTGTCCAGCCAGGCGTAGCCCCGGCCCATGACCTTGACGGAGAGACTCCCCCGCTCGAGGTACAGGCGATTCAAGTCCGTGATCTCCAGCTCCCCCCGGCCCGAGGGTTTGAGCAGGCCGGCCAGGGCGGGGGCCTGACTGTCGTAAAAATAGAGGCCGGTGACGGCGAAGTTGCTCTTGGGCTCGGCGGGCTTCTCCTCGAGGTCGAGGACCCGGAGCCGCTTGTCGAACGTCACCACCCCGTAGCGCTGGGGGGCGTTGACGTGGTAGGCGAAGACCGTCGCCCCCTCCCCCTCCGAGGCGTTGGCCTCCGTCAATAAATTGACGAGCTCGTGCCCGAAAAAGAGGTTGTCGCCCAGGATCAGGGCCGAGGGGCCCCCCTCGAGAAATTCCTCGGCGATGATCAGCGCCTGGGCCAGGCCGTCGGGGCTGGGCTGCACGGCGTAGGAGAGGCTCAGGCCCCACTTGCGCCCGTCCCCCAGAAGCCTCTGGAAAAGGGGCAGGTCCTGGGGGGTGGAGATGAGCAGGATCTCCCTTAGGCCCGCCATCATCAGGGTGGACAGGGGATGGTAGACCATGGGCTTGTCGAAAATCGGCAGGAGCTGCTTGGAGACGACCAGGGTGGCCGGATGCAGCCTGCTCCCGGACCCGCCCGCCAAAATGATGCCCTTCCTCGCGCTCATCGGACATTTCCTCCTTCGCCGTCGGCGCCGCCCGGCCGGCCGGCGTCTCCCCCCGCCCGGGCGGCGGCGCCGCGGGACTCGCCGTAGTTTTGGTCGATCCAGGAGCGGTAGCCGCCGGAGGTGACGCTCTCGACCCACGGCCGGTTGGCCAGATACCACCCGACGGTCGCCCGAAGCCCGGAGACGAAGTCGAAGGAGGGCTCGAAGCCCAGCTCGGAGGCGATGAGCCCGAAGTCCACGGCGTAGCGGCGGTCGTGGCCCGGACGGTCGGCGACAAAGGCGACCAGCCTCTCCCGGGGGCCGATTTTCTCGTCGGGGGCCAGCTCGTCGAGCAATCGGCAGACGGCCAGGACCACCTCGAGGTTGGACTTCTCGCTTCTTCCGCCGATGTTATAGGTCCCGCCGACCCGGCCGCGCTCCAGGACCAGGGCGATGGCCCGGACGTGGTCGTGGACGTGGAGCCAGTCGCGCACCTGCCGCCCGTCCCCGTAGACTGGCAGGGGCCTGCCCTCGAGGCCGTTTAAAATCATCAGGGGGACGAGCTTTTCCGGAAACTGGTAGGGGCCGTAATTGTTGGAGCAGTTGGTGGTCAGCGTCGGCAGGCCGTAGGTGTGCCGGTAGGCCCTGACCAGATGGTCCGAGGCGGCCTTGGTGGCGGAATAGGGGCTGTTGGGGGCGTAGGGGCTGTCTTCGGTAAAAGCCGGGGCCTCAGGAGTCAGGGACCCGTAGACCTCGTCGGTGGAGACGTGCAGGAAGCGGAAGCCGGAGGCCTCCTCCCCCCTGAGGGTCCCCCAATACCCCCGGACGGACTCGAGCAAGTTGAAGGTCCCCACCACGTTGGTCTCGACAAAATCCGCCGGGCCGTGGATGGAGCGGTCGACGTGGGACTCGGCGGCGAAGTTGACCACCGCCCGGGGCCTGCGCCCGGCCAGCAGACGGTCCACCGCCTCCCGGTCCCCGATGTCGGCCTGGACGAGCTCGTGCCGGTCCGCGCTCAGCCCGCTCAAATTATGCCTGTTGCCCGCGTAGGTCAGCTTGTCCAGGTTGACGACCTTGTCGCCCCCGGCGGCCAGCCAGCGCAAAATAAAATTGGTCCCGATGAACCCGGCCCCTCCGGTAACCAAGACGGTCACTGTCAACTCCTCCCGCGGACGGCGGGCGCGCCGATGTTAATTGGCGGACGCCTCCGCGAGTCCGGCAGACGCGCCCCGATGTTTGTCGGACGCGCGGAGGCGGCGAACAGGCCTCACTCCGGCCGGGCGTCCCGCGAGGCCAGGTAGCCCAGGGGCACCCTGGAGTCGCCGGCCAGGTTGAGGTAGGACCAGCTCTCCCCGTCGTCCGCCTTGACGGCCGTCAGCCCGTCCAGGCGGTAGAGGCACAAGGAGTGGTCCGGGGCGACGACCCACTCGCCGCTTTTGTTGACGATGCCCCAGAGGCCGGAGGGGGAGAGGGCGTTGGTGTACTCCACGGGCTCGCCCAGGACGGTGAAGTCCCCCACGTAGTCGAACTGAGGCTCGAGCACCACCTGGCCGTTCTCGTTGATGAGGCCCATGGTCCCGTCCTCCTGTTTGAAACGGGCGAAGCCGCTGGCGGCGAAGGGGCTCAGGCGGGCGTACTTGGGCCCGATGACCCACTCTCCCTGGCGGTCGACGAAGCCCCAGAGACCGTCGGCGTCGGCCGCGGCCGAGAGGGCGGAATGACTCGAGGGCGCCGAGACGTCGCCGAATCTGGGCTCGACGACCAGCCTGCCCGCGCGGTCGATAAAGCCGAAGAGGCCGCCCTCCTCCAGCCTGACCGCGGCCAGGCCGTTGGCGCCGAAGCTGCGGGCGTCGACAAATTTGGGCCCGATGACGAACTCGCCCTTGAGGTCGACAAAGCCCCAGGCTTCCTCGGCCGTCTTGACCAGGGCCAGGCCGCCCTGGTCGAACTGCCTGGCGTTGGCGAATCTGGGCGGGATGACCTCGTCGCCGTCCGCGTCGATATAGCCCCAGAGAGAGTCGGCGTTCTGGACGGGGGCCAGGGCGCTGCCGCGCCGGAAGCCCCTGGTCCGCTGGTAGACAGGCTCGACCACCCACTCCCCCGAGCGGTTGATGAAGCCCCGCCCCCCGTCCGGGGACTGGGCCTCGGCCAGGGAGTCGGGAAAGAAGTCGGCCACCATGACGAAGTCGAGCCGCGGCTCCACCAGCCAGCGCCCCTCGACGTCCAAAAGCCCGTAGCGCCCGTCCAGTTTGACCCAGGCGGCGTCGTCCTCCCCGAAGGGGTTGGCTGCCTCGTAGACGGGGTTGATGAAAAGCACCCCCGCCTGGTTGGCGTAGCCGTAGAGCCCGTTGGCGGCCCTGACCGGCGCCAGGTCGGCCGGCGGCTTCGGGGCCTCCGCCGCCCGGGGTTCCGCCCGGTTCTCGGGCAGGGGCACCGGGGTCAGCCAGACCTCCCCCACCTCGTCCCTGGCCTCGCCCGTCCCGCCGGCCTCGTCCGCGTCGCCCGAGGCGGCGGGGGCGACGGCGGCGGCGGCCGGCGGGGCCTGCTGGGCCGCCGCCGGGGCCCCCGGCCCCGTTCCGAACCCCCAGAAAAACGCCAGAAGCGCCGCCCCGAGAAATAAGGCGGGCGGGCCGAGGCGGGCCAAAATGTTCGTCCGCGGCACCCTGCACCTCCCGAAAAAAAGCCGGAAAGATTTTTCACCTGTCATATGATACCAAAAACAGGCCGGGCTGAAAAGCTGGCGGGAATGATTTTTCCGTCTTTCGGCGGAAAAATTACGGCGCGCCCCTCCCGGCGAAATCCCCTGCGGACGGGCGTCCCCGGCGGTTTTTCCCGAGTCGCCCCGGTCGCGCCAGGGTCTCGCCCGAGCCGCCCTCTGGTTTTCCGCAAGTCGTCCCCCGGTCCCGGCCGGGTCGTCCCGGGGTCCCCTCCCCTAGCGCAGCCACCTGTCGAAGAAGGCGTCGACGTGCCTCGAGGCCAGCGAGGCGAGCTTCTCGCCGTGAATCGTCGCCCCGAGGAAGCCCATGAGCATGTGGAGCGGGGCGTAGAACTCGAGGGCCAGCAGGTCCCCCTGCGCCGGGACGGAGGTCAGGGCGGACATCTCGCCCAGAAGGTCGCCCAGGTAGCCCAGGATGCCCGAGACGAACTCCACGGACATCAGCCCGGCCGCCCTCTCGTCGTGAAACTGCTCCATGACCAGCAGCTGCCGAAACGAGCGGGCGAACTCGTTCTCCGTCCAGTGCCTGAAGGCGGCCATGGCGTACAGCTTGAGGGCGGAGGGGTCGGCCCGGCGGTACTCCTCCCTGTTCGCGTCGGTGAGCGGCCCCCGGGGCAGGCCGAAGTCGGCTGGCATGGGGCGGACGTGCTCCTCCACGCGGGTGAGGATGGCGTCGTAGATGTCGCGCTTGCCCTGGAAATGCCGGTACAGGGCCCCCTTGGTGATGTTGAGCTTCTCGGAGATGTCGCTGACCGAGACGCCCTCGTAGCCGTCCTTAGCAAAAAGCGACAAAGAGACCTGCAATATCTTTTCCCTCATTCCTCCCATCGGCCACCCTACCTAAAAATAAAATGACGCCCGCCCCGACGAATCGGACCGAACCGGGTCGAACCGACGGGTGTTTGCGGACGAGACCCCAGCGAAAACTTGCCCCGAAAACAAAAACTTAGCCTTCATCTGTCAACATGAAGCCAATTTTATTGAACACATGTTCGTAAGTCAAGATTTTACTAACATTTTTTCCCGCGGCCCGGGAAGCGGCCGGCGGGGGAAAGACGGCGGCGGGACGGGGAAGGAATTAAATCAAACGGCGCCGGCAACGAAATGAAACTAAAAGTGACGGTCAAAAATAGCCGCCGAGGGGAATAAATTCCGGGGCAAAAAAAAGAAACCGGGGGCCCAAAAGAAGAAAGGAGCCGGGCGGCGGAAAAAAAGAGGGCCGCGAAAACGGCGGAAGACCGTCCCGCCAGCCCCGGGGAATTTTCCAAAACTTCGATATTCGCAGGCCTGCCGGCCGTCAGACCGCAGGCCTGCCGGTCAGTCGACCCAGGCGGCGGCCCGCGCGGGGGCCCCCTCCCGGCCGGGGAACTTCAGCGGCAGGGCGCTGATGACGAAGTCGGTGTTGGCGGGGATCTTGGAGAGGTTGTCCAGGTTCTAGACCACGGCGGCCCCCTTTTTGAAGAGCTGCTTGTGCCTGGGGTTCTCGCGGGAGATCCCGGGGTCGACGCTGGTGGCGTCGGTCATGAAGGTCAGGCCCCCCCGGCCGAGCGGCCAGTCGACCAGGTCCTCGCCGGGGACGGCGAACTTCTCGTTATAGTCCCTGGTGCCGGCATAGGCGGAGATCCCGGTGTCCGGGACGAAGATTTTGGCCCCGGACAGCTCGAAACCTGACTCTTTAACCTCGGCGGCGGTGATCTCCCGGCCCGCGGGGGGGGGGACCTTGGACCTGAAGATCCCGGCCCTGCCCCAGAAATGCTCCAGAGGGACGTTGTCGTTGCTCGCCCCGCCCTGCAGGAAATGGAGCGGGGCGTCGGCGTGGGTCCCCGCGTGGACGCCGATTTTGATGACGGTGTGGTTGCAGCCCTTGGTGACGATGGTCTTCAACCATTCATAGACGGGCCTGGGGTGCCCCGGCAGCACCACGGTCGTGTCCGCAAGCGGATAGCTCAAGTCGATGACCGGCATGTCAGCCTCCCTGATAGCGGCTGAAAAGCGGGTAAAAAACCGTCCGGCGCTCAAGCTGGAAAAAAACACAAGGGCCCCGCGCCGGCCGGACGGCAAAAAAACGCCCGGCCCGCAGCGGGCGCGCCGAACTGATAAGTTGTGGTTGGATGGATTCCGCTTGAAAGGTGTCGCCTCGGGGCGGGAGGGCGAAAAGGCCTCGTCCCCCGGGCTCAAAGTCATGGCGGGCGGTGGTCCCGGGCGTCGTCGCCGGGTCGCCGAAATGTCGGCGGGGCGTCGGCAATCGACCGCCCTGGCTGGCACGGGGGACCGTCGTCTGGGGCGTTCCTCCGAAATTTGACCCGGGAAACGACGCCGCGGACGGCGGGCAATGTCTCGCCGGCGAGGCTCCTGGCGGCGTTCCGGGGTTCCGGTCGGAAAAAAGACGGCTTAAATAAAAAAAAAGACAATTTAATTTGAAAAAATGATAGTTATATTAAAGAAAAAACAATCTAATTTAAAAACGATTATTATATAAAAGAAAAGACAATCAAATATAACGTAAGCGTTCACGGGGGCGGCCCGCGAAGTTTCGGAGCCCGATTTAATCGTCGGCCCAATCCGTCGCCAGGCCCAGGCGGCAGGGTCTGGCTTCAAATAATCAGCATGCGGCATGCCAGGCGCCGCCAGCCGTCATAGGCCGGGCGCCTATTCGGCATGTTTAAGGACTTGCCCGCCCCGGCTTTAGGGGACAAACTAGCCTTTAACCGCTCTCGAACTACAAATTTGCGGAAGTCGCTGGGCCTCCTCATTAAGCAGCAGTGAAGCGACTCGTAAATCTTCCTTGGCTTTGTCAAACCATTTCTTGACTTCATCAAATATGTTCATAGAATAAAATTTCTTCGTTCATAATTGTATTTTCTAGTATGGGAAGAAGGCACAATTCGGCGAATCTGCCTGTGCGAGAAACAAGTATATCGACAGGTGTCCGTATGACATCCCGCAAAGCAATGTATATTTTCATTCGTAATTACCGTATTCTCTCAGAATCATTGGGTACTACCACGTAGAAATCCAAGTCACTGTCCTCAGTCGGCTCCCCATAGGCATAAGAACCAAACAGGTAAATTTTATCGCAGTCAACAGCTGATTTGGTCACCGAAACGATTGAAGCAATTTCATCTTTTTTTGTGTAATTGGCAAACCATACCTCCTATCAGATTTATAGATCAAACATCGGTCGGTATTGGAAACTAATCACCTCATCATATGTGGCCGTTTTCCCGTCTTTCCAATCGTATTTTATCTCAGGTGGTTCACAATTTTCAAATCCATTTTTTCAAAGAGCATACGACTGAGTGAAGTTAACCCTGGATTTCTTTATCAAGGACATCCGATTGAAACGCAACTGCCATGTTATTGATTATGGTGTGGGCAATAAATTAAGTAAAGATATGAAATATTATTTTTAATAACCATAATGATATTATGTGATTAGTTATGACTTGAATAAATTATTGTTAAATTATTTTTTATAATTAGTACATTATTTTTATGGAGAATGATCATGGATCAAATTAATAAGATAGAACTTACGGTAAAAATTGAAGATCCTGGTAAGCTTATAAAGCTTCAGCACAATGGGGACCATGCCATTAATCCAAAAATCTCATTCCAGTTTGGGAACCGTACTTGTAACTTCGTGGCCACGGCTTATAATGAAACAGCTAAAATCATTTTAAATCTTTCCCCAGGTTCGGAAGTATGCGTCCTGGGAGCACTATACCAGGAAAAATTCCAAGATAAAAATTCTGGTCAAACGAAGTCCATCGATAAAATCAGGATAAATAGCATAAAACAAGATGACGATTTTAATCAAAATAACGATGATATTTTTTAAGGAGTATCATCATGATTTTTCAAACAACAACTAAAATTTAACTTGATGGTATAGTTAATAGAATAGGTAAATTTGTTGACCTTAAAAATGGCTTAAATTTTATACCTCTAAGAATATCAGTCTAAACTGGAGATCATAAAGGCAATTATTCAGCTACAGCATTTAACAATGCAGCTGCATTCATCGATACTTATGTACCTCCAAAAAGCGAAATTCATTTTACAGGAATTTTGTATAATAGTCAATTTCAGTATGAAAATAGTAACCAAATTAAGTCATTGAAAGAAATACGAATAAATCACGTCAAATCGTCCAAAACAAATCTTGATAATTTTTTAGCTTAATTTTCAATGTAATACAATATAATTAAAAATTGTT